>JAKBAX010000133.1 GCA_021808785.1 Actinomycetes bacterium | reverse complement strand
GGCCACCTCGCCGCCGGCCACCGGTCGGGTGGCGCCGGCCCCCGAACAGCCGTCGCCGGGCGCCGAGGAGGGCCGGGAGGCGCCGCCGGGCGGGGCCGCCCGGCCGGCCCGGGTGCTCTCTCCGGTCGTCCGTCGCCTCATCGCCGAGCACGACCTCGACCCGGCATCCATCCGCGGTACGGGCGCCGGGGGCCGGATCACCCGCTCGGATGTCCTGGCCGTCATCGACTCCCGCAACGGGCGGGCCCCGGGAGGCGCGCCGAGCGCCCCGGCCCCGGCCCGACCGTCGTCGGCGATGACCGCCGCGACCCCCGCCGGTGGAGCTCCTGTCGCCGCCTTCCCGCCGGCGTCGGCGGGGGAGCGGGATGTGATCGTGCCGTTCACCAACATCCGGCGCCGGACGGCCGAGCACATGGTGCGTTCGAAGCACACCTCGGCCCACACCATGGTGGCAGTCGAGGTGGACTTCCTCGGGGTGGAGAAGGTCCGGTCCCGGGCCAAGAACCAGTTCAAGGAGACCGAGGGCTTCTCGCTCACCTACCTGCCGTTCATCACCCGGGCGGTGGTGGACGCCATCGAGGACTTCCCGCACGTCAACAGCTCCGTGGGCGAGGATGCCCTCATCGTGCATCGCGATGTCAACCTCGGGATCGCCGTCGACCTCGACTTCGAGGGGCTGCTGGTGCCGGTGATCCACGACGCCGACGGGAAGCGATTGAGGGTGCTGGCCCGGGAGATCTCGGGGCTGGCGGCCAAGGCGCGTTCCAAGCGGCTGACCATGGACGACATCTCGGGTGGCACTTTGACCATCACCAACGCCGGACCGTTCGGCACGTTCATCACCGTGCCCGTCATCAACCAGCCGCAGGTGGCCATTCTCTCCACCGACGGTGTCAAGAAGCGCCCGGTGGTGGTGGAGCTGCCCGACGGTACCGACTCGATCGCCGTGCATCCGGTCGGCAACATCGTGATGTCGTGGGACCACCGGGCCTTCGACGGGGCCTACGCGGCGGCGTTCCTCAAGGCCATCAAGGACACCATCGAGACGAGGGACTGGGCCGCTGAGCTGTGAGCGGGTCGTGTGACGTCGATGTGGTGGCGGCTCGCCCCGAGCCGCTGCGGGCCCGCTGGCTGGGGCGGGTCCGCTACCGCGACGCCCTGGCTCTCCAGCGCGGTCTGTGGGCGGACGGAGGCCACGACTGGCTTCTCCTGCTCGAGCACCGCCCTGTCTACACCCTGGGCGTGCGGGCCCGCCCCGAGCACGTACTGGTCGATCCGGTGAGCGTCGGGGCGGAGCTGGAACGTAGCGACCGGGGGGGTGACGTCACCTACCACGGGCCCGGGCAGCTGGTCGGCTACCCGATCATGGACGTGCCGACCGGGCCGGGGTCGATGCCGTGTCACGTGCACCGCATCGAACAGCTCGTGATCGACGTGCTGTCCCGGCTGGGCCTGACCGGGGCCGGTCGACTGGACGGGTACCCCGGCGTCTGGGTCGACCCCGACGGGCCGGAACCCCGCAAGATCTGCGCCATCGGGGTGCGGGTCTCCAAGGGCCGTTCGATGCACGGCTTCGCCCTCAACGTGGATCCCGACATGTCGATGTTCGGCCATATCGTCCCCTGCGGCATCGCCGACAAGCCGGTCACCTCCCTGGCGGCCGAGGGCATCGCGGTCGGCATGAGGGAGGTGGTCGACGCAGTCGTGACCGGGGCCGCCGAGCTGTGGGGCCACCGGGCCCTTGACCGCCAGGATGTGGCATGGCGGGTGACCGAATCAGATCTGGCCCCCTTCACCCGGGGCGAGGGCGCCGGTGGGACCCCGGTCCGGATGCTGGACCGGCGGCTGGCCGAGGCCGGCGTGGCCCCGGGTTCCGGCCTGGCCGTGAGCGAGCGCAAGCCGCAGTGGCTCAGGGCCCCGGCCCGCCTCGGCCCCGAGTACCGCGGTCTGAGGCATGTCGTCGATGACCTGTCGCTCGTCACCGTGTGCCAGGAGGCGGGCTGCCCGAACATCTACGAGTGCTGGGCCGACGGGACCGCCACGTTCATGATCAACGGCGACCGGTGCACCCGGGCCTGTGGTTTCTGCCTGGTCGACACCCGCAAACCTATGCCGCTCGACCCGGGCGAGCCCGACCGGGTGGCCGAGGCGGTCAGCCGGCTGGGCCTGACCCATGCGGTGATCACCTGCGTGGCCCGCGACGACCTGCCCGACGGGGGCGCGTCGGGCTTCGTGGCCACCGTCGAGGCGGTCCGGCGTCGAGCGCCCGGCACTGCGGTGGAGCTGCTGATATCGGACTGCAAGGGCGAGCCGGCGGCGCTCGACGCCATCTTCGCCAGCCGGCCCGAGGTGCTCAATCACAACATCGAGACGGTGCCCCGGCTCCAGCGGGCGGTGCGTCCTTCGGCTTCCTACGCCCGCAGCCTGGCCGTGCTGGCCCGGGCCCGGGCCGCCGGGCTCACCACCAAGTCCGGCCTGGTGGTGGGCATGGGGGAGGGATTCGACGAGGTGGTCTCGACCCTGGCCGACCTGCGGGGGATCGGCGTGGCCATAGTCACGGTGGGCCAGTACCTGCGGCCCACGACGAATCATCTGGCGGTGGCCCGTTGGTGGGAGCCCGAGGAGTTCGCGCAGATCAAACGGATCGGCGAGGAGATGGGCATCCCCCACGTCGAGGCTTCACCCCTCACCCGGTCCAGCTACCACGCCCGCCAGGCCTCGACTGCCGCCGGATGACATCGGCGCGCGCCAGGCGGTTGGCCCGGGTCCAGGAGCGGATGGAGGAGTTGGGCATCGATGTGCTGCTCCTCTCCCTCGGGGCCGACCTGCCCTGGCTGACCGGCTACGAGGCCATGCCGTTGGAGCGGCTGACCATGCTGGTCGTCCCCCGGGGCGGCGCCGCCACCCTCGTCGTGCCCCGCCTGGAAGCCCCCCGGGTCGAGGAGGATCCCGACGTGTTCCGGCTGCGGGCCTGGTCGGAGGGAGACGACCCGGTGGAGATCGTGGCCGCCCTGGCCGGCCTGGGTGGGGCCGTCGAAGAGGTGGCGGTCTCCGACCGGACGTGGGCCACTTTCGTGCTGGCCCTCCAGGCGACCATGCCGGCCGGCTACTGGCGTCCCTCGTCGCAGGTCACCGGCCCGCTCCGGGCGGTCAAGGACGAGGAGGAGGTGGAGGCCCTCACCGCGGCCTCGGCCGCCGCCGACCGGGTCGCCGGACAGTTGCTGGCCGGGGACATCCCACTCATCGGGCGGTCCGAACGGGAGGTGTCGCAGGACATCGGCCGGCGCCTGGTCGCCGAGGGCCACCAGAAGGTCAACTTCGCCATAGTGGGCAGCGGACCCAACTCGGCCAGCCCCCACCACGAGCCCGGGGGCCGCCGCATCGAGGCCGGCGAGCCCGTCGTGTGCGACTTCGGCGGCACCATGGAGGGGTACTGCTCCGACATCACCCGCACGGTCTGGACCGCAGAGCCGACCGTGGAGCAGCGCAACCTGTACATGGTGTTGCAGGAGGCCCAGGCCGAGGGGGTGGCCGCGGCGGTCGTGGGAGCCACCTGCGAGGAGGTGGACGGGGCGGCCCGCCGGGTCATATCCGACGCCGGCTACGGCGAGGCCTTCATCCACCGCACCGGCCACGGGATCGGGCTGGAGGAGCACGAGGACCCCTACATAGTGGAGGGGAATCGGGTCGCCCTGACCCCGGGTCACGCCTTCTCGGTGGAGCCCGGCATCTACCTGGCCGGGCGCTTCGGCGCCCGCATCGAGGACATCGTGGTGGCGGCCGCCGCCGGCCCGATGGTGCTCAACCACGTCAGCCACGACCTGACCGTCGTGGAGGTGTGACCGAAACGGAGCTGCGGCCGGGCGCTGGAGGCGGTTACTGGACGGCTCGGTCCTGGCCCGCCCAGTAGGGAGCGCGCAGATCCCGCTTGAGGATCTTCATGGCGCCCGAGAGCGGTAGCGGCTCGGTCCGGAAGTGGATGCTCTTCGGCACCTTGTACCCGGCTATGCGCGCCCGGGCCCATTCCCGCAGCTCGTCCTCGGTCACCTCGGAGCCTTCCCGCTTGACGACGATGGCGTGGACCGCCTCGCCCCACTGGTCGGAGGGGATGCCGATCACCGCGACCTGGGCCACGGCCGGGTGGCTGGAGAGGGCGTTCTCCACTTCGGCCGAGTACACGTTCTCCCCGCCGGTGACGATCATGTCCTTGACCCGGTCGACCAGGTACACGTAGCCCTCGGCGTCCATGTAGCCGGCATCACCGGTGTGGTACCAGCCCCCCCGAAAGGCGCTGGCGGTCTCCTCGGGCCGGTTCCAGTACTCGCGCATGTAGTTGCCGGCCCGGGCGCACACCTCGCCCGTCTGTCCGGCGGCCAGGATGTGGCCGTCCTCGTCCTGGATGCACACCACCGATCCGGGCATGGGCCGGCCCGCCGAAGCGAGGCGGTCACCGCCTCGCCGGTGCTCCTCGGGTCCGAGGCAGGTGAGCAGCCCGCAGTTCTCGGTCATGCCGTAGCCCTGGTACACGTCGATCTCGGGCAGCGTGGCCAGCAGCCGCTCCAGCAGGGCGCCGGGCATGGGTGAGGCGCCGTAGGTGAGGATGGTCAGGGATCGCAGCCGTTCGGCGTCGAAGCTCGCGGCGTCGAGCATCATGGCCACCATGGTGGGGACCATGACCGTCATGGTCACCCGGTAACGCTCGATGGCGTCGATGACCGGCTCGGGGCTGAAGATCGGGACCGAGACGGTGGTACCGCCGATGGCCGGGAGGGCCAGGATGGCGCCCAGCGAGGCGGCGTGGAACATCGGGGTCTGGTGCAGGTAGACGTAGTCCTCGTTCATGATCCAGCGGGTGGTGACCTTGTAGAGGTCGAGCATCAGCGCCCGCTGGTCGAGCAGCACGCCCTTGGGCAGGCCGGTGGTGCCGCCGGTGTACATGAGGATCCCCGGATCGTCCTCGTCGGGCTCGGGGGGCATCACCGGCTCGCCGGAGGCGACTAGCTCCTCGTAGGCGGCGTCGTGGGGGATGTCGCCGGTCCCGATCAGTACCACCTGCTCGAGGCCCGAGCCGCTTCGGACGGCGTCGATGGAGGCCCCGAAAAACCCGTCGGCGAAACATACCTTGCAGCCGGAGTCGGAGAGTATGAACTCGAGCTCCTTGGGGGCCAGGCGCAGGTTGAGCGGATTGATCACCGCACCGGTGAGCAGGCTGGCGTGGTAGAGCTCCAGGAACTCGTGGCCGTTGAGGGCCATCACCGCGAACCTGTCGCCGGGCCCGACACCGGCCGAGCGGAGCGCGTTGCCGAGGCGCAGTACCCGGTCGAGGTGCTGCTCGTAGGTCGCCGAGTACTCACCGTCGAGCACCGCGCTCTTGGCCGGCAGCCGCTCCACCACGGGGAGCAGGAAACGGTGGTAGACGAGCTCCTTCATCCGCGCCCGTGTCCGGTCAGACGAGCAGTTGCTCGTCGGGCGCCCGGACCCCGATGACCGCCATGGCCCGCCCCATGCCGAGCCACGCCCCGCAGGACATGGTGAGATCGGCGATCTCGTCGTCGCGGTAGAAGGCCCGCAACCGGCCCCAGAAACCGTCGTCCATGGCCAGGTGGTCGGTGGCGAACAGCTGGGCGAACTCGGCGGCCAGCCTCTCCCGGTCCGACAGCGCAGGGCTCGTCCGCCAGGCCGGGATCTCGGTGTAGAACGTCTCATCTATGTGGGCCGCCTCGGCATCTCTGGCCCGGGCCGCCCGGCACACCTTGCAGTCGTTGATCAAGGCGATGGTGTACCGGGCCACCTCCCGCTCGCGCTTGGCGAGCGTCGAGGTGCCGTACACGGCGGTGGAGAAGGCGGCCATCCCGGCCGCCATCTCGGGCCGGGCCAGCATCCAGTCGGCATGCTCCCCCAGCCCCGCTTCAGGAAACGAAATCCGTGCCATGGGCGAATCCTACGGCACAGTGCGGCGGGTCGAATGGGTGGATCGTTGTCCGCCGAAGGCGGCCCGTCAGCCCGGGCGACCCACCGTCAGTCCGACCGCGCCAGGCCTAGACCACGAAGTACTTGGCCTGGGGGTGGTGGCAGATGATCGCCGCGGTGGACTGCTCGGGGTGGAATTGCCACGAGGTCTCCTCCGACACGGTCACCCCGATGCGGTCGGCGCCGACCAGCTCGGCGCACTTGGCATTGTCCTCGAGGTCGGGGCAGGCGGGATAGCCCCACGAGTAGCGCCCGCCTCGGTACTGCTGGCGGAACAGGCCACCCAGGCTGGGGCCGTCCTGGTCGACGAAGCCCCAGTCGGTCCGTACCCGCAGGTGCCAGTACTCGGCCAGCGCCTCGGTCATCTCCACCCCGAGGCCGTGCAGGTGGAGGTAGTCCTGGTAGCGGTCCTCGGCGAACAGCCGGGCCGTCTCCTCGGAGACCTTGGGGCCCATACTGACCACGTGGAAGGCGGCATAGTCCGGATCGCCGGAGGAGACCGACCGGAAGAAGTCGGCCACCGACAGCCACGGGTCGGCCGGCTGACGGGGAAAACGGAACCGCAGCCACTCCGACGTACGGCTGTCGTCTTTCCACACGATCAGGTCGTCGGCCTCGGAGTTGACCGCGAGGTAGCCGTAGGCCACGGCCGGCTGGAGGATCCCGGAACTGCGTACGTCGGCCAGCTGGGTGCGCAGCTCCCCCCGGATCCGCACCCGGAACTCCTCGTCGCGCTCGCCGAGGGACTTGTCCGGCCGGTACCCCCACTGGCCCCGGAAGAGCGACGTCTCGTTGAGGTAGGCGGCGATGTCGTCGAGGGGGATGCCCCGCTCGATCCGGCTGCCCACGAACGGCGGGGTGAACACCTGGTTGTCCGTCGCCACCGACGGGGCCCGATCCGGGCCCGACCGGACCTCGGCGGAGGAGGGGCGCGTGGCGGCCCGCACGGCCCGCGAGCCGGGCCCGGCGCCGGAGCCCTCCCGGCCGGTGGGGACCCGCCCGAAGTCGGCGTCGGCGACGCCGGACCGTTTGAGGTCCATGAGCTGGTCCATGGTGTGCAGCCCCTCGAAGGCGTCCTTGCCGTAGAAGAGCCGGCCCTGGTACTCCTGGCGCAGGTCGCGCTCCACGTAGGTCCGGGTGAGGGCCGCCCCGCCCAGGATCACCGGGGTGGAGGGGGCCAGGCCCCGCTCGTTGAGCTCCAGCAGGTTCTCCCGCATGATGAGGGTGCTCTTGACCAGCAGGCCGGACATCCCGATGACATCGGCCCGCACCTTCTCGGCCGCCTCGATCATCTCCGAGAGCGACACCTTGATGCCCAGGTTGTGCACCTCGTAGCCGTTGTTGGTGAAGATGATGTCGACCAGGTTCTTGCCGATGTCGTGGACGTCGCCCTTGACGGTGGCCAGCACGATGCGGCCCTTGCCGCCGTCGTCGGACTTATCCATGTGGGGCTCCAGGTAGGCCACCGCAGTCTTCATGGTTTCGGCCGACTGCAGCACGAACGGCAGCTGCATCTGGCCCGAGCCGAACAACTCGCCCACGATCTTCATGCCGCCCAGCAGGGGCCCGTTGATCACGTCCAAAGCGGCCGTACCGGCGTCGAGGGCGGCGTCGAGGTCGGCCTCCAACCCGTCGCGGTCGCCGTCGACGATGCGCTGCTCCAAGCGTCGCTCGACCGGCCAGCCACTGCGGTCCTCCCGCTCCACACCCGCCGCCGACACGCCCTCGAACAGCTGCAGCAACTCGGCCAGCGGGTCATACCCCGACGCCTGGTCGCGCCGGTCGTAGATCAGATCGAGGCACACCTCGACGACACGGGGATCGAGCTTGTTGAGCGGCACGATGCGGGCCGCGTGGACGATGGCCGCATCGAGCCCCGCTTCCTGGCACTCGTGGAGGAACACCGAGTTGAGGGCGTGGCGGGCCGCGGGGGAGAGCCCGAAGCTGACGTTCGAGAGTCCCAAGATGGTGCCCACGCCGGGCAGCGCCTCCTTTATCCTCCTGATCCCCTCGATGGTCTCGATACCGTCCCGGCGGCTCTCCTCCATGCCGGTGCTGATGGGCAGGACCAGCGGGTCGAACAGCAGGTCCTCGGGAGCCAGACCGTAACGCTGCACGGCCAGGTCGTGGATGGCCCGGGCCGCCCGCAGCTTCCATTCCGCGGTGCGGGCCTGGCCCTCGGTGTCGATGCAGGTGCACACCACCGCCGCCCCGTACTCGCGGGCCAGGGACAGAAACAGGTCCAGGCGGGTCCCCGGCTCGTCCCCGTCCTCGAGGTTGACCGAGTTGAGGATGGGCTTGCCGGCGATCAACTGGAGGCCGGTCTCGATGACCGCCGGCTCGGTCGAGTCCAGCATGATGGGCAGAGTGGCCTGGGTGGCGAACCGGCTGGCCACCTCGTGCATGTCGGAGACCCCGTCCTCGCCGGTGTAGTCCACGCATACGTCGAGCACGTGGGCCCCGCCCTTGACGGCCTCGCGCGCCATGGCCACGCAGGTGTCCCAGTCGTCGGAGAGCATGGCCTCGCGGAACTTCTTGGACCCGTTGGCATTGGTGCGCTCGCCCACCACGAGGAACGACGGTGCCTGGTCGTAGGGCACGTGGCTGTAGATGGACGCGATGCCCGGCTCGTACTCCGGGGTGCGGGCCCGGGGCCGGAGGTCCCGGCACGCCTCGACCACCGCCCGCAGGTGGTCGGGCGAGGTGCCGCAGCAGCCACCGACCACGTTGACCCCGAATTCGGTCACGAACCGGGCGAGGTACTCGGCCAGCTGCTCGGGGGTCAGGTCGTAGTGCATCCGGCCGTCGACCACCGAGGGCAGGCCGGCGTTGGGCAGCACCGAGATGGGCATCCGGCAGTGCTGGGAGAGGTAGCGCAGGTGCTCGCTCATCTCGGCCGGGCCGGTGGCGCAGTTGAGGCCGATCACGTCGGGCCGCATGGCGTCGAGGGTGGTCAAAGCGGCGCCGATCTCGGTCCCCATGAGCATGCGGCCGGTCGTCTCGATGGTCACCTGGACCTGCAGCGGTACGCGGCGACCGGCTTCGGCCATGGCCCGCCGGCACCCCACGATGGCCGCCTTGGCCTGCAGCAGATCCTGCACCGTCTCGATGACGAACAGGTCCACGCCCCCTTCCAGCAGCCCGGTCGCGGCCAGCTGGTAGCCGTCGCGCTGCTCGGCGAAGGTGATCTGGCCGAGGGAGGCGATCTTGGTACCCGGTCCGAGCGAGCCGGCCACCCACTTGGGTCCCCCGGTGCGGCCGGCGGCCGCGTCGGCCTCGTGGCGGGCGATGCGGGCCGCCTCGAGGGCCAGTTCGTGGGTGCGATGCTCGAGGCCGTACTCGGCCAGCACCCACGGGAGGGTGCCGAAGCTGTCGGTCTCGACCACATCCGACCCGACATCGAAGAAACTGCGGTGCAGGTCTGCCACCACGTCGGGCCGGGTGTCGACCAGGACCTCGTTGCAACCTTCCAGGGCGGCGCCGCCGAAATCCTCGGGGCCGAGGTGGCGGAGTTGCAGGTTGGTGCCGGTGGCGCCGTCGAAGACGACGACCCGCTGGCGGAGCGCGTCGAGGTAATCGGAGTGGGGGGTCACTACCTTCCAAGGTACAGGGCCACTCCGGAGCTGCTTCTTCAATAGGACAAAACTGCGCCCGTCGCGCCCCACTGCCCCTCCCCAACGCGACGACGTGGTGGCCCGACGGGGTGGGGCCGGTAGGCTCCCGGCCGTCAACATGAAGATCTATACCCGCACCGGGGACGACGGGACCACCGGCCTTCTGTTCGGGGGCCGGGTGGCCAAGGACTCCGCCACCATCGAAGCCAACGGGGCCATCGACGAGGCCCAGGCCGTGCTCGGGCTGGTGCGGGCGGAGGTGGAGCGCGGCTCGGAGCTGGACGCCATCCTGGTCGGCCTGGAGCGGGATCTGTACGTGCTCATGGCCGAGGTGGCCACCGCGGCGCAGAACCGGCACAAGCTGACGCCCGGCACCACGATGGTCACCTCCGAGATGGTCGGTGCCCTCGAGGCCCGCATCGACGAGCTCTCGGGCCGCTTCGCGCCTATCAAGGACTTCGTCCTGCCCGGTCACGACCGGGTGGCGGCCGGGTTGGATCTGGCCCGCACGGTGGCGCGCCGGGCCGAGCGGGCCGCGTTGGCCGTGTTCCCCCCGTCGACCGGCGGTGACGGCTCCTTCGCCGGCCGCTACCTCAACCGGCTCTCCGATCTCCTGTGGACCATGGCCCGGTGGCAGGAGCACGGCGACTCGCTCCTGTCCCGGCGGGTAGTTGGCTCAGGCCGCTCCAGAAAGGCAGATACATGACCACCAACGGCTCGCGATCCAACGACGAGACGTTCATCCCCCGCTTCGAGGCGGCCGAGGACGTCCCCGGCGGTGCCGCCGTGCTCGGCGTCCCGGTCTTCTCCGACCTGACCTGGCCGGCCGGGGCCGGGGCCCAGTTGGACGCCGGGTATCTGCGCCAGCGTCGTTTCGAGGGCCGCCCCGGGCAGATCCAGGCGGTGCTGGCCGACGACGGAACCACTGTGCTGGCCGTCGGGGTGGGGGAGAAGAGCTCGGTCTCGACCGACGACCTGCGCCGGGCCGCGGCCGGGTTGGCCCGCCAGGCCGGCCGGGCCGATCACGTGGCCACCACGTTGGTCGCGGCGGTCGACGGGGAGGGGGCCCGGGCCGACGCGACCGTCGCGGTCGTCGAGGGCCTGGGCCTCGGCAGCTACCGCTACGGCGGGGCCCCGAAGCGCAAGGTGGACGCCGCCGGCCCCCGGGCCGAGCGCTACACGGTGGTGGGGGCCGGTCGCCACGATGTCGCCCGGGCGGCCGCCGGGGTGGAGGCCACGTGCCGGGCCCGGGACTGGGTCAACCGGCCGCCGCGGGACCTGACGCCGCGGGAGCTGGCCCGGCTGACCACGGTGGCGGCCCGGGCCGCCGGCCTCGGAGTGGACGTGTGGGATGAGAACCGCATCGAGCGGGAGGGTCTGGGCGGTCTGGCCGGCGTGGCCGCGGGGGCCGCCGAGCCGCCCCGCCTGATCCGTCTGGAGTACCGGGCCGGCGGC
>JAKBAX010000132.1 GCA_021808785.1 Actinomycetes bacterium | reverse complement strand
ACCCCGTTCGAAGGTGACGGTGACGTCCTCGGCCCGGATCGCCACGTCCGCCAGCCAGTAGGCGACGCCCATGATCGGTTGCACGATCTCGATCGAGCTGTCCAGGTGCTCGAGCGTCTTCGCCTCATGGGTGGCGCCCAGGATGTTGGCGTCGGTGGAGTAGGCCTTCTCGGTGCTGTCCCGGTAGGGGAGGCCGTGGGCCAGCAACCACTCCGACATCTCCTTGCGGCCGCCGAGCTCGGTCACGAAGGCGGAGTCGAGCCACGGCTTGTAGATGCGCAGCTGCGGGTTGGCCAGCAGCCCGTACCGGTAGAAGCGCTCGATGTCGTTGCCCTTGAACGTCGACCCGTCCCCCCAGATCGACACCCCGTCCTCCTGCATGGCCTGGACCAACCGGGTGCCGGCCACCGCCCGCCCGAGTGGGGTGGTGTTGAAGTAGGTGCGCCCGGCGGAGCGGATGTGGAACGCCCCGCAGGCGATGGCGGCCAGCCCCTCCTCGACCAGCTGGCGCCGGCAGTCGACCAGCCGGGACTCCTGCGCCCCGTATTCGATGGCCCGGCCGGGGACCGCCTCGATGTCGGGTTCGTCGTACTGACCGAGATCGGCGGTGTAGGCGAATGGGATGCAGCCGTGATGACGCATCCAGGCCACCGCTACGGAGGTGTCAAGTCCCCCGGAGAAAGCGATGCCGACGCGCTCGCCGACCGGCAGGGAATCGAGGACCTTCGACACGGGTCCCACGATAACGATGGTCGGCCACCGGTGAGGACCGCATTCCGGCCCGCCATGCCTGATCCCTCCCGCCGGCCGGGGCTGACCGGGGCGCTAGAGCCGATAGAGACGGCGGGCGTTCTCGCCCATGATCTTGGCTCGGGCCTCGGCCGAGAGGGTGCCCATCTTCTTCTCGACCGACTCCAGGGGATCGGGGTAGAGGCATGTGGGATGGGGGAAGTCGGTCTCGAACAAGATGCAGTCCTCGCCGACCGCCTCGACCAGGTCGGGCAGCTTGTTGCGGTTGTTCTCGAACCAGAAGGTGGCGAAGAGGTTCGAGCGGAAGTACTCCGAGGGGGCCTTGTCGAGCTTGGCCAACTCGTCAGGAGCGTTCTCGAACATCTCGTAGTCGAGCGTCTCCAAGATGAACGGGATCCACCCGATCCCGCTCTCCACCGACACGCACTGCAGATCGGGATGGCGGTCGAAGGTGCCGGCCAGGATCAGGTTGGTGACCACCCTGGCGTTGCCGATGAAGAGCAGTGAGCCGCCGATGGCCAGCTTGGTGCCCTCGGCCTGCGATGGCCAGAAGTACTGGCCGTAGAAGGTCATTCCGGTGACCGAGGCGCCGATGTGGAAGTGGAGGGGCAGGTGCAGTTCGGCGCAGGTGGCGAAGAAGGGGTCCCACGCCCGGTCGGCCAGATCGGGCGCCCCGAGGTCCTGCGGATCGGAGGTCATGTTGACCCCCCGGGCGCCCATCGCCGCGACCCGCTTGGCCTCGGCCACGCACAGGTCGATGTTCCAGGCCGGCATGAGGGGCATGGGCAGCAGCCGATTGGCCGACTGCTCTTGCACCTCGGCCATGCCGTCGTTGTAGATCTCCACCGAGATGCGGCACAGATCCTGGTCGGGGACCGCGCCGAGCGACTGGCCACCCAGGCCGATGGTGCTCGGGAAGATGACCTGGGCGTCGATGCCGAAGTCGTCGAGGACACCGATGCGTACCTTCGGGTCATAGGCCCCCGGGTGAGCCTCCTCGACCATCCACACCGAGAGGGACTCGGCGGCCGGCGCCTTCTGGCCGTCGGCTCCGATCACCGCCCCGGCCACCGCATGGCCGATGGGCACGCCGTCCATCACCCACATCCGCTCACCGTCGATCTGCTCGTGGTGGGGCACCCGGTCCTTCAGATGGGCCGGCGCCCGGCTGGTGAAGAGGTCGGCCGGCTCCGACCAGTGCGAATCGGCATCTACGACGAACATGTCGGACAGAGTCGAGGACACGACACCACCCCTCCGGGCTCAGTGGCACCGTGGTCGAGGCGCCCTCCGCAGCACCCTAGCCCATCACCGCTCCGGAATCGACACTGACGTCAGAAAAACTATTGTCAGAGCTGATGCGGAGCGTTCGAGGGGAGCCCCATGCCAGACCAGGATCCGACCGCCTTCCGGGATTCGGTGCGCCGTTTCCTGGCCCGACACGGCCGGCGTAAGGAGGAGGCCGGCCCGTGGGCGCTCGGCTTCGTAACGGACCACGAAGAGGCCGGGCGCCGCTTCGAAGAAGAGCGGGCCTGGCAGGCGACCCGCTTCCGGGCCGGGATGGCCGGCTTCACCTACCCCACCCGGTACGGGGGTCAGGGCGGCCTGGCCTGGCAGGACGAGATCTTCCAGGAAGAGGCCCGGCCGTACGGGCCGTCATCGACGTTCATAGCCGGGACCATCGCCATGCTCGGCCCGACCTTGATGGCTCTCGGCACCGAGGAGCAGAAGGCCGGCCTCATCGCGCGGCTGCTGTCGGCGGAGGACGTCTGGTGCCAGCTGTTCAGCGAGCCGGGGGCCGGGTCGGATCTGGCGTCGCTCGCGTGCCGGGCCGTCCGTGACGGCGACGATTTCGTCGTCAGCGGCCAGAAGGTGTGGAACTCGGCCGCCCAGTGGGCCGACCACGGCTTCATCCTGGTCCGAACCGACCCCGAGGCCCCCAAGCACCGCGGTATCACCATGCTGCTGATCGACATGCGCTGGCCGGGGGTGACGGTGCGCCCGCTCATCCAGGCGTCGGGGGCGGCCGACTTCGCCGAGGTGTTCCTCGACGAGGTGCGCGTGCCGGCGACCAACGTGGTCGGGGAGGTCGACGCCGGCTGGTCGGCGGCCCGGATCGTGCTGGCCAACGAGGCCGCCATGATCGGCGGGGGAGGGCGCCAGACATACCCGCCGCTGCTCCGGCTGGCCGACCTGCACGGGCGGCGATCCGACGTCCACCTGCGGGCCCGGCTGTCCGACCTCTACGTCAGGGACCGGCTGCTGGATCTGATGAGCGGACGCATCATGGAGGCGGTGCGCCGCCGCGAGGCGCCGCCCGTCGACCCGGCCATTCTCGAGCTGTACTACGCCGAGAACCGGCGCCGGGCCGGCGATCTGGCGGCCAGCATCGCTGGCGCGGCCGCCATGCTGTCAGACGACGAGCCGAGCCGCTGGGTCGAGTCGGAGATCATGCGCCGCTACACCGTCTCCATCGGGGGCGGCACCACCGAGGTGCTGCGCAACAACCTGGCCGAGCGGGCCCTCGGCCTGCCCCGCGAGCCCGGTGACGAGCGGACGCGGCCCTGGAGCCAGTTGCGCCGGAATTAGCGCGGCCGCGGGCCGGCCCGACGTCTGCCCGACTATTCCGACGCGGCCTCGGGGGCGAGGGAAGACCCCGAGGCGGCACAGATGGCTGACAGCAGGGCCGGGATGGCGGCATCGGCGAGGGCCCGCATCTCCTCGTCGGTGCGGTCCTGGATGGGGTGGTCGACGAAGACGGCGGCGGCCGGGAACCCGAGCGCCTCCGACTGTGCCCGGGCCGCCACCGTGAACTCCTGCGACGCGACGAAGACGCCCGGCAGCCCTCGGGATTCCAGATCGGCGATGTCGTGCACACTGCACGACGTGCAGCTGCCTCAATCAGCGAGCGCTTCGATCACCAAGTCGCAGTGCATGGCGATCTCCTGGCGGAGGTCGACCGGAGCCGGCTTGGTGAAGGTCGGCTTGGCATAGCGGGCGACCATGTGGCCCCGCTCCCGCAGGCGGGCCTCCAGCCGGTCGAGGAACACGTCGCCTCGGGGCTTGGAGATGTCGAGCAACCCGATGGTGAGCCCGTCGAGGGAGGCCGGCCGGGGTCGGAGGGGACGGGTGGCGGGGGCCGATTCGGCCGTCGGGTCGAGCACCACTGTCGCGGTGGCCGAGAGGGACGAAGTCGGGGCGTTCATGGCCTTACCTCCACTGTGACAGGGACGCTGCCGGTGGCACCGCCCACCCATCCTTCCATGACACCGGAGAAGAGCCCGGCCCGGCCGCCGGCGTACATGATGAGCAGCTCCACCGGGTTCGATCCGGCCAGCCCGGGCCGGGTCGGCACCAGCTCCGCCAGGGCGTCGGCCAGCCGGGCCCGGCTCCAGCCCGCTTCCCGGTAGAGGCGGCCGTGGTCGGGCGAGACGATCAGCAGCGAGTCCTGGCCCCGCAGGGACCGGGCCAGGTTCCGGGTCAGATCCTCGGCGGTCCGCGACAGTTGGTCGGCCGCGGTACGGACCCCGCCCCCGGCCACAACGGTGACCGCCGAACGTCCGGCCGGCACGCCGCGCCACACCGAGAGCGGCTCCCACGGCGAACCCTCCTCGTCCTCGGCGATGCACAGACCGACCTTGCCCGGATTACCGAGCGTGGCCCGGTCGACCCCGCCCGGTAGGCCGCCGCCGATGTTGCGCACCACGAGCTGCAGCGCCCGTCCGATGGTCGAGTTGGCCCGGTAGCCCTGGCCGAGCACGTTGACCCCGGAATTCACGCCGATGGCCCGGGCGACGGGACCGCTGACGATCACTACCGGGCCGACGGAGTAGGTAGTCGCCAGCACGCCGTGGATGTTGAATTCGTCGGTGCAGGCCGCCTCTATCGCGGCCAGAACCACAGGCAGGTATTCCGGGCGGCACCCGGCCATGACCGCGTTGACCGCCACTTTTTCCACTGTGACCGAAACCAGGTTGGGCGGGACCACGGCCACCACCTCGTCGGGCCGGCGGGCCGTGCCGCCCAGCATGGCCAGCACCCGGGACTCGGTCGGCGTCACGACCGGCAGGCCGTCGGTCCAACCCCGCTCCCACATGGCTTCGAAGTCGTCCTCGAGCGGGGAGAGGGTCACCCGCCGGGAGCGCATCAGGCCGCCGCGGTGGCGCACGTCGAGGGCTTCGGCCAAACCCGGCTCGAGGGTCCGCGAGCCGCAGCCGGGGCGCTGGTCGGGAAGGGTCGGGCCGAGCCCCCGCATCCCGGTGAGCTCCTCCCAGCGGTCGCGGTGCCAACCGACGACCCGGGCCGTCTCCGCGCCCCCGTCGAGGCGCAGCAGGGTCGGGACGGTCTCTATGCCGAGCTGCCAGGAGATGTCGAGCGACGTGTCGTCGAGGGCGTCGGGCCCGGGGAAACCGGGGTCGTCCTGGCTCACCACCGTGACACCGGGGCCGCCCCCGGTCTCGGCCAGCTGGGCCAGAACGGGTGCCACCGCCACGCAGGTGGGGCAGTCCCGCTTGACGACCACCACCAATCCGTCGGGTAGAGCGGGCGCGGATCGCTCGGCGGTATCTGTGGCTGACACGGCGGCACCTCCCCTCGGCAGCTCGGCCCCGACTCTAGCGATCGGCGCGGCCGGGCCGGTCGACCGAGGCGAGCGTCACGCCGGGCCGCGGCGGCCGGGTAGACAATGGCTTGCGATGAGAGCTGCCGTCTACACCACCACCGGGGAATCCGGCGTCCTGCGGGTCGAGGAGGTCGCGACCCCAGAGCCGGGCCCGGGACAGGTCCGGGTCCGCCTCCACCTGTCCGGGGTCAACCCCACCGACTGGAAGACCCGGGCCGGCATCACCGCCAGGTCCATCGAGGAGTTCCAGATACCCAACCAGGACGGTGCCGGCGTCATCGACGCGGTCGGCTCCGGGGTGCCGCCCCGGCGCGTGGGGGAGCGGGTCTGGGTGTGGTTCGCGGCGTCCGGTCAGAGGTGGGGCACGGCGGCGGAATGGACTGTCGTGGCGGGCGAGAGGGCCGTTCCCCTTCCCGACGGGGCGTCGTTCGAGTTGGGCGCCTCCCTCGGGGTACCGGCCCTCACCGCTCACCGCTGCCTGTTCGCCGACGGTCCGCTCGACGGCCAGACGGTGCTGGTCGCCGGCGGCGCGGGGGCCGTGGGCCACTTCGCCATCGAGCTGGCCAAGCGGGCCGGTGCAAGGGTGGTGACCACGGTGAGCAGCGCCGAGAAGGCCGAGCTGGCCCGGGCCGCCGGGGCCGACCTGGTGGTCGACTACCGCGACGAGGACGCCGAGGCCCGCATCCGGGACTTCAGCCCGGGAGTGGACCGCATCGTCGAAGTGGCGCTCGGGGCCAACCTGTCACTCGACCTGGCCGTGGCCCGGCCGCTGGCCGCGGTCGTCTGCTACGCCTCCACCGGTGAGGACCCGGTGGTACCGGTCCGGGCGCTGATGACCAAGAACCTGGTGCTGCGCTTCGTCATCCTCTACGGGGTGCCGGCCGCCGACCTGGCCCGGGGCGTGGCCGACGTCACCGCCGCCCTCCGGGAAGGGAGCCTCACCGAGCTGCCCAGCCGGCGCTTTCCGCTCGACGAAATTTCGGCCGCCCACGACGCGGTGGAGGCCGGGTTCGTCGGCAAGGTCCTGCTCGACCTGGCGTGAGCACCAGATGAGCTATCAGCCGTTCCTCACCGCCGTGGTCACCGGCCGGCAGCGCCTGTCGTCCCGGTTGGTGCGGGTCACCATCGCCGGGCCCGATCTGGCGCAGCTGGGAGCGGCCCAGCCGGCGGCCAGCGTGCGGCTCCTGGTGCCCTCGCCGGGGGCACCGGACCGGATCGACGTTCCCGATTGGGACGGCCAGCGCTTCGTCGGCACCGGTGGCGGCCGCCCGGCCCTGCGCACCGTCACGCCCCGCCATCATGACCCGGTCCGGGGCCAACTGTCTCTCGACGTGGTGACCCATGGTCGGGGTCTGGTCTCCACCTGGGCGGCCACCGCCGAGGTCGGCTCGCCGGCGGCCGTGTCGGGCCCGGCCCGGGGCCACGAGATCGACCCGGCCGCCGAGTGCCTCGTCATCGGGGGTGACGAGACCGCCTACGGGGCCGTCTGCTCGCTGATCGAGGCCGCCGGTCCGGCCCAGAGGGTGATCGTCTACCTGGAGACGGCACCGCCGGGCCTCCTGCCGCTGCCGGCCCACCCTGACCTGTCCTTCACTCGCGTCGCCCCGCTCGAGGGTCAGCCCGGCCGGGCCGTGGCCGACCGGCTGGGCGGGCAGGAGCTGGATTCGACGGTCCGTCTGTGGGCGGCCGGTGAGGCCGCGGCCATGCAGCGGCTGCGCCGGCGTCTCTTCGGGGAACGCCAGGTCCCACGGGCCCATGCGACCGTGCGGGGCTACTGGAAATACGGGCGGTCCTCCGACGACGCGGGCGGCGACTGAGGACGCCGGCCCCTCCGGGGATCAACCGGCGGGCCCCTCCGGGGATCAACCGGCGGGCGCGGCCGGCGGACGCAGGCCGTCGCACACGACCGCCAGCATCCGCCGCTGCGAGCATTCATCGGCGTGCTCCCCGGCGAACTGGCAGGTACCCATGACCAGCCCGAACAGGTCGGCCAGCACGATGTCGGCCCGGACCTCGCCCGCCTGCTGAGCCCGGTCGAGCAGGACCTGGATGGCCGCCTCGATGGCCTCCTTGGACTCGGTGGCTCGGGACTTCACGTCGATGCCGGCCCCGGTGAGAGCGTCGACCAGATTGCGCTTGACCGTCCCCTCCACCGCCAGGTAACCGAGAAAGTCGAACAGGGCCTGCCCCGGAGGATCGACCCGGGCCCGCCGCTCCGCCTCGGCCGCCACTTCGGCCATGTGCTCGAGGACCACCGCCTCGAACAGGGCCTCCTTGGTGGGGAAGTGTCGGTAGAGGGTGCCCGTACCCACCCCGGCCCGGCGGGCGATCTGGTCCACCGGCACACCCAGGCCCTCCTCGGCGAACGCCGTCTCGGCGGCCGCCAGGATCTGCTCACGGTTGCGGCGGGCGTCGGCACGCATGGGTTGGGCCGTGATGTTCATCCGATGTTCCTTTGACAAACGGAACGATCGTTCCGTATAGTGGCCACACAACCGGAACCACCGTTCCGATTGTACTCCCCCCAGCAGACTCAGTGAAGAGAGGTGTTCATGGCCTCGACCATGCAAGCTACTGACCTGGCGCGCCCCGGCTCGGGCCAGGCCGACCCGAACCGGTTCCGGGCCCTGGCCGTCATCGCCGTGGCCCAGCTCATGATCGTCCTCGACGCGACGGTCGTCACCATCGCCCTACCATCGGCCCAGCGGGCCCTGCACATATCGGTGGCCAACCGGCAGTGGGTCCTGACCGCCTACACCCTGGCCTTCGGTGGCCTGCTGCTACTGGGCGGCCGGGTGGCCGACTACCTGGGTCGCAAGCGGGTGTTCGTCTTCAGTCTTCTCGGCTTCGCCGGAGCGTCCGCCCTCGGCGGCCTGGCCCAGAACGCGCCCATGCTGTTCGCGGCCCGAGCCGTCCAGGGGGCCATGGCCGCCATGATGGCCCCCGCCGCCCTGTCACTGATCACCGTGACCTTCACCGAGAGCCGGGAGCGGGCCCGGGCCTTCGGCGTCTACGGCGCCATCTCCGGCGGTGGGGCCGCCATCGGGCTGATCCTCGGTGGACTGCTGACCCAGTACGTGTCGTGGCGCTGGACGCTGCTGATCAACGTGCCCGTGGCCATCTTCGCCGCGGTGGCCGGGACCCGCTTGGTCCGCGAGAGCCGGCCCGGTCACCAGGGCAGCTACGACGTACCCGGTGCCCTTACCGCCACCGCGGCGCTGGTGGCAGTGGTGTACGGCTTCACCCGGGCCGAGGTCGACGGCTGGTCGTCGGCGGCCACCCTGACGCTGGTCGTGGTGGGTGCGGTCCTGCTGGCGGTGTTCGTGGCCATCGAACGCCGCACCCGCAACCCCCTCCTGCCTCTGCGGGTGCTGGTCGATCGCAACCGGGGCGGTTCTTTCCTGGCCATGTTGCTGGCCGGCATCGCCATGTTCGCCACCTTCTTGTTCCTGACCTACTACTTCCAGCAGACGCAGGGATACTCGGCCGTGCGAGCCGGCTTCGCCTTCCTGCCCTTCTCGGCCGGCATCATCACCGGCGCCACCCTCTCCAGCCGGCTGCTGCCCCGCACCGGCCCCCGGGCGATCATGACCGCCGGCTTCGCGCTCGCTGCGGCCGGGCTGGTGGTGTTCACCTTCATCCAGCCCCACAGCGCCTTCTTCGGGCACATCTTCCCGGCCGAGCTGATGGTGAGCCTGGGCATGGGGTCGTCCTTCGTCCCCCTGAGCAGCACCGCCCTGGTGGGCGTGGACCCCGCCGACGCCGGGGTGGCCAGCGCGCTGGTCAACACCATGCAGCAGACGGGCGGCTCGCTCGGCGTCTCCCTGCTCAATACGGTGGCCGCCTCGGCCACCACCGGCTATCTGCGCAGCCACCTGGGCGGAGGGTCGGCGGCCACCGCCTCGGCCGCGGTCCACGGCTACACCACCGCCTTCTCGGTCAGTGCCGGACTGTTGGCCGCGGCCGCCGTGGCCTGCCTGGTCCTGCTCCGGCCCTCCCGCCACGATATGTCCCCCGAACTGGAGGTCGCCGCCGCGCTGTGACGGCCGGCCTGCGGCGTGGGCGGTGCCCCCGACCCTGCCGGCCTGCGGCGTGGGCGGTGCCCCCGACCCTGCCGGCCTGCGGCGTGGGCGGTGCCCCCGACCCTGCGGGGCCGCCCACGCCGACCAGCCACCGGTGTCGCGCGAGACGGCGTATCGTCGCGCTGTGAGCCAGACCGTCGTCCCCTCCGAGCTCGGCCGCATCTTCGCCGACCCCTCCTTCTACGCCGACCCGGTGGGCTGGCACCAGTCCGCCGCCCACCTGCGCCGGGAGTCACCAATCGCCAAGGTCACGCTGCCCGGGTACGAGGACTTCTGGGCGGTGACCAGGCACGCCGACATCATGGAGATCGAGCGCAACCCGGAGATCTTCACCAACGCCCCCTACCCGACCATCGGGCCCATCGCGTCGAGGCCGAGCGAGGCGGAGGGCGGCTCACCGGTCAACACGTTGATCCAGATGGACGGCCAGGAGCACAAGGACCACCGCAACATCGTCAACGAGTGGTTCAAGCCGGCCAGCATCAAGCGGATGAACGACCGGGTCGGCGAACTGGCGACGCAGTTCGTCGATCGCATGGCGGCCATGGGCGGGGAGTGCGACTTCGCCACCGACATTGCCATGCACTACCCCCTGCAGGTGATCCTGTCGATCCTCGGGCTTCCCGAGGAGGACCACCTGAAGATGCTGAAGCTGACCCAGGAGCTCTTCGGCGCCGAGGACCCCGACATCGGCCGGGCCGGCGAGGATGGCAACGTGCTGCAGGTCCTGCTCGACTTCGTCGGGTACTTCACCACCCTGGCTGCCGACCGACGCAGCCACCCGACCGAGGATCTGGCCAGCGTCATCGCCAACGCGGTGATCGATGGCGATCCCATCGCCGACATGGACGTCATGGGGTTCTACCTGATCGTGGCCACCGCCGGCCACGACACCACGTCCAACTCGATCGCGGGCGGCCTGCTGGCCCTGATCGAGAACCCCGATCAGCTCCAGCTGCTCCAGTCCGACCCCGCGCTGATCGACCGGGCCGCCGACGAGCTGATCCGCTATGTGTCGCCGGTGAAGCACTTCCTCCGTCACTGCCAGGCGCCCTACACCGTCCGGGACGTGACCTTCCAGCCCGGCGATGTGGCTCTCCTGTCCTTCGCCTCCGCCAACCGCGATGAAGATGTGTTCGAGGACCCGTTCCGCCTCGACGTGCGCCGGGCCAACGCCTCGTCCCACCTGGCTTTCGGCTTCGGGCGGCACTTCTGCCTCGGTGCCCATCTGGCCCGGCTCGAGATCCGGGCCTTCTTCGGGGAGCTGCTGGGGCGGCTGGAGCACATAGAGCTGGCCGGGCCCCCGACCTTCGTGCAGTCGAACCTGGTGAGCGGCCCGAAGACGATGCCCGTGCGGTACCGGCTCCGCTGACCGGGCAGCCCGGCGGCCGGTAGCCTGCGCGCCGTGGACGTGCCCGCCCGTTGGGCCGATCTAGTGCGCCGCCCCGAGCCGGAGGTGCCCCTCGACGAGGCGGCACTCCTCATCAGCGCGGCCGCCGACCCGGGCCTCGACGTCGACGCCCAGATGGCGCGCCTCGACGACCTCGGCGCCAGGGTCGGCTCGGACGAGCCGGACGCGGTGAGCCGCCTGCTGTTCGGCGAGCTCGGGTTGCGGGGCGACCGCGACGGCTACTACCAGCCGGTCAACTCGTACCTCGACCGGGTCCTCGACCGCGGCCTCGGCATACCGATCACTTTGGCCGTCCTCTTGGTCGAGGTGGGCCGCAGAGCGGGGGTGGTGCTCGAGGCGGTCGGCATGCCAGGGCACTTCCTGGTGCGCGACCCGGCCCGGCCGGGAACCCTGATCGACCCATCCGC
>JAKBAX010000131.1 GCA_021808785.1 Actinomycetes bacterium | reverse complement strand
GATCTGCCGGTACCTGACACCCGACGTCGTCGCCGACTTCACCTCGGTGACGCTTCGCCAGGACGGCCCCGATCGCGTCGCGGTGAGTGGTGCGAGGGGCGGGCCGCCGACGGGAACCTTCAAGGTCTCGGTCAGCCTGAGCGACGGGTGGAAGGCGGTAGGCCAGCTGGTGGTGGGCGGTCGCGACGCGGCGCGCCGGGCCGAGGCGACCGCGGCCCTGCTGTGGTCGCGTCTGGCCGCCGACGGCTGCCATGTGGATCCGTCGCACCGGCTGGTGGAGGTCCTCGGGACGGGCGTGCTGTTCCCCGGAATGGTCGAGCCGCCGCCGGGGCCCGAGGTCGTACTCCGGGTCGGAGTCAGGGACCCCGACCGGCGCAAGGTCGATCGTTTCGGCCGGGAGCTGGCGTCGCTGCTGCTGGCCGGGCCGCCCGGCCTGACCGGATTCGCGGCGGGCCGTCCGAAAGCGAGCGAGGTGGTCTCCCATTGGCCCTGCCTCATCGACCGCAGCCGGGTCGCGGAGTCCGTGGCCATCCGGGAGGTGGCCTGATGAGCCGGCCCCGAGGGGAGTGCACCGTGGGAGACATCGCCCTGACCCGCTCCGGCGACAAGGGTTCGCATTCCAACGTGGGCGTCTGGGCCCGCACCGACGGTGCCTACCGGATCCTGGCCGATCAGCTCACCGAGGAGGTCGTGGCCCGCCACTTCGGCCGTCTCTGCCGTGGCCCGGTCGTCCGCTACGAGCTGCCCAACCTCAAAGCGCTCAACTTCGTGCTCCACAACTCGCTGGACGGAGGTGGGGCGTCCAGCCTGCGCAGCGACGCTCAGGGCAAGGTCCATGGGACGGCTCTATCGCTAATTCCCATCTCCCTCCCCGAGGGGGTATCAGCTGAGGAGATCGAATAGATGGACTTTTCGGAGGACGACGCCACATCGCTCATCCGGGCTTCGGTGGCCAAGATCACCTCTGCCTTCGGGCCGGGGTACTACCGCTCCAAGGCCAAAGACGGCGGCAAGACCACGGAGCTGTGGCAAGCCCTGGGCCAGGCCGGCTTCATCGGGGTCAATCTGCCCGAGCGCCACGGCGGCGGCGGCCGCGGCATCGCCGAGCTGGCCGTGGTGTGCGAGGAGACCGCCGCCGCCGGCTGCCCGCTGCTGCTGCTCCTCGTGTCGTCCGCCATCTGCGGTGAGGTGCTGAAGCGCTTCGGCTCCGAGGACCAGCAGGACCGCTGGTTGCCGGCCATGGCGGCGGGGACGGAGAAGATGGTGTTCGCCATCACCGAACCCGACGCCGGGTCGAACTCCCACAACATCTCGACCACCGCCGTGCCCGGCGAGGGGGGATGGACCATCCGGGGAACCAAGTACTACATCTCCGGGGTGGACGAGGCGCCCTCGGTGATGGTCGTGGCCCGGACCGGAACCGACACGGCCGGGCGGGGACAGCTCTCCCTCTTCGTCGTGGACTGTGACGACGAGCACCTCCAACGCTCTCCGATCGAGGTCGAGGTGGGAGCCCCGGAGAAGCAGTTCACCCTCTTCTTCGACGACGTCCGGGTCGGGCCGGACCGGCTGATCGGTCGGGAGGGGGACGGCCTGCGCATCCTGTTCCAGGGCCTCAATCCCGAGCGGATCACGGGCGCCGCCATCGAGAACGGCATCGCCCGCTACGCCCTGGACCGGGCATCGGCCTACGCCCGGGACCGTTCGGTGTGGGGCCAGCCCATCGGCGCCCACCAGGGCATCAGCCACCCCTTGGCGGCGGCCGCCATCGACGTGGACCTGGCCCGGCTGGCCACCACCCGGGCGGCCTGGTTGCACGACCACGACCTACCCGCCGGCGAGGCCTCCAACATGGCCAAGTACGCGGCCGCCGAAGCGGCCCAGAAGGCCCTCGACACGGCCATCCAGACCCACGGGGGCAACGGCATGGCCAGCGAGTACGGGCTGGCCCACCTATGGGGCATGGTCCGCCTGCTGCGCATCGCCCCGGTCAGCCGGGAGATGATCCTCAACTACGTGGCGGCCCACACGCTCGGCCTCCCCCGCTCCTACTGAAACGCCGGCGGAGCAGATGGACCTCCTGCCCACCTACGTCGACCATTTGTCCGAGACCTTCGCCCTCAACCGCAAGGGCATGCTGGAGCGTCTGGCGACCCTGGACGAGCAGCAGCAGCTGGCCAACGCGGGCGGTGGTCACCCCTACGTCGAACGCCACCGTGGCCGGGGCCGGCTGCTGGCCCGCGAGCGGATCGAGTTGCTCCTCGACCGGGACGCCCCCTTCCTCGAGCTGTCGTCCCTGGCCGCCTGGGGCACCGAGTACCCGGTCGGGGCCAGCGTGGTGACCGGGATCGGGGTGGTGGCCGATGTGGAGTGCATGGTCGTCGCCCACGATCCAACCGTGCGAGGGGGGGCGTCCAATCCGTACACCTGGAAGAAGGTGTTGCGGGCCATGACCATCGCCCGCGAGAACCGGCTGCCCACCATAAACCTGGTCGAATCGGGCGGCGGCGACCTGCGCCGCCAGGCCGAGCTGTTCGTCCCCGCCGGACGGCTCTTCCACGAGCTGACGGCCCTGTCCGCGGCGGGCATCCCGACCATCGCCCTGGTGTTCGGGAACTCCACGGCGGGAGGCGCCTACGTGCCCGGCATGTGCGATTACGCAGTGATGGTCAAGGAGCAGGCGAAGGTGTTCCTCGGCGGCCCACCCCTGGTCAAGATGGCGACCGGCGAGGACGCCGACGACGAATCACTCGGCGGGGCGGAAATGCACTCGCGGGTGTCGGGACTCAGCGACTACCTGGCCGCCGACGAGCTCGAGTGCCTGGCCATCGGGCGGCGAATCGTCGGCCACCTGGCGTGGCGCAAGCCCGGGCCCGAACCGACGCGGAATCCTGATCCACCCCTCTACGACGACGACGAGCTGCTCGGCATCGCCTCGATCGACCTGCGGATCCCCTTCGACCCTCGCGAGGTCGTGGCCCGGATCGTGGACGGTTCCCGCTTCGAGGAGTACAAGCCGCTCTACGGCACGGCTCTCGTCACCGGATGGGCCGAACTGTGGGGCTACCCGGTGGGGATCCTGGCCAACGCCAGGGGGGTGCTGTTCAACGAGGAGGCGGAGAAGGGCAGCGAGTTCATACAGCTGTGCAACCAGTCCGACCAGCCGCTCGTCTTCCTGCAGAACACCACTGGGTTCATGGTCGGGACGTCGTACGAGCAGCGAGGAATCGTCAAAGACGGGGCCAAGATGATCAATGCCGTCACCAACAGCTCGGTGCCGCATTTGACCGTGCTGATGGGGGCGTCCTACGGAGCCGGCAACTACGGGATGAGCGGCCGCTCCTACGATCCCAGGCTGATCTTCGCCTGGCCCAACGCCAAGACCGCCATCATGGGGCCCGAGCAGCTCGCCGGTGTGATGTCCATCGTCGCCCGCCAGGCCGCGGCCGCCGCCGGCCGGGCGTTCGACGAAGAGGCCGATGCCGCCCGCCGGGCCGAGATGGAGGCAAGGATCGAAGCGGAGTCGCTGGCCATGTACATGACCGGCCAGCTCTACGACGACGGTGTCATCGACCCGCGCGACACCCGCACGGTGCTCGGCATAGGGCTGTCCATCGCCCACAACCAGCTGATCAAGGGAACACGCGGCTACGGCGTGTTCCGGATGTAGGAGCAGCGATGATCCTGACCCTCCTGGTGGCCAACCGGGGCGAGATCGCCCGCCGGGTCATGAGCACGGCCCGGCGTATGGGCATCGCCACTGTGGCCGTCTACTCCGATCCCGACTGCGACGCGTCGTTCGTGCGCGAGGCCGACGTTGCGGTGCCGATCGGTGGCAGCACCCCGGCCGAGTCGTACCTGCGGGGCGAGCTGATCGTGGAGGCGGCAAGGCGGTCGGGCGCCGACGCCGTCCACCCGGGCTACGGCTTCCTGTCGGAGAACGCGGCCTTCGCCCGGCAGGTCGTCGAGGCCGGCCTGACCTGGGTCGGCCCGAGCCCCGAGGCCATCGCCGCCATGGGCTCCAAGGTGGAGGCCCGGCGGATCATGGAGGCGGCCGGGGTGCCGGTCCTGCCCGGTGCCGAGCTCGAAGGGGTGGCACCCGGTGAGCTCCCGGCCATCGCCGGGCGGGTCGGCTGGCCGGTGCTCGTCAAGGCCTCGGCCGGCGGCGGGGGCCGGGGTATGCGCCTGGTTCGCGATGTGGAGGAGCTCGACGCGGCGGTCGCGGCGGCCCGCCGGGAGGCGTCGTCGGCCTTCGGTGACCCGACGGTGTTCCTCGAGCACTACGTCGACGACCCGCGCCACATCGAGATCCAGATCTTCGGCGACCACCACGGGAATCTGGTCCACCTCTTCGAGCGGGACTGCTCGATCCAGCGGCGCCACCAGAAGATCCTCGAGGAAACGCCGTCGCCCGCCCTCGACGACCGCCTGCGCCGGCGGATGTGCCAGGCCGCGGTTGACGCCGGTAGGGCCATCGGCTACACCGGGGCCGGAACCGTCGAGTTCGTCCTGGCTCCCCACGGAGATTTCTACTTTCTGGAGGTCAACACCCGGCTGCAGGTGGAGCACCCGGTCACCGAAGCGGTCACCGGCCTCGATCTGGTGGAGGTGCAGTTGGCGGTGGCCGAGGGCCGGCCCCTGCCGCCGGAAGTGCTCGACGCCCGGGTCCGGGGCCACGCGGTCGAGGCCCGCATCTACGCCGAGGATCCCCTGGCCGGATTCCTGCCCGCGTCGGGCCGCCTCCACCGCTTCGAGTTCGAGCCGGTCGACGGTGTCCGGGTCGACCGCGGGTTCGACAGCGGCGACACCGTATCCACCAGCTACGACCCGATGCTGGCCAAGGTGATCGCAACCGGGACCACACGCGGCGACGCGCTGCGGCGGTTGGCCGCGACGTTGCGATCGGCCCGGATCCAAGGGGTCACCACCAATCGGGACTTGCTCCTCGGCGTGATCGAGCACGAGGAGTTTGCCGCCGGCCGCTTCGACACCCACTTCCTCGACCGCCACCCGCCCGCCGCGCTGGTCACAGCCGTGGACGCGCGCCAGGTCGACCATCACCTGCTGGCCGACGCCCTGGCCGAGCAGAGCGCCACCCGGGCCGGCGCCCGGACGTGGCCGGCCGCCCCTTCGGGCTGGCGCAACAACCGCTCGGCTCCGCAGGTCCGCCGCTACCGGCTGGGGGACCGGGTGGGCGAGGTGGCCTACCAGCTGGGGCGGGACCCGCGGTTCACAGTCGACGGCGCGGTGCTCGATGTGGCGTGCCTGTCCAGCCGGAGCGACCGGGTCGAGCTGCTGGCCGACGGGGTGCGGCACCGCTTCGATGTGGACGTGGCTGAGGGACGGGCGTGGGTCGCGTCCCGCCGTCACCGGGTCGACCTGCTGATCGAGGACCGGTTCCCGGTCGCCACCATGGAACTGGCCGCGGGATCGCTCACGGCGCCGATGCCGGGCGTCGTCGTGCGGGTGAACGTGCGGGAGGGCGACCGGGTCCGGGCCGGCCAGCCACTGATCTACATCGAGGCCATGAAGATGGAGCATCCGGTGACCGCACCGGGCAGCGGTGTGGTGACCGAGATCCACGTGTCGGGCGGCTCGGCCGTCGACCTCGGCACACTTCTGGCGGTCATCGATGACGGGGCGGACAAAGGAGTCCCCGGTGAGTGAGGCCGCCCTCTACGACGTCACCGATGGTGTGGCCTGGCTGGTGATGAACCGGCCCCAGTCGGCCAACGCCCTCAATGCCGAACTGCGCCAAGCGCTGAAAGACGGCTTCGAGCGGTTTGCAGCCGACGACTCAGCGGCCGTGCTCGTGCTCACCGGAGCCGGGGACAAGGCGTTCTGCGCCGGCGGCGACCTGAAGGAGATGGCCGATACCCGGCTCACGATCCCGCCCCCGGACTTCGTGCCCCAGCCGGGGCGGACTCTCCACGTGGCCAAGCCGATCATCGCCGCGGTCAACGGTGCAGCCTACGGTGGGGGTTTCCTTCTGGCCCAGAGCTGTGACCTGTGCGTGGCGGCCGACCACGCCCGCTTCGCCATCAGCGAGGCCCGGTGGGGTCGGGGCTCCCCGTGGGCGGCACCGCTACCGTCGCTCATCCCGCCGCGGGTGGCCATGGAGTTGCTCGTGACGGCCCGGCCCATCGACGCCGAGCGGGCCTACCAGGTCGGGCTGGTCAACCGGGTCGTACCGGGGGGCGAGCTGCGCAAGGCAGCTGAGGAGATGGCGGGTGCCATCGTGGCCAACGCGCCTCTGTCCGTGCGGGCCGGCAAGGAGCTGATCTACTCCGCCATCAGCCGGGAGTGGTCCGAGGCGTGGCCCATGGCCGAGGACCTGTACCGGCCGGTGTACCTGAGCGAGGACGCCACGGAGGGCCCCCGCGCCTTTGCCGAGGGGCGGCCTCCGAAGTGGGCCGGCCGGTGAGCCGGGTCGCCGGGCGCCAGTCGGAGCGACGGGAGCAGATCCTGGCGGGCGCCCGGCAGCTGCTCCGGGACAGGGGCTGGCACGGCGTGGCCATCGACGACATCGGTGAGGCGTCGGGCATGACGGGCCCGGCCGTCTACCGCTATTTCGCCAACAAACAGGATCTCCTGACCGAGGTCATGACCTACGCCGCCGAGTTGCTGTGGAGCAGTGTCGCCCCGCTCGACCATCCGAGCCTGGACTCCTATGTGGAGAGCCACACCGACTTCGTGATGGACAACTCCGACCTGGTCGAGCTCTGGTACCGGGAGGCGCAGAACCTGCCGGCCGACGTGCTCCGCTCGCAGCGACGGCTCCAGCGCCGGTACCTGGAGCAATGGATGGACGCTCTTCGCGACGAGCGGCCGTCGGTGAGCTCGGAGGAGGCCCGGATCATGGTGCAGGCCGCGGTCGGGCTGATCCATTCCGTCGCTCACTCCGCCACTGCGGGCAACCGCCGGCAGGTGCGCCCCATCCTGGTCCGGATGGCTCTGGCCTCTCTCCGGTCATGAGCGCGACCGGCGACCATTTCGGGGCCCTCCTGGACGACCTCGGCGACGAGACGGCCGCCCTTCAGGCGTTGCTGAGCCAGTTGGTCCCCGACCAGTGGTCGCTCGCCACCCCGGCCGAGGGCTGGACCGTCCACGACCAGGTCACCCACCTCATGTACTTCGACGAGACGGCGGCCGTGGCGGTGTCAGACCCCGGACGCTTCCGGACCCACGCGGCCGAGATGCTCCGGCGCGGCCCCGGATTCCCCGACCAGATCGCGTCCGAGCTGCGGTCGCTGGCTGACGCAACGGCCCTCGACCGGTTCGCTCGGGCCCGGGCCGAGCTGCTGTCCGCCTACCGGAACGACGATCCCCGCCGGCGGATCCCGTGGTACGGACCGCCGATGAGCGTCATGAGCGCGGCGACGGCCCGATTGATGGAGACCTGGGCCCACGGGGTCGACGTGGCCGACGCGGTCGGCGCCCCGGTCGTCCCGAGCCGGCGGCTGCGCCACATCGCCCATCTGGGGGTGGCCACCCGCCGGTTCAGCTTCGCCGTTCGCGGTGACGAGGCGCCCGAGGAGGAACCTCGCGTCGAGCTCGAAGCGGAGGGTGAGACCTGGTCCTACGGGCCGCCAGATGCGTCGGGCCGCCTGGTCGGCCCGGCGCTGGACTTCTGCCTGGTCGTGACCCAGCGGCGTCCGGTGGCGCAGACCGGTCTCCAGGTCACCGGCGCCGCGGTCGAGGCCTGGATGGCGGTGGCCCAGGCCTTCGCCGGCCGCCCCACCACGGTCCGCGCCAGGTGAAGCTAGGTGACGGCGCCGGGGCCGGCCAAGAGACCGTTGCGGATCAGGGTCCCGAACTCGTGGAGGGCTTCTTGGCGCGACAGGCCGGACCGCTCCAGCACCTCGGGCCGGCGGATCCGCTCCGCCGCGTAGGCCAAGATTTCGGCGATGAGAGGTGGATGCACCTCACGGAAGAAGCCGCTCGACACCCCGGCTCCCACCAGGTCGCCCAGAACTTTGAGGGCCACATTGAGGTGGCTGACGTAAAGGTGGCGGGTCGGCAGGTACGACTCGACATCCTCGTTGAAGGCCGGGGTGGCCCGGGCCAGGGTGGTCACCCCCCGCTCTAGATAGGCCTCGATGGCGTCACAGGGATCGGACTGGGCGTCGGCCGCGGCCGACGCCTCCGCCCCAAGGCGCTTCAGGAGCCGGTCGACCACGATGAGGATCAGCTCTTCGCGACTCGGTGCCAGGCTGTATATGGTGCGGCGCGAGCACCGCATCCGGGCTACCATCTCGCCAATGGTCAGGTGGGAGAATCCCTCCTCCAGGAAGACCACCTCCAGCGTGTCGAGCAGTTCGTGCTGGCGCTCGGTGTAACCACGGCGCCCGGGCTCGCGGGAGGACGAGACGAGACAGTCGGCTGGCATCGGTGACATTACCCTCCTCCCCCGTAGCCTTATCGGGCAAAGGTACTATCATACCGGTCCTGGTACCGACCGTACCCACAGGGAGAAGAAGAGCCGTGATCCGTCACCTCCTGTTGTTCCGCTGGACCGAGGACTCGTCGGCCGAAGGCCGGGCCGGGGCTCTGAAGGCGCTGCGGGCTATGACCGAAACCGTGCCCTCCATCAGGTCCCTGGCTGTCCGGGAGGCCCTCAACCCGGGCGAGCAGAGCTTCGACGGCCTGCTCGAGGTCCACTTCGACGACGATGCGGCCTACCGGAGTTACCTGAGCGCGGACAGCCACGTCGCCGCTTGGAAGGACCATCTGCAGCCGGTCTGCTCCGCCCTGGCCTCCATCCAGGTGGAGTAGCTCAGCCGAGAAGCCGGCCATTGTCCGATCCGGCGGCCGGGGGCGGCCCCGTCGCGACCAGGGCGCCGTGAGCACCGAAGACAGCGGGGTATCGGACGACCCGCACCGCGCCCACGCCGTCCCACTCGACCTGGCGGTAGATCTGCTCCGCCTCGACCTGGGGGTGCGCCAGGTGCTCGTCCATCGTGAGGCAGCGGGCAGCCGGTATGTCGTTGGCCGCGAACAGTTCCAGCCACTCGTCGGTCGACGACGACGAGAGCACCGATCCGAGCCGGTCGAACATGGCCGTGGTGAGCTGCTCCGGTGACCCGGCGGCGCGCATCTCGGCGACCCACTCGGGGTGGCCGACCACCTCGCAGGCCCGCCGGATGGTCGTGCCCGACACCGGCGCCATCACCAGCCAGCCGTCGGCGGTGCGCAGGGGCCTGAGGCCGGTGGCATGGCGGTTCCTCGGATCGTCGGGCTGGCCTTCGACGAATGTGCGGTTGGCGAACAGCTCGACGAAATTGCTGTAGGCGGCGGCAGCCAGCATGGATACGTCGACCCGGTCGCCGGTCCCGGTGCGCTCCCGGGCGTACAAGGCGGCCAAGCCGGCCTGCACCACCATCGTGGCGGTCATCTTGTCGACCGGGAACCCGGGCAGGATGGCCGGGATCTCACCCTGTGAAAGGGCGTGGGTCAGCCCGCTGGTGGCCTGCACGATGGTGTCGAAGACCGGTGCCGCCACCATCGGGCCGGTCCGTCCGTGACCGGTCACGTACACCCGGATGAGCCGCCCGTTGGCCCCGGCCAGCACATCGTCGCCCAAGCCGAGACGCTCGGCCACCCCGGGCCGCCAGTTGCTCAACCACACGTCGGCGCTGGCCACCAGGCGCAGCAGCGCGGCCCGCGCCCCGTCGTCGCGCAGATCGGGCGAAACGGAGGACTTACCCCGGTTGCAGTTGGCGAATATCGGGCTCACGGGTGCGGCCGGACGGCCGAAGTGGCGGAAGGGGTCGCCGTCGGGCGGGTTCTCCACTTTGATCACCTCGGCCCCGAGGTCCGCGAGCATCTGGCCGGCGTACGGGCCACTCATGTACCCTCCGGCTTCCAGGACCCGCACTCCGTCGAGTGGCCCGGGCATCAGTACGACCGGGGTAGGCCGAGGACGTGCTCGGCCACGTAGTTCATCACCATCTCCTGCGACACCGGGGCGATCTTCATGAGGCGGGCCTCCCGCCACCAGCGCTCGACGTCGTACTCCTTGGCGTACCCGAAGCCGCCGTGGGTCTGCACCGCCCGGTCGGCTGCGAAGTAGCCGGCCTCGGCGGCCAGCCACTTGGCCAGATTGGCCTGCTCCCCGCATGGCAGACCCTGGTCGTAGCGCCAGGAAGCCTCCCGGATGCACAGCTCGGCGGCGTGGAGGCGAGCGTGAGCCTCGGCAAGAGGAAAGGAGATGCCCTGGTTGGCGCCGATGGGTCGGTCGAACACGACCCGGTCGCGGGCGTACTCGACGGCGCGCCGCACCGAAGCCCGGCCGATCCCGAGGGCCTCCGACGCGACCAGGATCCGCTCTGGGTTGAGACCGTCGAGCAGGTACTTGAAACCGGCGCCCTCCTCCCCGATCCGATCCTCGACGGCGACCGGCAAGCCGTCGTAGTGCACCTCGCAGGACGCCACCGCGTTGCGGCCCGCCTTTGGGATGGGCCGGATCTCCACGTGGGGTGACTGGAGATCGGCGAGGAGCAGCGTCATCCCCTCCATCCGGCTGCCTGTCGCCGGGCGCGGCGACGTGCGGACCAGAAGCAGAACCTTCTCGCAGTCCTGGGCCTTGGTCGTCCACACCTTCTGGCCCCGCACGACATAGTGGTCGCCGTGCCGCTCGGCGGTGGTCTTGATAGCCGAGGTGTCCGTGCCCGACGTCGGCTCAGTGACGCCGAAGGCGACATGCAGGTCTCCGGCGGCGACGCGCGGCAGGTACTTCTCCCGCATCTCGGCCGACCCGTGCTTGGCCACCGGGTTCATCCCGAAGATGGAGAGGTGCAAGGCGCTGCAGCCGTTCATGGCTGCCCCGCTAGCCGCCACCTCCTCCAAGACGATGGAAGCCTCCGTGATCCCCCGGCCCCCGCCGCCGTACTCCTCCGGGATACAGACACCCACCCAGCCGCCCTTGGCCATGGCCGCGTAGAAGTCCCACGGGAAGCGGTGCTCCTCGTCGCAGGCCCGCCAGTAGTCGTCGCCGAAGTCGCGACAAACCTGGCGTACCGCGGCGCGGATGTCCTCGTGTTCCTCAGTAAGGGAAAAGTCCACGATTTGTGCTTACCACTACTGCGATGCTGGAACGACCCCCGCTCCGTAATTTCGCTCGGCCGCCGGGAACCGCATGAACTCGAGCGAGAGAGCGTGCTCGAAGATCGGCTCGAAGTTGGCCTTCAGCCAGCGGTTTAGCGCCCGCTTGGTCCCCTGGACACCGGCGGCGGGCAGGGCGGCGAGATGAGACGCCACCTCCTCCGCCCGCGCCAGCGCCTCACCCTGGTCGACCACCTCCGATACCAGCCC
>JAKBAX010000130.1 GCA_021808785.1 Actinomycetes bacterium | reverse complement strand
GGAGAAGCTGTCGGATTGGACGACCAGCCCGCTGTCATCCAGGCTGAGAAGGGTCGGCGGCGGCGGCTGCTCGTAGTAGACGTCGTAATAGCAGTTGTCCTCGACCACGATCACGCCCCGCCGAACCGCCAGCTCGACCAGCTGCTCCCGCCGGCGAAGCGGCATGCAGGTCCCCGTAGGGACCTGATAGGTGGGGATCGTGTAGACCAACTTGGGCTTGACGCCTCGTTCCTCGAACGAGTCGAGCACCTTCTCCAAGGCATCGACCTCCATCCCGCCCTCGTCGACAGGTACCGTCGCCAGCTCGGCCCCCGTCGATGCCAGATAGCCGACCATGTACGGGAACGAAAGCGCCTCGACCGCTACCCCGTCACCCGGTTCGCAGAAGGTAGCGGCCAGGGTGGCCAGCCCCTGGGCGGAGCCGTTGAACATCATGATCCCGCTCGCTCCGACGTCGCGGGCTTGGCTCCGTTGCAATCGCTCGGCCAAGACCTGACGCAGACCAAGCGAGCCGTACGACAGCTCCTCGTATCCCTCCCCGCCGACGTAGGCGCACGCCGAGGGGCCAAACCGCTCGAGAGCCGTCGCCGCGTAGCGGGCCAGATCCGCGAGGGGGTACAACTCGGGCGCCGGCACCCCCTGGTCGAAGTCGTAGGTGACAGGGACAGGAGGCTTGGTGAAAAAGGCGGGCGGCGCGTCGCGGACCCGCCGCGATAGCAGTTGCTCGATCTTGGGTGTCATGGCGTCCCCCCTTGCGCAAGCAAGACAGTACCGGCGGTTGGAGAGCAAGGTTCCGGGCCAGCACCTCGAGGCCGGTTTTCCGCCGGTGTCACGCGTACGCGGATGGCCTCCCGGATAGACCGCGCCTTCATGGACCCAGACGCTGGCCCGACGCACATACAAGGAGTTCGCCGGTGCCATCCCCGACGAGCGCCACGCACTGACGGGGGCCGACGACGCCGCGGTGATTGCGTCTCGGCTGCTATTTCGTCTAGATCCTCCCGAGCGAGGCGGTGGCCTCACGGTGGCCGCCGCCCAGTAGGTGATGCTCGTCGCCCCCCCGGCGCTTGACCCAAGAGGTGACATCCTTCGCACGCGGACGTTCGCGCCTCTGTTCACCCGAACGCCCTGGTCTTGGCGCCTGCATAGGGCAGCCGCCATGGCGGTGCACTACTCGAGAGCGGCAGCTCCGGCGACGCCCGGTCGATAATCGCCAGACTGGCACCCGGCGCAGGAAGTCACGATGGCCCCAGTTCTGCCAGGAGCGTCTCGACGGTCCAGGTCGGACATCCGCACCCGAGGAAGTCGTTGTCACCGGTCAGGATCGCGGCGTCGAGCGCGAGGACGCTGGCGTCGATGACGACGATCACTCTGGCAGCGGTCGGCGCAGATCGAAGAGGCCGGACAGTTCCTCTTCGGTCATCCCGGTCTCGGAGAGGATCGCCTCGACCGAACGACCCAGCTGTTCGACCGCGCGCCGCGACTGCTGCCGATCGACTTCGACGGGGATGTAGAAGCCGATCACCTGACCGTGCTTGTTCACGGCCACCGGATCCGAACCCGACAGGTACTTGGTGGCATGGTCACGGAACTCCCGGACCCCGACGTTCTGTAGTTTCGACATTGTGGTCACCTCGTGGTCACATGGTACCCGAAGTAGGCTGCGCCGCCAGGTCAACCCGGCCCGTGCTCCAGCCAGCGGACCGGGCGCTCCTCGCCGGGCTGGCACGACTCCTCTCCCGCCACCGACGCAGGCGCTTCTTCGTCCAGCCGGCCACGCCCCTTCGCTGGCACCGAGACCTGGTCCGGCGTCGTGCCCTCCCCCTAGAAGGCCAGGACCGTCCTGGGCGGCGGGCGGCCTCCCTGGGGTCATGGTGCTTGTCGCCACGGCCGTCATGGTCGCCTACCCCCTCACCGAGCGGGCCTTTCGGGCACTCGTCTCCGACATCGCCCAGCGACGGGCCGCTGCCCAGCTTCCTGCCGACGCGACTACGCCGCAACCCAGCCCGCCCGCTCCGGCGCCACAGACGCGTCTTCCCTCACGACGATGCCCGCCCCAACGCGACGACCCGGAGCGCCCACCCCCGCCGTTGTCGACTCCGAGCCCGGTGCGGTGACGCCATCGCGCTGCCATACGCGAGCACCGGCGAGGGCATTCGGGAGAGCATTGACGTGAAGTGACCGACGGCGGCCATGATGGAGTGCGGCGCTGAGAAGGACGACTATGGATGATCTCGAGGCCGACTGGTGAGCGGAGAAGCCATCGCGGTACGCGATGTTCCGGCGGAGCACCGCTTCATCGCCGAAGACGACGGAATGTTCGCGCAGCTGATCTACAAGACCGCGCCGGGCCGGCTCGTCCTCGTCCACACCGAGGTCCCCGAGCACCTGGCAGGGCGCGGCGTCGGCGGCAGTTTGGTGCGATCTGCGCTCGACCGAGCCGTGGTTGAAGACCTAACGGTCGTGCCCCGCTGCCCCTTCGCCCGCCGCTGGCTCAAAGACCATCCCGAAGCGGCGAGCACCGCCCGCATCGATTGGGCCGAGACATCGATTCAACCCGAAGACGGTCCGAATGGACGAGGAGAGTGATCTGATGGCCGCAACCTGCGCCCACCTCGACACCGTCACGGACGTCACTCCATCGTGCAACGGCTGCGAGGACTGCTTGCGTATCGGCGGCCAATGGGTGCACCTCCGGCTGTGCATGCGCTGCGGGCACGTCGGCTGCTGTGACAGCTCCCCGCATCGACACGCCGCCGCTCGCTCGCATGCCCATAACGACCATCCCATCATCCGCTCCTACGAGCCGGGCGAAGACCGGTGGCGGTGCTATTTAGGCGAGCTGTCCTTCGACGTCCCCGGTGCGTTGTCGTCGCCATCGCATACCTGACCAACGATCCTTCACCAAGGAGGTCTTCAGTGGAACCCGCCAAGCAGATCCTCGACGAGCTGCGCCAACCCGCCCGGGAGCTCCGCGAGCACATCCCGGGCGTCTACGAGGGCTACCAAGCGACCAGCGCCGCGGTACTCGTCGACGGCGCGCTCGACGCCAAGACCAAAGAGCTCATCGCCTTGGCCATCGCCGTATCGAAGCAGTGTGACGGCTGCATCGCCTCCCACGCCCGCGGAGCCGCCCGGCGCCGAGCCACGACCGAGGAAGTCGCCGAGGCACTCGGTGTCGCCATCATGATGAACGGCGGCCCGGGCACTGTCCACGCACCCCGGGCATTCGCCGCATTCCAAGAATTCGCGGCCCAGCCGTGAAACCTGCTGGATGGGCGGCGGTGCCCTGCGGCGCGGGGCCGCGTATGGCGCCAGCGAGGACAGGACTGACTCGATGAGCGGACCGGTGACCGACGCTGGCGTCGACGTCGTGGCGGCGAGCGCGACGCCCCAAGCGAGCATGGTCGAGATCACCGAGAGCCGGTCGGGCCATGTCGGGTCCTTCACGGTGCGCCGGGCGCTACCCCGACGAGATCGACGCACGGTCGGCCCCTGGTGCTTCGTCGACCACATGGGCCCTGCTGCGATCAGCGAGGACCGCGGCCTCGACGTCGCTCCCCACCCCCACATCGGCCTGCAAACCGTCACCTGGCTCCTCGAGGGCGAAGCGGTGCATCGCGACTCCCTCGGCACCGAGCAGCGCATCGTCCCGGGCGAGCTCAACTTGATGACCGCCGGGCACGGCGTCGCGCATTCCGAGGAGGGCACCGGCCGCTACCGCGGCCTCCTGCAGGGTGCGCAACTGTGGATCGCCCAACCATCGACCACCAGAGACGGCCCGCCGGCGTTCGAGCACCACGCTGGGCTGGAAACGTGCGATCTCGGCGCGGGCCAGGCCACGGTACTGATCGGTGAGCTCGGCGGCGTCACATCTCCCGCCCGCCGCGACACGGATCACCTCGGCGTCGACCTCGCTCTCCGTCCCGGCACGAGCACCGTGGCGCTTCGAACCGACTACGAGCACGCGCTGGTCGTTCTCGCCGGCGCCATCCGCGTCGAGGGGAAAGTCGTCGAGCCGGGCCATCTCGCATATCTCGGCACGGCCAGAGAGGAGCTCCTCCTCGAGGCCAACGCATCGGCCCGGGCCCTCCTGCTCGGGGGGATCCCCTTCGACGAGCCCGTCCTCATGTGGTGGAACTACGTGGCCCGCGCCCGCGAGGAGATCGAGCAGGCACACGCCGAGTGGATGGCTGCCTCCAACCGCTTCGGCCAGGTGGACTCGTCCCTACCGCGCATCGAGGTCGCGCCACCCCCGTGGACGCACTGACTGGTGCCGTACACATATCGCTGACACCCCACGAACTACCTGTAAGGCTCTTGCGGCACCGGGGGCCATGAACGACAGCATCGACCAGCCGACCGGGGTGGTCCTCTCCGACTCGGTAGTGGCCGGTGCGGTCGCCTGGCTCGAAGTTCCCGGGCGGTGGCGACATGTACACCCAGTCGGCACCGCTGGTCGTGCGGTAGTAGTCGAGGGCGGCAGCCTGGCCGAGGGCCTCGGGCCTCACCGCCTCGGGGAATCCGTGGGTGTCGACGAAGCGGGTGCCGTTCGGGTCGAGGAGGCTTCCCCCGCCACCGCTGTGGATGATCCGGGGGGCCCGTTCGGTCATCTCCTGGGCTACGGCCACCAGGGTGCGCGCCGCGTCGAGGTACACGGACTTGTCCAGGCCACCGACGGTGACGACGAGCACGTCGGCCGACTGGGCCACGCGCCGGACGGTGGCGAGATCAGTGACGTCCCCCTCGACCGTCTCGACTCCCTGGCTGAGCAGGGGAATGGCCTCGCGGTGGACGACGCCGACCACGTGGTGGCCACGGTCGGCCGCCTCGGAGCTGACGCGTCGGCCGAGCCGGCCGCCGGCGCCGAAGACTACGACGAACGCCACAGCTGCCTATACCCGGCGCCGTGAGGCGCCGGTGATCACGAGAGCTCGCCGGTCGACTCGTGGAGGTAGCACCAGCTCCAGGTGTCGCCGGGCATGACCGAGCGCATGACCGGGTGACCGCTCTGGCGGTAGTGCTTGGTGGCGTGCGTGCCGGGGGAAGAGTCGCAACAGCCGACGTGCCCGCAGTCGAGGCATTCGCGCAGCGCCACCCAGCGGGTCCCCTCGGCCAGGCACTCCTCGCAGCCACCGGGGGTGCGGGGCGGGGGGAAGTCCGCCATCTTCAGCGTCTGGAGATGCTCGCAGGTCTCAGCCACGTTGGCCTCCGTCTTCTTCGGGCTGGTTCAGATCGATGTCGCCGGGATGGCGGTGGGGCAGGTCGCTGGCGGGAACCTGCCCAAGCCGGCCCGCCTGGTAGTCCGCGAGCGCTTGGGCGATCTCGGCCCGGCTGTTCATGACGAACGGGCCGTAGTGGACGACGGGCTCGCGGATCGGCCGGCCGCCCAGGAGCAGGATCTCGAGGTTCGGGTGACGGCTCGCCTGGCGGGGGTCGGCGCCGGCACGCAGCGTGTCGCCGGGCCCGAACACCACCAGCTGGTGCTCGGCGGCCGGGCGCCGCTCCACGCCGGCGACGCCACGTCCGGCCAGCACGTACACCAGCGCATTGAAGTCGGCACGCCACGGTAGGACCAGCTCTGACCCGGGGCTGATGGTGGCATGCGCCAAGGTGATCGGCGTATAGGTCACGCCAGGGCCCTGCTGGCCGGCAATCTCACCGGCGATGACGCGCACCAACGCCCCGCCGTCGGGTGAGGAGAGCAGAGCGGCGGCGCTTGCGCGCAGGTCCTGGTAGCCAGGCGGGTTCCACTTCTCCGCCGCCGGCAGGTTGACCCACAGCTGGACGCCGTGGAACAGGCCACCCGAGGCGACCAGGAACTCTGGTGGCGCTTCGATGTGCAGGATGCCGGCGCCGGCGGTCATCCACTGGGTGTCGCCGTTGGTGATCCGTCCGCCGCCACCGTTGGAGTCCTGGTGGTCGAACACGCCGTCGATGATGTAGGTGACCGTCTCGAAGCCGCGGTGAGGATGCCACGGGGTGCCTTTGGGCTCACCAGGCGCGTAGTCCACCTCGCCCATCTGGTCCATGTGCACGAACGGGTCGATCGCCGCCATCGCCACCCCGGCGAAGGCCCGGTACACCGGAAAACCCTCGCCCTCCACGCCGGGCGGGGCGGTCGTCACAAACACGACCGGCCGTTCGACAGCGCCCGGTCCGGGCGGGTGGATCTTCGGGAGCACCAGGGGATCGTCGACCGTTACCGCCGGCACGGCCAGCCCCTATCCGACGACATCGGTCGCCTGGTCATCTCTGCGCTCACCAGCGGAGCGAGATCGCGCTGGCGAAGCCCGAGCCGAGCTTCTCTTGGATGGCGATGTGGAACAGGCCGACCTGTTCGAGCATGCGGGCTCGCCGCAGCGGCCCGACGTCCACCGCGCGCATCCCGCCCGCCTCTGCCAGGGCGGCCACGGTTGCCTTGGCTGCGTCGTCGTCGCCGGCGATGAGCACCTCGAGCTTCTGGCCGGCGGCCTCCCCGGCCACCAAGGTCTTGGCGAACGTGGTGTTGAACGCCTTCACCACCTTCGTCCCCTCGGGGACGAGCTGAGCGGTCTCCTCGGCGGCCGACGTGCCGGCGGGAGTCGTCACGGTCTCCATCGTCGACCAGTCGACCGGGTTGACGATGTCGACGACGATCCGCCCGGCAAGCCCGTCGCGGTGCTCGGCGATCGCCTTTCGAACCTCGTCGTAGGGAAGGGCCAGCACCACCACCTCGCCACCCACGCTCTGGCTGACCGTGGCCAGCGGCCCCAGCTCCTCCGCGAGGTTCCGGGAATCCTCGGGGTTGCGGTCGACCAGCTCCACCTCGTTGCCACCGGCAACCACCCGGCTGCCGATCCCCCGACCCATGTTTCCCGCCCCGACGATCGTGACTTTCACCGTGCACCTCCTCTGCGCGCCAGCGTGCCGGCCGCCTGAGCGCACCTAACAGGGTCGCGCGATCCGCCGTCATGGTCCAGCGGTCACCATCGGGGTCCGCGCCAGCATCTCCATTTCGAAGACAGCCCGTCCCAGGCACGCGTGCCGAATCAGTGGGCTTCGGGATTGTCCTTTCCCATCGAATTGAACAACTGGGTCGCGGCTAGCGCGTTGAACGGCAACGCCACGTTGTGCTTGATGCCTTCGAGGAAGGCGGACTTCAGGTCTTTGAGCAATACGGCCAGGGCGGTCTCCGCCGTCCAGCTCTCGACGTCGGACCAGTTGCGTACGACCCAGCTGTCGCCGGTGCTGACCTTCAGAAGGTTCAGGATCTCCTGCTCGGGCAGCTTGTAGTGCTCGCCGAGCTTCAGCCCCTCAGCCACGGCGTTCATCGTGATGCCGAGGGTCATGTTGTTGACGAGCTTCGCCACCTGGCTGTTTCCAGGATCCTCGCCGTAGTAGAAGACATTCGAACCCATCGCATCGAAATACGGCTTGAAGGAGTTGACGATTGCCCCGTTGCCCGAGGTCATAATCGACAACGTTCCGGCTTCGGCGCCTGACGCGCCGCCGCTCACCGCGGCGCTGATCAGCTTCAGGTCGCTCTCCGCTTCGACCTTCTTGCCCAGCTCATTCATCAGCTCGGGGTCCAGGGTGCTCATCACGATTACCGTTTTCCCCTTGACGTTCCCCGTCAGCAACCCGTCTTTGCCGAACAGGATGTCCAGATTTTGGGGGTAGTCACGGACCATAGACACAATCGCCTCGTCGGCTTTGTCCGCTACCTCTCTCAACGTCTGCACCATTGTTATCCGATGTTCTTGTCCATGACACTTCTCCTTATCGTCATCTAACCGCGTCGCCTTGTGTTTTCGCGGTATTTCACAGATCCTATGAAGCCTATCCTTTAACCCAGTTGCCATCTTGTTGCGGATCTACTTCCACTTGGAAGGTCCCGATATAGATGGAGAGCAACCGGTAGTAACCGATGACGACCAACGCGTCGGATAGTTCCTCGATGGAGAAGTGTTCGAGCGCGTGCTTGAATGCCACCCCAGGGGCCTTGCCCTGTTCGTGAATGATCTTCCCGAAGTGCAAGAGGACCTGATCATCGAGCGTGGGCGGTGAACTGGTCGGCACGAACGCCTGCAGCTTGCGAAATGGAAACATGCTGTTCCCATTCGTAGACGTTGCCTTCATGGGCAGATGCCTGCAGAACAAGAAGCTCCTTGTGGTAGTCGGAGAGTACTAGCTTCTTGAAAATCGCATTGGTAAGATCGATGATCTCCACGAACGTGCCGGCGCTATATCCCAGCATCCGGAAAATATTGACGACGGTTGGCAGGTTTTCGAACTTCTCCTTCACCGGTGCAGGTAAGGTGGAGAAGTCGGGATACGGAATGTTGAGTTTCGAGCTGAGCTTCTGATTTAGATCGACTTCTTCAGCCATTTTCGGCTCCTTTGTAGGGTGGCTGGGCAGTTGATCGAATCTCTTCTGGGGTGCGGGCCGCCAGGGTGACACGGCCAGCCTGGCGCGATACATGTCCTGAGTCCACGGGGCCTCGACCTATCGTAGAGACCCAGTCACCGCCAACGAGCGTCCTCCCGGGCCTGCCCTGAGCGCGCTGGACAGTTCGGTTCAGCGCACTGACCCGGCGGCGTGGGTACGGTCAGTCACCTCGCGGCCCACAGCGACGCGTGGCCGATAGGCGGCCGGCGAGACGTCGTGATGCGGTGGCGGCGTGCTCGCCGCAGCGTCGGTCTCACCCTGGTCGAGGGCTGCCAGCACGGTCTCGGCGAGCTCAGCGAGCGTGTCGAGCTGCTCGGGCCGGAGCCGCTCGACGAAAAGGCGTCGCACGGCGGCGACATGGCCGGGTGCGGCAGCCGCCAACCGGCGACGCCCCTCGTCGGTGACGACGGCGAAGGCACCGCGCCGGTCGGAGGGGCACTGCTCCTTGGCCACGAGGCCCCGGTCGTGCATGCGGGCCAGGTGGTGTGAGAGGCGGCTTCGCTCCCAGCCGAGCTGGCGGGCCAGCTCGAACACCCGGGCTCGACCCCCACGGCGGTCGGTGAGCGCGACCAGCACGAGGTAGTCCGGGTACGACAGATCCGACTCGGTCGCCAACTGGTGGGCGAGCGCGGCCTCGAGGCGCAGCTGCATGAACTGCACCGCCCGCCACGCCCGCTCCTCCCGCTCGTCGAGCCAGTTCGTCTGTTCCATGCCTTCACCATACCGGGAATAGATGATCTATCACCTATGTTGGATGACATGTCACCGAGATTTGGAGGAACACCATGACCACCAGCACCGCACCCGCCACCTTGACCGGGACCTACCGGCTCGACCCCGCCCACAGCCGGATCGGCTTCGTCGCCCGCCACGCCATGGTCACCAAGGTCCGCGGCTCGTTCAAGGAGCTCACCGGCACCGGCACCTTCGACGTCGAAGACCCCTCGCGCTCGAGCCTCCAGCTCACCATCGAGGCGGCGAGCATCGACACCGCCAACCCGGACCGGGACGGTCATCTGCGCTCCAACGACTTCTTGGACCTCGAGCACTACCCGCAGATCACCTTCGCCTCGACCGCGGTCGCCCAGGTCGAGCCCGACACCTACCGGGTGAACGGTGACCTCTCCATCAAGGGCGTCACCCGGCCCGTCACCTTCGACCTCGTCTACGCCGGATCCGCCGTCGACCCCTACGGCAACCAGCGCGTCGGCTTCGAAGGCTCGACCACGATCAACCGCAAGGACTGGGGCGTCAACTGGAACGCCGCCTTGGAGGCCGGCGGGGTGCTCGTGAGCGAGAAGGTCACCTTGGAGTTCGACATCTCCGCCATCAAAGACGCCACAACCGCCTGACCGCGAACCGGCTGCCCGTCACACCGCCGGGGCTGCCACCGCCCCGTGTCAGCCCCGGCGACCCACAAGAGAAAGGATTCCCGATGTCGTTCTCCCCCGTCCGTCTCAACCACGCGGTGCTCTTCGTCGCCGACTTGGATCGCTCGGTGCGCTTCTACACCGAGCTGTTCGACATGTCGGTTGTCGTGAGAGAGCCGCGTGCCAACGCCGCCTTCTTGCGCCTCCCTCGGTCCGGTAACCACCATGACCTTGGCCTGTTCGGTGTCGGCACCGCCGGCGGACCGAAGCGCCGCGGCGCGATCGGGCTCTACCACCTGGCCTGGCAGGTCGACACTATCGACGAGCTGTCCGCCGCCCGGGCGAGCCTTCTCGACGCCGGCGCCTACACCGGCGAGTCCAGCCACGGCGCCACCAAGAGCATCTACGGGGCCGACCCCGACGGCAACGAGTTCGAGATCATGTGGATGCTGCCCCGCACAGCATGGGGTGAATACGACCACGCCGCCCCCATCGACCACCTCGACCTGGCCGGCGAGGTCGCCCGATGGTCCGGGGTGCACACCGCCGGACGCATCACAGACGACACCGAAGATGCAAACGACACCGAAGATGCAAACGACACCGAGGGGGCACGGTCATGACCACCTTCGCACCCCCCGTCGTCGCCTGCCGTGGCGAGGACGACAAGACCCGTCCGCTCGTCGTGCTGCTCCACGGCCGCGGGTCGGACGAGACCGACATCATCGCCCTCGCCGACCACCTGCCAGCCGGGCCTGTCTACGCCGCGCCGCGGGCGCCGATCGCCGAGGGCGGCGGTTACGCCTGGTTCGCCAATCGCGGCATCGGCCGCCCCGTAGCCGCGTCGCTGACCGACACGATGGCCTGGTTCCGGGCCTGGCTCGACCAGCTCGCCCCTCCGGGGCGGCCGGTCGTGCTCGTCGGGTTCAGCGGCGGCGCCGCCTTCGCCGGCGGGCTCATCCTCGACGACCCCAGCCGGTACGCCGGCGCCGCCATCTTGTACGGCACCCTTCCCTTCGACGCCGGGGTGCCCACCACTTCACACCGGCTCTCCGGGACGGCGGTCCTCGTCCTCCACGGCGACGCGGATGTCGTGATCCCCCGCGAACTGCTGGAGCGCACCTGGACCTACCTGCACGACGGCTCCGGCGCCACGACCACGGGGTTCCGTGACCCGGGAGGTCACGGTCTCAGCCCGGCGGCGCTCGGCGAACTGCGGCGTTGGCTCGAGGCGCTCCTGGCCTCGCAGACGGTGACCCGATGACCGGATCGCGAACCTTCGAGATCGGAGCGTTCACCTTCGGTGAGCTCACCGCCGACCCGGTGACAGGCAAGGCCATCGACCCGGCGGTGCGCCTGCGCGAGTTCATCGATCTGGCCAGGATCGCCGACCAGGCCGGGCTCGACGTCTTCGGCGTCGGCGAGCACCACCGACCCGACTTTGCCATCGCGTCGCCGCCGGTGGTCCTCGCGGCGGTCGCCGAGGCGACGGCGCGGATCCGCCTCACGAGCACCGTCACCGTGCTCTCGACGTCGGACCCGGTGAAGGTCTTCGAGGACTTCACGGCGCTCGACCTGGTCTCGGGAGGGCGAGCCGAGATCACCGCCGGCCGGGGCGCCTACACCGAGTCGTTCCCCCTCTTCGGCTTTGATCTCGCCGACTACGACGAGCTGT
>JAKBAX010000129.1 GCA_021808785.1 Actinomycetes bacterium | reverse complement strand
CCCTGGCCTGGTCGGGGGCCGCACCGCATTCATCGAGAACCTGTCCCGCAACTCCTCGGTGACCGTGACCAACGCCAACCCGGCGGCTACGGGAGAGCCGCCGGCCGACCGCCCGCCGGCCGGACCGGGCCACCAGAGCGAGGAGAATGCTCTGCGGGCCCTCAACGGCCTGCTGATCTTCCGCCGCACCAAGAACGAACCGGAGATCGCGGCCGAGCTGCCCGACAAGGTCGATCGGCTGGATCACTGCAGCATGACCCCGGAGCAGATCGGGCTCTACCAGGCGGTGATCAACCGGCTGCTCGACCAGGGTCTCGACCGCGACGCCAACCAGCGCAAGGGCCAGGTGCTGGCCGCCATCACCGCCCTCAAGCAGATATGCGACCACCCCTCCGCCTTCCTCGGCGACGACGACGACCAGGACAGCCTGATCGGTCGGTCGGGCAAGCTGACCCGACTGGAGGAGATCGTCGACGATGTCTTCGCGGCCGGAGAGCGCATATTGGTCTTCACCCATTTCGCCCGCTGGGGCGAGAAGCTGGCCGCCCATCTGACCGACCGGACCGGGGTCCGGGTCGGCTGCTACCACGGGGGACTGTCGCGCACCGTCCGCGACGATCTGGTGGCCGAGTTCCAAAGTGGGCAGGGGGCCGGGGCGCTGGTGCTGTCCATCAAAGCCGGTGGGTCCGGCCTCAACCTGACGGCAGCCAACCACGTGGTGCTTTACGACCGCTGGTGGAACCCGGCGGTCGAGGATCAGGCCCGGGACCGGGCGTGGCGGATCGGTCAGCAGAACACCGTCATGTGCCACCGGCTGGTCTGTCCGGGAACGGTGGACGAGCGGGTCGAGGAGATCGTGGCCGGCAAGCGGCGCATCGCGGGAATGGTGCTGCCGGCCCGCAGCAGCCTGGGCGATCTGGATTCCGACCAGCTGAGGGCGGCCCTCGGCCTGCGCGATGACGAACTGGTCGAGGACGAGCCGCCCGGCGACACAGCGACCGAGGAGGAGGCGGCCTGATCATGAGCAAGAGGCGACGCCCGGCGGCCAGCCGTCGGCTGGCCGAGCAGAGATTCTGGGGGACCGGCTACGAGCCGGCCCCAGTCAACACCAGTATCAGACCCACGCCCGATCCCGGTGTGCTGGTGCGTTCTCTCGGCGCCCCGCCCCTCGCCATCGACTCCAACCAGGCGCTGCGCCACATGAGCGCGGTCTACGAGGAGGCGGTGCGGGCGGCGACCGCGCTCGCCGCGGCCAACGGTCTGCTGGCCGCGGCCGATGAGGACGACTAGAGCGCCGGCGCGGCCGCCGAGCGCTCCCCGGCGGGCTACTTGTAGCGGTAGGTGATGCGGCCCCGGGTCAGGTCGTAGGGGCTGATCTCGACCTGCACCTTGTCCCCCGGCAGCACCCGGATCCGGTTCATGCGCATCTTTCCCGAGTTGTGGGCCAGCACTTCGTGGCCGTTCGCCAGTTGCACCTTGAACATGGCGTTCTTGAGGGCCTCGCTCACCGTGCCCTCCAGCACGATTGCGTCCTCCTTACCTTGAGCCAGCTTCTCCGCTCCTCTTCTCGGTGCCGGCCGGGCGGCCGGGCGAACTCGGGTACCCGACAGTGTACGGGCCCGAGCGCCGGTCGCCGGAACCGGCGCCGTTCAGCTGGCCCCCAGGGCCCGTGTGGTGAGCCCCTTGGCGAAGTGCCAGACCGGCCGGGAACTGCCCGAAACGGCGTCCATGACCGAGCGGAAGGCGGAGAGGAACCACTCGACGTCCTCGCCGGTGGTGGTCAGCGGCGGCAGCAGCTTGAGCACGTCGGCGTGATCGGATGCGGTCTGGGTCAGTATGCGGTGGTGCTCGAAGAGGTCGCAGACGATCATCTGGGTGAAGAGCCCTTTTCGGGCCAGCGTCATGGGTGAGTAGCGGGCCCGCTGGCGCAACGTCCGGGGTTTGCCGAACTCGATGCCGATCATCAGGCCCCGCCCCCGCACATCGGAGATGAAGTCGTAGCGCTCCGCCGCTTCCCGCAGGCCGGCGGTCAGCTCGGCGCCCCGCCTCTCGGCGTTGGCGACCAGGCCTTCCTCGTCGAGGACGCTGAGGGCGGCCAGGCCGGCGGCGGCGGCGGTGTTGTTGTGGCTGTAGGTCGTGTCGTGGACCAGTACCCGGGTCATGTTCGAATAGACCTTGGCGAAGATCTTCTCCGTGCCGATGGTGGCGCCGATGGGGGCGATGCCGCCGGAGAGGGTCTTGGCCACTGTCACCAGGTCGGGTTCGACCCCGTCGTGGTCGAACCCGAAGAAGCGACCGGTGCGGCCGAGACCGCACTGAACCTCGTCGCAGATGAGCAGGGCCCCCTGCGCGTGCAGGATCTCGGCCGCCTGGGCCAGGTATCCGGGCGGGGCCAGGTGCACGCCCTTGCCCTGGACCGGCTCGACGATGAGGGCGGCCACGTCACCCCGGCCCAGTTCCCGGCGCAGGGCGTCGAGGTCGCCGAGGGGAACCATGGTGGAGGGGAGCAGTGGTCCGAAGCCGTCGGTGAACTCCTTGGCGCCGTTCACCGACATGGACCCGGCGGTCAGGCCGTGGTAGGCGTGGCTGCAGAACAGGACCCGACCCCGGCCCGTGGCGTAGCGAGCGAATTTGAGGGCCGCCTCCACGGCCTCGGTGCCGCTGTTGCACAGGTACACCCGGTCCAGGTAGGGCGCCCGCCGGACCAGGGCCTCGCCCAGCAGACCGGCCAGCAGGGGGGTGTCCATCTTGACCATGTCGGCCAGGTCGGCGTCGAGCACGTCCTTGACCGCCTGGCGCACCACGGGATGGTTGCGGCCCACCCCGAACACCCCGAAGCCGGCCAGCCAGTCCAGGTAACGACGACCCTGGTCGTCCCACAGGTAGGGTCCTTCGGCCCGCACCCACTGGCGGTCCAGGCCGACCGAATGCAGGACCTTGGCCGTCTGGGGATTGAGGTAGCGGGCCCAAAGCTCCGGGCCCTCTCCGGCGCGGGCGGCCAGCAGGCCGGGCAGGTCGAATCCCATGCGGCTAGTTGCCGACGGCAGCCCGGATGGACTGGCGGAGCGACTTGGTCGTGGCCAGCACCGCGCTCGGCTCGTAGCCACAGTGGGCCATGCAGTTGGCGCAGCGCGGGTCCTTGCCCCGGCCGTAGCGGTCCCAGTCGGTGCTCTCGATCAGCTCCTGGTAGGTCTCGGCGTAGCCGTCGGCCATGAGGTAGCAGGGGCGTTGCCAACCGAACACCGAGTAGCTGGGAACGCCCCACGGCGTGCATTCGAACTCGACCTTGCCTTCCAGGAAGTCCAGGAAGAGAGGGCTGTGGTTGAGCCGCCAGTGCTTGCGCCGACCGTCGGCGAAGGCGTCGGCGAAGAGCTGGTGGGAGGTGCGGGTGCTGAGGAAGTGCACCTGGTCCGGAGCCTTCTCATAGGCGTAGCCGGGGCTGATCATCATCTGGTCCACACCCAGGTCGTCGTTCAGGTAGTCGAGCACCTCGCGGACCATTTCGGGGGAGTCGGTGCTGAAGAAGGTGCTGTTGGTCGTGACCTTGAACCCCTTCTCCTTGGCCTTGCGGATGGCCGCCACCGCCTTGTCGAAAGTGCCCTCGCGGCTGACCGATTCGTCGTGGCGATCCTTCAGGCCGTCGATGTGCACCACCCAGCTGAAGCGGGCATGCGGCTCGAAGCGGTCCAGCTTGCGCTCCAGCAGCAGGGCGTTGGTGCACAGGTAGACGAACCGCCCCCGGTCGAGCAGGGCCTTGGTCATCTTGTCGATCTCAGGGTGCAGCAGCGGCTCGCCGCCCGCGATGGACACCATCGGCGCCCCGCACTCCTCGATGGCCGCCACCGCCTGCTCGACCGACAGGCGCTGGCGCAGGACTTCGGTTGGGTACTGGATCTTGCCGCACCCGTTGCATTCCAGGTTGCAGGCGAACAGCGGCTCGAGCTCGACGATCAGCGGGAACTTGTCCCGGCCGGACAGCTTCTGTCTGGCCAGATACGTGCCGATCTTGATGCTCTGGCGAACAGGGACTCCCATCTAGCGAACCTCCACAGGCAGGGGGAAATTGACGTTCTCGGTGCTCGTGCGGCGCTCCTCGACGGTGGCGCCGCCCAGGGCCGCGATGGTGCCGACCAGGCGCTCCACCAGATCGGGGGGGGTCGACGCAGCAGCGGTGATACCGACCACCCGGGCCGGGCCGATCAGATCCAGCGCCAGCTCCGACTCGTCCTCTATCAGGACCGCGGCCGCCCCGCAGCGTTGGGCCACCTCGACCAGGCGGGCCGCATTCGACGAGTTGGCCGAACCGACCACCAGCACCAGGTCGCACTCCGCCGCCATGGCGGCCAAGGCATCCTGGCGGTTCTGGGTCGCGTAGCAGATGTCGGCCGCGTGGGGACCGACGATGGCCGGGTAGCGGGCCGACAGCTCGGCCACGATACCGGCCACGTCGTCGGGCGACAGGGTGGTCTGGGTGATGTAGGCGATCTTCTCGGGGTCGGCCACCTCCAGGTGGGCCACGTCGTCGCGGTCGGTGACGAGGGCGATCCCCTCGGCCTCCCCGAGGGTGCCCTCGGTCTCGTCGTGGCCGGCGTGGCCGATCATGACGATCTGGTAGCCCTTCTGGTTGAACCGGCGCACCTCGTGGTGCACCTTGCTGACCAGCGGGCAGGTGGCATCGATCACATTCAGGTCGCGCCCGGCGGCCTCGGCCCGGACCACCTGGGACACACCGTGGGCGGAGAGTATGACGGTGGCCCCGTCGGGCACCTCCGACAGCTCCTCGACGAAGATCGCGCCCCGGGACTGCAGGCTGTCCACCACATGGCGGTTGTGGACGATCTGGCGGCGCACATACACGGGGTCGCCATAGCGCTCCAGGGCCCGCTCGACGGTGGTGATGGCCCGTTCCACGCCGGCACAGAAGGAACGGGGACCGGCCAGGAGCACGGTCCGCTCGTTGAGCGCGGCGGCCCAGGCGGCCAGGGCCGGCGCCGCGGCCCGCAGGTGGCGCAGCGCGACGACACCGCGGCTGACGGTGCCGGGGGAGCGCAGCTCGCGCTCGGGGGTGTCGACGACGACCCGGATCACGGCGGTAGGGACGTCCCAGCCACCGGTCAGGGCGTACGCCGTCTCGGTGTCCACCGCTACCGCCCCGAGCCGGGCCAGGTCGCCTCGGCGCTCGCGGCCGTGCACCACCTTGGGCACCGACACCACCGCCCCGACGGTCACGGGCAGGCCCAGGCGCCGGAGCTCGCCGGCCAGGACCGAGGCCGAGGCGGGCGTGGCGACCAGGCGGCCGTCCTCGGCGAGCACCCGGTCGGCCACCACTACCGTGCCCGGCGCCATGCTCCCGACCAGGCCACCGGCGACCCCGGCCACGGCCAGCGCGTCGGCCGCGGTGCGGCCCAAGCGGGCGACGGTGCGCGCCGCGTTGACCGGACCGGCCCCGGTGCGGACCACGGTCAGACCGGCCCCACCCCGGGCCAGGGCCCGGGCCTCGAGGCGCAGGGGCGCCAGGACGACGGTTCGGGAGGTCAGAGCCCGGCCCTCCTTCCCGACGTGGCGGCCAGGTACCGGCCCAGGGCCGACAGGGGCCAGACCAGGCGGTACAGGTGGTAGTTGATGGTGAAGTCCCAGGGGAACCCGGTCCCGGTGAACTGCGGCTCGTCCCACGTCCCCTCCACGGTCTGCGTCTCGATCAGCCACGCCACCCCCCGCCGGACGGCGTCCGATTCGTGCTCCCCCGCGGCCAGCAGGGCGAGCAGCGCCCACGCCGTCTGCGATGCCGTGGAGTCGCCCCGGCCCCGCCACTTGGCGTCGATGTAGGAGCGGAGATCCTCGCCCCAGCCCCCGTCGGCGTTCTGGTGGCTCTCCAGCCAGGCCACCGCCCGCCGGATGCGGCTGTCGATGAGGGGGACCCCGGCCGCGACCAGCGCCGGTAGCACCGCCCCCGTTCCGTACACGTGGTTGACCCCCCACCGGCCGAACCAGGACCCGTCGGGCTCCTGCTCGGAGCCCAACCAGGCGATGGCATCCTCGATGAACGACTCGGGCACCTGCGGCTCACCGGCCAGCATCTCGAGCACATGGGCGGTGACGTCGGCCGACGGCGGATCGGTCACCTCGCCGAAGTCACAGAAGGGCAGGGCGGCCACGAGGCGGCTGACATTGTCGGCATCGAACGCACCCCACCCGCCGCCGCGGCTGCGCATGCCCATCGTCCACTCCACGCCCCGTCGGCAGGCGGCCGCGGCGGGCGTGCCGGCGTCGGGCCCGTGCCCCGACCGGCGGAGGGCCATGACCACCTCGGCGGTGTCGTCGATGTCGGGGTAGTGGTCGTTGGCGAACTCGAAGGCCCACCCGCCGGGGGCCAGGTGGGGCCGGCGTACGGCCCAGTCTCCCCGATAGGTGATCTCCTCGGCGGTAAGCCAGTCGGCGGCGGCGCGCACCGCCGGGTGGTCGGTGCCGACATCGGCGTCGGTCAGAGCCACCACGGCCAGGGCGGTGTCCCACACCGGGGACTGGCAGGCCTCCAGCCGGCGCCCCCGCTCGTCGTCGATGGTGAAGCCATCGAGTCCGGCGAGGGCGGCCGCGACCACGGGGTGGTCCAAGGGATAACCGAGCAGGTGCAGGGCGATGATGGAGTACACGACCGGCGGCTGGATACCGCCCCAGAGACCGTCGGCCTCCTGGCGCTGGACCATCCACCGCTCGGCCCGGCCGAGGGCGGCCCGCCTGAGGACCCGGCGGGGCAGGAACCAGCCGGGAAGGCGCTCGTAGCGGTGCAGCGCCCGGTCCAAGATGCCGAAGACACCGCCGGCGGGGGTGTCGCTGCGGTCGGCCACGATCAACTCGTCGATGGCGAACGGCAGTGGGCGGGCCGGACGGTGGGCCATCACCACGGTGAGGGCGACGACCGTCTGGCGGGCCCAGCATCCGAAGTCGTAGATGTTGAGCGGAACCCGCGGGGGTAGGAACATGATCTCGGCCGGCAGCACCGGCAGGCGCTCCCAGTCCCAGGCCCCCACCATGGCCAACCAGATGCGGGTGAACACCCGGCTGGCGGCCACCCCACCTTGGGTTCTGACCCACGAGGCGGCCGCTTCCATGTGGGCCTGCGCCGGGTCGTCGCCGGCCAGGCGCAGGGCCACGTAGGCCTCGATCGTGGTGGACAGATCGGGTGGTCCGCCATAAAAGGTGGACCACGTGCCGTCGGCCGCCTGGCGGCTCCGGATCCACACCGCGGCCCGGGCCGCCACGGCCGGATCGACGATGCCGAGAAAGTGACGCAAGAGGAGGTCCTCGGCGTCCATGGTGACGTTGGTCTCCAGCTCGCCCTTCCACCACCCAGCTGGATCCTGCAAGGACAGCAGGTGCTCGGTGGCCGCCTTGGCGGTCGCCGAGGCGGCCTCTTCCAGCGAGGCGAGGGCGCCTTGCTCGAGGCGCATGCTCAGAACTCCCGCTCCACCACGTAGACGGCCAGATCGGCCAGATCCCGGTGCGGGATGGCGGACAGGCGGACCCGTTCGAGCGCACCGAGGGCGGCGTCCAGATTGGCCTTGGCCCGTACCGCCGTCCACTCCCGGCCGCCGCAGGCCTCGACCAGGTACCGGGCCCGCTCGACCTCGTCGGCGCTGAGCGGCTCGAGCGGCCCCGTGGCGTCCTCGGGGCCCAACACCAGGGCCCTCAACTCGTCCGCCTCGGCCCCGCCGGCGGCCAGCGCGGATACGACCGGCATGGACTTCTTGCGCAGGTGCAGGTCGGTGCCGGCCGGTTTGCCCGTGGTGTCGGGATCGCCCCAGATACCGAGCAGGTCGTCGACCGCCTGGAAGGCCAGCCCCAGATGGCGGCCGTAGTCGCGCAGCGCCCCCACAGTGGCGTCGGGGGCACCGGCCAGGATGGCCCCGATGGAGGAGGCACAGCCGAGCAGGGCCCCGGTCTTGGCCGCTGACATGGCGGTGCACTGCTCCACCGTGACGTTGCGCCGCTTCTCGAATGCGATGTCGTCGGCCTGCCCGGCGATCATGGCGGCGGTGGCGTCGGCCAGGGCGGCCGAAGCGGCCGGGCCGGTCTCGGGGGAGGCCTCGAGCAGCACCTGGTGGGCCAGCACCTGCAGGGCATCGCCGGCGACGATGGCCGGCCCCACCCCGAATATGGACCACACCGTCGGGCGGTGGTGGCGCTCGGTGTCGGTGTCGATGATGTCGTCGTGGATCAGCGAGAAGTTGTGGACCAGCTCCACCGCCACCCCGCCGGGCACCCCCACCTCGGGATCGGCCCAGGCCGCCTCTGCGCCGAGAACGGCCATGGTCGGCCGCACCCCCTTGCCACCGGGGGCCTCCACCGGGCTGCCCTCGGCGTCGGTCCACCCCATGTGGTAAGTGGCGATGTGACGGATCTCGGGGGCCAGCCGGTCGATCGACGCGCTGAGGGCCGGGTGTAGGGCTCGCCGGGAACGGGCCAGAACTTCGGAAACGCCGATGGTCGGGGTCACGCCACCTCCTGGGATATGGGAGTGATGAGGGTTTGGGAGGCGAGGGACCGGGCCGCAGCCAGGCCGCTGCGCACCGCTCCCTCCATGGTCGCCGGCCAGCCGGTGGAGGTCCACGCCCCGGCCAGGGCCAATCCGGGCCAGGCGGTCTTTGCCGCGGGCCGGATGGCGGCGGTGCCGGGTCCGGCCCGGAAGGTGGCCCGCCGCTCCTTGGTCACGGTCGAGTCGACCAGGCGCGCCGCGCTCACCGCCGGTAGCAGCCGGCCCAGGACGGCGACGGTCGAGGTCACCAGCTCCTCGGGCCGCTGTCCGAGCAGGTGGTCGGCCGCCGAGAGGGAGACCGCCAGGTACTGCCTGGTCGGGTCCAGGTCGGCCAGTCCCGATGCCTGCGTGCGGTCGAAGACCCATTGGACGTCATGGCCGTGGCCGGCCATGACCTCCCACGAGGTGACCTTGCGGTCGAACACCAGGTGCACGTCCATGACCGACGACGATCCGAGGCCGCGCCACCGGTCCCGGCCGGGGGCGGCCGGGGCCGGGACCAGCCCGGCGGCCTCGTCGTGGGGGAGGGCCACCACGACCTGATCGACCCGGATCGGCCCGCTCGGCAGGGATAGCTCGTAGCCCCCCTCGGCGCCGGCGGCGAGCGTGTGGGCCCGGGTCCCGGTGAGTACCGTCACGCCGGCCCGGGCCAGCGCCGCCCCGGCCCGCTCGCCGTGAAGTCGTCCGAGGGGCACTCGGCTCCAGCCCATGTCCACCGCGGCGCGGTCACCCAGGATCCCGGTCTTGAACACCATGGCGGCGACGGCGAGCGACGCCTCTCGGGCCGGGAGGTTGACAGTGGGAACAGTGATCAGATCCCACACCCACTCGATGGCGGCCTGGGACTGCCCGTGGCGGAGCAGCCAATCACCGAAGGTGATCCGGTCCAGGGAGGGGTCGTCCAGGTCCAGCCGGCCCAGCCCGGACAGAGCCTGCCCCAGCCGGAGGCGGTCGACCAGGCCCAGGTGGGGGAACCGGAGCAGGGAACCGGCCAGGTGCAGCGGCACCGGCAGATCGCGCCGCCGCAGGCGTCCGGTGACCGGCCCGGTCGGGCCGGCCGCCACCACCGGGATGTCGAGAGCCCGGGCCGGCTGCACGTCTCCGGCCGCGCCGATGCGATCCAAGAAGCCCAGGTAGGCGTCGCAGCAGGCCAGGTAGACGTGCTGCCCGTTGTCCATCCAGACGCCGTTGCGCTCGAACGACCACGTCAGCCCGCCCAGCCGGCGCTGGCGCTCGAGCAGGGTCACCCTGGCTCCCAGATCGGCGCACTCGAGGGCGGCGGCCAGGCCGGCCAGACCGCCGCCGAGGACCGCCACGTGGCGCCCGGTCATGGGACGGCTGCTCATCGACGGATTCGTCATACCCGCCCCGAGCTGAGCGCCCGGATGGCTACCGAGGTCTTCTGCCAGGCGGGAAGCGACACCCGGCCTCGCAGGACGGCGGCCGGGTCCCGGCGGATGGTGGCGAGCAGCCGGTGGTAGATGCCGGCCATGGCTGCGGTGCAGGCCCGCGACCGGCGGTCGAGAAGGGGGAGGAGGGGCAGGCCCCGCCCGTACCACTCCTCGGCCCGACCCGTCTCGAAGGCGATCAGGGCGATCAGCGCCTCCTCGGGGCCTTCCAGGTCGGGGCCCAGCCCGAACCGCTCCAGGTCGGCGCGCGGCAGGTAGACCCGGCCGAGCGATTTCTGGTCCTCGACCACGTCACGCAGGATGTTGGTGACCTGCAGGGCCACACCCAGGTCGTCGGCCAGGCCCTCGGCCTGGGCCGCGTCGGCGGTGCCGTAGATGGCCAGGCTGAGCCGGCCCACCGTCCCGGCCACCCGCCGGCAGTAGCCGACCATGTCGTCGAAGGTCTGGTAACGGGTCCCGGCCACATCCATCTCACAGCCCTCGATCAGCTCTTCGAGGGCGGTCACCGGCAGGGGGTAGCGCCGGGCCACATCGGCCATCGCGGTCATCACCGGGTCGGCCGGGTCGAGGGCCGGACGGTCATTTCGCAACTCGCCGACCTGTGTGCGGGCTTCGGCCAGGGCCCCGAGCTTGTCGGTGGAAGGGGCGTCGCCATCGCCGATGTCGTCGATGCGCCGGGCCAGGGCATAGAGGGCTGACATGGCCTGCCGCTTCGGTCCCGGCAGGAGCTTGATCCCATAGGAAAAATTGCGGGCCTCGGTGGCGGTGATGGTCTCGCAGCGGGCGTAGGCCTCCTCCAGGTTCACGCCGCCTCCCCTCGCCGGCTCCGGGCCGTCAACACCAGGTTGCGGGCCAAGGACCGCCCGGCCGGCCGCCCCGGGCGGACCAGGCAGTCGAAGTCGCGCCGGGCCAGGTCGTCGAGGGCGGCGCGGCCACCGGCCACGAACCCGACCACCGCCCATCTGGCTCGGCCGCCCAGCATTGCGACCAGGGGGGCCCCGAGGTCCATCCAGGTCCGGGCCCGGGCCACCTCGAAGGCCATCAGGGACCGCAGGGCCGGGCTGGCCGGCGGTGGCCCGGCCAGGTCCACCGTCCCCACCCCGAAGCGCTCCAGGTCCTCGGCCGGTAGGTAGATCCGCCCGGCCTCGGCGTCCTCGCGGACGTCCTGCCAGTGCTCGATCAGCTGAAGGGCGGTGCAGATAGCGTCACTAAGCGCCAGGCGCTCGTGGTCGCAGTAGCCGAAGGCGCCGAGGACCAGCCGGCCGACCGGGTTGGCCGACAGCCGGCAGTATCCCACCAGCGTCTCGAAGTCCGCGTAGGTGTGCAGCAGCTGATCGCGCCGGTTGGCCTCGATCAGGTCGAAGAGAGGTTGGGGGTCTATCCCCAGCCGGACCACCGACTCGACGGCCGGGCCGACCAGCGGGTGGGCCCGGCCGGAGGGGCCCGACAGGGCCCGGTGGGTCTCCTCCTCGAGCCAGTCGAGGGCCGCCAGTCGGTCCCCCCCGTAGGTGTCGCCGATCTGGTCGGTGAAGCGGGCGAAGCCGTAGAAGGCCAGCAGATGCCGGCGGGCCGCCGCCGGCAGAACCCGCGACGCCACCGCGAAGTTCTCACCTCCGACCCGGCCGAGCACGGACTCGGGGGACGGCAGGCCCGGTGGGGGGGTGCCCCCCGGCTGGGTGCAAGACAGTGACCGCGTGGTCACAACTTAGTACCCGCCGGGGGAGGG
>JAKBAX010000128.1 GCA_021808785.1 Actinomycetes bacterium | reverse complement strand
ACACGTCGTTGAACTCGAAGGCTCCGCCCATGGTCCGCTTCGGCCGCACCTCGAGGTGTTCGGCGTTCATGGGCACCAAGAAGGCGGTCAGCCCGTCGTGGCGCCGGGGCCCGACCGATGTCCGCAACAGGGCCACACCCATCTGGGCCCAGTGGCCGTCGGTGGTCCAGGTCTTCTGGCCGCTCAGGGCCCAGGAGCCGTCCGCCCGGCGGTCCGCTCGGGCTTTGATGCCGGCCAGGTCGCTGCCACAATCGGGCTCGCTGAAGAGCTGGCACCAGACCTCGGCCCCGGATCGGATGCGCAGCAGGTGGGTGGCCTGCTGCTCGGGCGAGCCGAAGTGGATGAGCAGGTGGGCGGCCAGCTGGCACTGGTCGAGCGGTCGCGGGGCGCGGGCGTGGATCAGCTCCTCGGTGACGATCAGGTCGTGCTCGGGTCGGTGCCCGGGGTCCCCGCCCCACTCCTCGGGCCAACCCGCCCCGACCAGGCCCTCCTCGTAGAGGACGCCGTACCACCTGCGCAGGGCCGCCTCCTGCTCGGGGCTCTCCGGGGCCCGGTGGCCCTCCCTGGCCTGGAACGGGGCGTGGGCAGCGATGACCTGGCGGGCCCGGAGCCGGAACCCGTCGGCCGGCCGCTCGGCCTCCCCGGAGTGGGCCAGGATCAGCCGGTCCCGGCCGGACCGCTCCGAGCGGGCCGACGACAGGTTGGTGGTCACCCGGCGCAGGGCGTGGTGGGGCGGGAACTCCCAGGTGAACCCGATGCCGCCGGCCAGCTGGATGCAGTCGTCGAGCGCCGCCACCAGGTGCCGGGACATGTAGGAGTGGGCCGCGTCCACCCGACCCGATGCGTCGGTCCGACGCCCGGCGAGGGCGGCGGCGGCCTGGTCGATCAGGGCCCGGCTGGCCGCCTCCAACACCGCCAGGTCGGCCAACCGGTGCTGGATCACCTGGAAGCTGGCCAGCGGTCGTTCGAAAGCGGTCCGGCCGGCCAGGTACTCACAGAGCAGCCCGGAGACACCGGTCAGAGCCCCGAGGGAATCGGCGCAGGCGACCAGGACGGCGGCATCGGCTACCGCCGGGTCGGCTTGGTCGATGGCGGTGACGGTCCCGCCGCTGATGGTGAGGGTCACCGAGGGACGGGTCGTATCGAGCGCCGCCTCGGGCGCGTCCGAGATGTCGGAGATGTCGGCGGCGCGGCAGTCGAGCACGACGGGGCCGGCCGGTCCGGCCAGGGCCACCAGCAGTTCGGGGGCCGACGACCCGGCGACGGTGCAACGACCGGCGAAGCTGCCCGCGGGCCCGGTCAGCCCGGTGAACAGGCCGCGGCCCGGGCGGACCAGTCCGGCGGTGATCTCCCCGGCCACCAGCGCTTCGACGGTGTCGCCGAGCGGGGCATGCCGGCTCAGCGCGGCCGCCGCGACCAGGGAGTCCGTCCAGACCAGAGGGGCCAGAGCCCGGCCCGCTTCTGTGGCCACGGCGCAGGCCTCGACCGGATGCCAGCCGGACCCGCCGCGCTCCTCCGGCGCCAGCAGCCCCAGCAGGCCCATCCCGGCCGCCTGCTCGAGGGTCGGAGTCCCCGCCATCAGGCGCCGGGTGCTCGACCTCAGCATCTCCAGTTCGGACCGGTCCGTGGTGGTCGAGATCATCGGTGGGGGCTCTCCACTTCCCGAGAATAGGCGCGGTGGGCCGCCGGCCCCGTGGGGGTGGGCCGCGCCCCGTTCGAGCGACATCGACATCGACATCGACAAGGTGCCAGCTTAGGCGGGCGAGGGCCGGTAGGCGCTGGAGCCGCCGGGCCCGACCGATTACCATGTGTTGACGTCGACGTCGGAAGTCGGGGGTGAGCGACCTCCGGCGGCGCGGCACGGTCATCCGGAGGCTTGCAATGGGTTCCCACTACACGATCATCTCCGCCGACACCCACGCCGGGGGGAGCCACGCCCATTACCGGGAGTATCTGGAGAGCCGGTACCTCGAGGACTTCGACGCGTGGCGGGGGCGTTACCGCAACCCGTTCAAGGATTTGGGGGACCAGCGCCGCCTGCGCAACTGGGACAACGAGATGCGCACTTCCGCCCAGCTGTGCGACGGGGTGGTCGGCGAGGTCATGTTCCCGAACACGGTGCCGCCGTTCTTCCCGAGCTTCGTGCTGGCCGCACCGCCGCCCAAGCCGGAGGAGTACGAGCATCGCCTGGCCGGGATCCGGGCCCATAACCGCTGGCTGGTCGATTTCTGCGCCGACTACCCGGACCAGCGGGCAGGTATCGGCCAGATCTTCGTCAACAACCTGGAGGACGCCCTCGAGGACGCCAGGTGGATCGCCGAGCACGGTTTGCGCGGCGGCCTGCTCCTGCCCAACATCCCACCCGACGCGGTCTGGGTCGAGCACCACCTCTACGACCCCTACTGGGAACCCCTGTGGGCCTTCTGCGCCGAAGCGGGGGTCGTGGTCAACAGCCACGGTGGCACCGGGGTGCCCGATTTCGGGAAGGTGCCGGCGGCCGGGTTGCTCTTCATGGGCGAGTTCCAGTTCTACTCCCAGCGACCGTTCCTGCACCTCCTGTTGTCGGGAGTGTTCGAGCGCCATCCCGACCTGGTGTTCACCATGACCGAGATGGGGGCCTACTGGCTGCCCGACCTGTTGGTCCGCCTGGACCGGGCCATCATCCGCATCAGGGAGTCCGGGACGACGGGCGAGCTGCGCTTCGGCGAGGAGTCCATCCTGCCCCGGACGGCCACCGAGTACTTCGAGCGCAACTGCTTCGTCGGCATCTCCCAGCCCAAGCTGCCCGACGTCGAGGCCATCGACGGTCTGGGCGTCGACCGCTTCATGTGGGGCTCGGACTATCCCCACGACGAGGGCACCGCGCCCTACACCCGCGAGCACCTGCGCCAGCTGTTCCACTCGTGGCCCGAGGAGCGGATGCGCCGGTTCCTGGCCGGGACCGCGGCCCAGGTCTACCGGTTCGACCTGGCCGCCCTGGATCCGCTGGCGGAGCAGTACGGCCCCACCGTGGAGGAGATCGCGGTTCCGCTCGCCGAGCTACCGCCCGAGCCCAATGAGGCCCTGGTGCGGGGCCTGGTCGGTTGACGGCCGGAGACTCCGGCCCGGCATTAGTCTCGACACCGATATCGACGTAGTGCAATACTCACGACCGGATCAGGAGGCCCCCCAGACGGGGGGCCGCAATAGGGGAGGAACCGAACTGTGACAGGCAGACGCAGGAGAGCTTTCAGCTTCATCGCTGCTCTTGCAATCTTTGCTGGCCTCACGGCGTGCTCATCGAGCAAGAGCCCGTCGTCCACGTCGAACACCACCGCCGCTGGTTCCAGCGCCACCACGTCCGCTTCGGGCGGGGGGACGGCCACGGGCTCCCCGATCAACGTCGGGATCATCTGTGACTGCACCGGTGCGCTGGCTTCCGCGGGGGCCGACGGCCCGGCCGTCTACCGGGCCTGGGCCTCGTCGGTCAACGCCCAGGGCGGCCTGAACGGCCATCCGGTGAAGGTGTTCCTGGTGGACACCCAGAGCAACCCGGCCAACGCCACCTCGGCGGTCCAGACTCTGGTCAACTCCGACCACGCCATCGCACTGGTGGACTGGAGCAATCTGAGCCCGGTCTTCGCCTCGGCGGTGGCCGCGGCCAAGGTGCCGGTCGTCGGAGCCAACGTGTCGGAACTGGAGATGTACCAGAGCCCGTACTTCTTCTCCCAGGGTCAGACCGAGGACTCCCTCTACGCCTCGATCATCGGGGCGGCCAAGTCGGCGGGGGCCACCAACCTGGCCCTCTTCTACTGCGCCGAGGCGACCCAGTGCCAGGAGGGCATCAAGCCGCTGCAGGACGTCGGGGCCCAGTTGGGCCTGCCGGTCGTCTACACCGGTGAGGTGGCCGCCACCGCGCCCAACTACACCGCCCAGTGCCTGGCGGCCCAGCAGCAGCACGTGACCGGCCTGTTCATCGCCGACATCGCCCTGGTCCAGCTGAAGGCGGCCAAGGACTGCAACCAGCAGGGCTACCACCCGATCTACGTGATCGACGGGGTGGTCCTGGCTCCCGGCGACCTGACCAACCCGGGCCTCAAGGACCAAACGGCCGCCCCGGTGTCCAACCTGCCGTACTTCGACACCTCGTCGCCGGCCGTGCAGGCCATGGACAACGCGGTCAACAAGTACGCCCCGGGGACCCTGACCAACAGCGACTGGAACGAGTTCGCCAGCCTGATGTGGCCGGCCGGCCTGCTGCTGGCCGATGCGGTCAAGCAGGGCAACGTAGGCGCCAACGGTGCCACACCGACGGCGGCGGGGATCATGAGCGGCCTCGAGGGGCTCAACGGCGACACCCTCGACGGCTGGGCACCCCCGCTGACCTTCCCGGCCGGCAAGGCCCACCCCATCAGCTGCTGGTTCGTCGCCCAGGTGAAGAATGGGCAGTTCCTGCTGCCCCAGGGCACCAAGGTCTCCTGCCAGAACGGCTGATCGGCCGGTCTGATCCACACCTCCGGGGTCCTCTGAGCAGGACCCCGGAGGGCCCATAGGAGAGCCAGTGCACCAGTTTCTTCCTTTCATAGTCATCGGTCTGGCCAACGGCGCGGTCTACGGGCTGGCCGGGCTCGGCCTGGTCCTGACCTTCAAGACGTCGGGCATATTCAACGTGGGCTACGGGGCGGTGGCCGCCCTCGACGTCTACCTGTTCTACTTCCTGCACGCCGAGCACAAGCTGCCCTGGCCCGTCGCCGCGCTGATCAGCCTGTTCGTGTTCGCGCCCCTGCTCGGCCTGGCGCTCGAATTCCTGGCCCGGTCCCTGGCCGGGGCCAGCGAGACCATCAAGGTGGTGGCCACCGTCGGCCTCATCCTGATCGTCCTGGCCCTCGGGAACCTGTGGCACCCGACCAACGCTCCTGCCTTCCCCTCCTTCCTGCCCCAGTCGACGGTGCGCATCCTGGGCGTCAACATCACGTGGGGGCAGGTCATCGTCTTCCTCTTCTCGGCCGCCGCGTCGGCGATCCTCTACTGGTTCTTCCAGTCGGTGCGCCTCGGCATCCTCATGCGGGGGGTGGTGGACAACGCCGACCTGGTGTCGATGAGCGGGGACAATCCGCTCCTGGTCCGGCGCTGGGCCTGGATCATCGGCTCGGTGTTCGCCTCGGTGGCCGGGATCATGCTGGCCGACAACGGCGGCCTCCAGCTCGACGGAACCACCCTCACCACCGCCGTGTTCGCGGCGTTCGGTGCGGCTGCCATCGGCTACTTCACCAACCTGCCCCTCACCTTCGCCGGTGGGCTCATCGTCGGGATCGCCGACGCCCTGGTGGACAAGTACCAGGCCACCCAGACCTGGGTCGGCGGGTTGGCTCCGGCACTGCCTTTCGTCATCTTGTTCCTGGTCCTCATCCTGATACCCAGGGGCCGCCTGGCCCAGAGGCGCCTGGTGGCTCAGATGCACGCCCGGCGGTCGTATCACGCACCGTGGCGGGTGCGGCTGGTCGCCGGCGTGGTGGCCATCGTGCTGCTGGCCCTGGTCCCGGTGTACCAGAAAGCCCACCTGACGACCTGGTCGGCCGCCCTGATCGACATGATCCTCTTCCTCTCGCTCGGCCTCCTGGTGCGCCGGTCGGGCCAGATATCGCTCTGCCACCTGGCCTTCGCGGCGGTGGGAGCGGCCGCCTTCGGCCACTTCAGCGCCGACCACATCCCGTGGCTGTTCTCGGTCATCCTGGCCAGCCTGATCGCCGTCCCGGTAGGGGCCCTCATCGCCATCCCGGCCGTGCGGGTCTCCGGTGTGTTCCTGGCCCTGGCCACGCTCGGCTTCGGGATCCTGGCCGAGGAGGTGTTCTACACCCGTAGCTTCATGTTCGGGGCCAACCCGATCGGGCTCAGCGCGCCCCGTCCGGCAGTCTCCATCGGCGGCCTCAACCTGTCCGGCGACAAGGGCTTCTACTACCTCCTGCTGGTGATAGTCGTGCTGGTCGTGGCCACCATCACGGTCATCGCCAACGGGCGGCTCGGCCGCCTGCTCGAGGCCATGGCCGACTCGCCCCTGGCCCTCGAGACCAACGGCACCACCTCCACCGTGCTGAAGGTGATCGTGTTCTGCATCGCGGCAGCCATGGCGTCCCTGGCCGGAGCCCTGACGGCGATGCTGTACCACTTCGGGATCGGCGAGCCCTACTTCACCTCTTTTTCCTCCTTGACCCTGGTCGCCCTGGTCGTGATCATGACCATCGGCGACCCCTGGTACGCGGTCATCGGGGCCGCTCTCTACGCCGTCGTTCCCGGCTACATCAGCGGGAACACCACGCCCAACGTGCTGACCCTGCTGTTCGGCCTCGGCGCCGCCACGGCCGCCTATGGCACCAGAGGGGGCACCACCCCCCAGGCGCTGCGCCAGATCCTGGATCGACTCGGTGGACGGGTCCCGACCGGCGGGCCGGCCATCGAGGTGGCACCGGGCCCCGACACCGGTCCGCTCCCGGCTGCCGCCCCGGCCCGGGCTGCGAGAGCCGTCCCCCCTGTCGATGGCGGCGGCCGCCGGGGCCTCGAGGTGATCGACCTGGCGGTGCACTTCGGCGGGGTGAAGGCGGTCGACGGGGTCAGCCTCACCGCCCCGACCGACCGGATCACCGGTCTGGTCGGGCCGAACGGGGCGGGCAAGACCACCACGTTCAATGCCTGCAGCGGCCTCAACCGGCCGACCGCGGGGCGCATCGTGCTGCACGGGACCGACGTCAGCGGTGACGGTCCTGCGGTGCGGGCCCGCCGGGGCCTGGGTCGCACCTTCCAGCGCACCGAGCTGTTCAACAGCCTCACCGTGCGCCAGAACGTGGCCCTCGGCCGGGAGGCGGCCCTGGCCGGTGCCAATCCGATGGCCCAGGTGTTCGGGAGCCGCCGGGCGGCCCGCCAGATCGACGAGGCCACCGAGGAGGCCCTGGCCCTGACCGGGACGAGGGCCCTCGCTGACACCCAGGTCGGGCTGCTGCCCATAGGCCAACGTCGGCTGGTCGAGCTGGCCCGGGTGCTGGCCGGACCGTTCGACATGCTCTTGATGGACGAGCCCTCGTCGGGTCTCGACGGCCACGAGACCGAACGCTTCGGGACCGTCCTGCGCTCCATCGTGGCCGCCCGGGGCTGCGGCATCTTGCTGGTCGAGCACGACATGACCCTGGTTCGAGATGTGTGCGACTACGTCCATGTGATGGATTTCGGAGCTCCCATCTTCGAAGGGACGCCGGAGGAGATGCATCGCTCGGCGCGGGTGCGGGCCGCCTATCTGGGTGACTCCCTGCCGGTCGGGGTCGGCGCGGCGGAGGGTCCTGAGCAGGAGCAGCCGGTCGGCGACGACGCGGTGGAGGCATAGGAACGTGCTCGGGCTCCAAGACGTGACGGCCGGTTACGGCGACACCATCGTGCTGCGCAACGTCGACTTCCGGGTCGCCGCCGGCGAGGTGGTCGCCCTCCTCGGGCCCAACGGTGCCGGCAAGACGACGCTTCTTCGCACCGCGACCGGCCTGGTCCGCCCCCGCGCCGGTCGGATCGAGGTCGATGGCCAGGACGTGACCGGGCGGGCGGCCCACGAGTTCGCCCGCCGCGGCGTGTGCCACCTACCGGAGGGGCGGGGAATCTTCCCCTCGCTCAGCGTCCGGGACAACCTGCTGATCCAGGCCCGGGGCCGCCGCCTCGACGACGCCATCGCCGAGGCGACCGAGCTGTTCCCGGTCCTCGGCGGTCGGCTGAGCCAGACGGCCGGGAGCCTCTCGGGTGGCGAGCAGCAGATGCTGGCCCTGTCGCGCGCCTACCTCACCGAGCCGCGGGTGGTGGTGGTCGACGAGGCGTCGCTAGGCCTGGCCCCGCTCATCGTCGACAAGATCTACGAGGCCCTGCAGCGACTGGTGGCCAAGGGCATGTCACTGGTGGTGGTCGAGCAGTACGTCCAGAAGGCTCTGGAGCTGGCCCGGACCGTGTACATCCTGAGCAAGGGCGAGGTCATCCACACCGGGGCGGCCACCGACATCTCCTCGGACGAGATCTACGAGCGCTACCTCGGTACCGCGACCTGAGCGTCGAGTCGGTGTTGATATCGACGTCGAACTACTCATAGGCTCGTTGGCGCAGGGAGGGACGACCTCGGCCGGATAGGAGCAGCCATGAGCGATGTCGCTATTGCGGGAGTCGGGATACACCCCTTCGGCCGGCACAAGGGGGTAACCGCGCTGCAGATGGCCACCGTGGCGGCCCGTGCCGCCCTGGCCGACGCCGGCATGAAGTGGTCCGACATCCAATACGCCGTCGGGGGCAGCTTCGAGGTGGACAATCCCGACGCCATGGTGGCGTTCATGGGCCTGACCGGCATCGATTTCAACAATGTGTACAACGGCTGTGCCACCGCCGGCAGCGCCCTGTCGCTCGGCGTGGCGGCCATCCGCTCCGGCCGTTACGAGCGGGTCCTGGTGGTCGGGATGGACAAGCACCCGACCGGGGCCTTCACCTCCGACCCCACCGGCTACGCCTGCCCGGCGTGGTACGGGGAGATGGGCTACTTCCTCACCCCCAAGTTCTTCGCCATGAAGATCAATCGGTATATGCACGACCACGGGATCTCGGTGGAGACGCTGGGCCGGGTGGCGGCCAAGAACTACCGCAACGGCTCGCTCAACCCGAACGCCTTCCGGCGGGAGCCCCTCACGGTGGAGCAGATCGTCGGGTCGCGGATGGTCAACTACCCGCTGACCCAGTACATGTTCTGCAGCCCCGACGAGGGGGCGGCGGCGCTGGTCCTGTGCCGGGCCGAGGAGGCCCCCCGTTACACCGACTCCCCGGTGTTCGTGAAGGCTGTCGAGGTGCGTACCCGCCGCTACGGCGCCTTCGAGGTCCACAGCCCGTCGGCCCCGGTGGAGCGGGTCGCGGCCCCGACGACCGACGTGGCCCGGGCTGCGTTCGAGGCGGCCGGCATCGGGCCCGAGGATGTCGACGTGGCCCAGCTCCAGGACACCGACGCGGGTGCCGAGGTCATACACATGGCCGAGGTGGGACTGTGCCGAGACGGCGAGCAGGAGAAGCTGGTCGCCGACGGGGCCACCTCGATCGGCGGCTCGATGCCCATCAACACCGATGGTGGCCTGATCGCCAACGGCGAGCCCATCGGGGCCTCCGGCCTGCGCCAGCTGCACGAGCTCACACTGCAGCTCAGGGGACGGGCCGGTGAGCGCCAGGTCCCCGAACGGCCACGCGTCGGCCTGGCCCACCTGTACGGGGCCCCCGGCACGTCGGCCGTCACCATCGTCGCGCGCTAGTCCGGTCCCTCAGAAGCTCTCGGCTGACCCGAAAGGTTGCTCCTTTGCCGCAACGCCCCATTGAAGACGGCCTGTTCACCTGGCCGGTCCCCGATCCCCCGAACCGGGCCGCCCTCATCGGCGCCCGCTGCGCCGACTGCCGGGCGGTGACCTTCCCGGCCTCACCCGGTTGCCCGCGCTGCGGCGCCGACCGGATGGAGGCCGAGGACCTGCCGACGCGCGGCACGCTCTACACCTGGACGACCCAGGAGTTCCTGCCCAAGGAGCCCTACGCCGGGCCCGAAACGGCCCAGACGTTCCAGCCATGGGCCGTGGGCTATGTCGAGCTGGGTGATGTCCTGCGGGTCGAAGGGCGCCTGTTCGACGTGGACCCGGCCGCGCTGGACTTCGGGATGGAGCTGGACGTGGTGGTGCGACCCTTCACCATCCGGGAGGACGGCACCGAGGTCTTCACCTTCGGCTTCGCACCCGCCGCCGGTTAGGGCCCGGCCTCCGGGCCTGTAGAAACATCTATATGAAAGCTGCTACTGTCCACGGACTGGACCGAACGGGAGGACGGGACCTCAGTTGGGTGACGCCCGTGTACTTATGGAGCGCGACGGCGAGACCGGCATAGCCCGAGTCACCTTCGACAATCCCGAGCGCCGCAATGCCTACGACCCCGGCATGCGGCGGCAGCTGGCCGGATACCTGGACGACCTGGCCGACGACGACGACATCAAGGTGGTGCTGCTGCGGGGTGAGGGGGGCATCTTCAGCACCGGCGCCGACATGGGGAACGCCTACTCGTGGTACGGGCCCGAGGCCGGAGATGGGTCCGGTGGCCCGGCGGCCGACGGTGGGCGCGACCCGCGTCCGCCCCGGCGCCGGCCGAGCCAGCGCCGTCGCTTGAGCGTCGACCGGCGGACCTTCGACTTCTACCACAACTACATGGGTTACCCGAAGGTGACGGTGGCGGAGGTGAGCGGCTACGCCCTCGGGGGCGGGTTCGAACTGGCCCTCATGTCGGACATCTCGGTGGTGGGGGCGGGCACCGTTGTCGGCATGCCCGCGACCCGCTTCCTCGGCCCCGCCCTCGGCACCATCCACATGTTCTTCCACCGCCTCGGGCCGGTGCTGGCCCGGCGCATGCTGCTCACCGGCGACACCGTCGAGGCGGCCGCGCTGGAGGCCGACCGGGTGTTCACCGAGATCGTGGCCGATGACCAGGTTTCGACCCGCGCCGACTGGTGGGCCCGGAAAGTGGCCAGGATGCCGGCCGACGGGATCGTGATGGCCAAGGAGGCGTTCCGGCTGGTCGAGCAGCTGCAGGCCTACCAGGGCGAGGAGGTGGCCAGCTACCTCTTCCACGCCTTTGGAACCAACCTCCGTTTCGAGGAGGGAGAGTTCAACTTCGTGAAGACCCGGGCCGAGCACGGGACCCGCCAGGCGTTCGAACTGCGCGACGCCCACTTCGACGTCCCTGAGCCCTAGACCATCGCGGCCCGGGCTCCACCGGGATCAGGCCAGCCGCACCCCGACCGGGCCGGTATCGACCCGGCCCACCTCCCACCAGCCCTCGTCGCCCAGGCGGGCCGCGCCGGGACCGTCGACGGCGGCCAGGAGGCCGCCCGAGGTCTGCGGGTCGAGCACCACCGTTTCGGCCCACGGATCGCCGGTCGAGGTGAAGTGGCCGGCCAGGTACTGCCGGTTGCGCTCCTCGCCCCCGGTGCGGACCCCGGCCCCGGCCAGCTCGCGGGTCCTCGGGTAGAGCGGCAGTGCCCCGCTGTCGATGACCACCTGGAGCGAGGCCCGCTCGGCCATCTCCCAGCCGTGGCCGGCCAGCCCGAACCCGGTCACATCGGTCACCGCATGGACGGCGCCCGCGCCATGCAGGGAGGAAAGGACGCCGGCCGCGGCCCGGTTGAGAGTGCGCATACCCACGATGGCGGCCGCCTTGGCCGTGTCGTCACCGCCGGCCAGCACGATCCCGGTGCCGAGCGGCTTGGACAGCATGAGGTGGTCGCCGGGTCGGCTGCCACCTTTGCTCCACACCCGGCGCGGGTTGATGGTGCCCTGCACGGCCAGACCGAAGATGGGCTCGGGCGCCCGGATGGTGTGGCCGCCGGCCACCGTGCCGCCCGCCTCGCGCACCGTGCGGGCCGCAGCCACCAGGATCCGCTCGGCCACGCCGGCCGGCAGATCCTCTGGAAAGGCGGCGATGTTGAGGGCCAGCACGACCTGTCCCCCCATGGCGAACACGTCGCTGCAGGCGTTGGCGGCGGCGATGGCGCCGAAGTCGTCGGGTTCGTCGACGAGGGGCGGGAAGAAGTCGGTCGTCGAGACCAGGGCCAGGTCGTCGGACAGCTGGTAGACAGCAGCGTCGTCGAAGAGCCCGAGGCCGACCAGGAGGGCACCGTCACCGGTGGCCGCCAACTCGGAGATCAAGCCCCGGAGGGGTGCA
>JAKBAX010000127.1 GCA_021808785.1 Actinomycetes bacterium | reverse complement strand
CGTGACCAGCACCGAAGCGTGACCCTCATCGAACCGTGACCCTCATCGAACCGTGACCCTCACCGACACTGCCTCTGCACCCCTACCCGACCCCGGCGCCCGGGGCGGGGTCCTCGCCCCGTTGCTGCCGCTGCTGCGCAACGATGACACCTTCGTCGGGCTGCGCGATCTGCGCAGCGTCGTGGTGGCCGTTCCCGAACCGGCCCGCGCTTTCGCCATCGCCGGCATCGCCGAGGCGTCGCGCCACCATCCCACGGTGGTGGCCGTACCGACCAACGCCGAGGCGGAGCGCCTGGCTCACGACCTGACGGCCTTCTTGGGCGCCGAGCATGTCGAGGTGTGCCCGGCCTGGGAGACGCTGCCCTTCGAGCGGGTGAGCCCCGGTATCGAGACGATGGGCCGGAGGCTGCGCACCATGTGGCGGCTGCGCTGCGGCACCCTCGGCCATCCCGAGCGCATCCCCAAGGTCCTGGTTGCCCCGGTGCGGTCCCTGCTCCAGCGGCTCGGGCCCCACGTGGAGGAGGTCGACCCGGTGGTCGTCACCAAGGGCGACCGGGTCGATCCCGACGACCTGATCGCCCGGCTGGTCGCCATGGGCTACCGCCGGGAGTACCAGGTCGAGCACCGGGGGGAGATGGCGGTGCGCGGCTCCATCGTCGACGTGTTCGGCGCCACCGACGACGTACCGGTGCGTATAGACCTGTGGGGCGACGAGGTCGACCGGCTGAGCCAGTTCTCCGTCGGTGATCAGCGCTCCACGCTCGATGTCTCCTGCGTGGAGCTGTTCGGCTGCCGCGAGCTGCGTCCCACCGAGGAGGTCCGGGAGAGAGCCCGCCAGCTGGTCGGGCGGGCCCCGTGGGGACGGGCCCAGTGGGAGCGCCTCTCCGAGGGTCTCGTCTTCGATGGTATGGAGTCGTGGCTGCCCTGGCTGACCGAGGAGGAGCACCTGCTGGTCGACCTCCTGCCGCCCCGAGCCCTGGTCGTGCTGGTGGAACCCCGCCGGATGCGCGACCGGGCCGGCGAGCTGCTCGACGAGGAGGCCGCGCTGGCCCGGACCCTGGCTTCGACCTGGGAAGCCAATGACGACGAATTCCCCCGGTTGCACCTGCCCTTCGATCGTCTCCTGGCCCGCACGGAGGCGGCCGCGTGGACGGTCACAGCGGCCCCGGAGGGTCCCGGTACCGAGGTGGTGGCGGCCGCCGGCTGGGATCCGGTGGTCGGTGACGGCGACCGGCTGGTCGCCCAGCTGCGGGGTCTGCAGGCCGACGGCTACCGGATCGTGGTCGGCGCCGAGGGCCGCGGTAGCGCCGGGCGGCTGTCGGCACTGCTGGCCGACCACGGTATTCAGGCCGCGGTGAGCGAGGGCGGCCAGGACATCGACCGGCCCGGGGTGAGGGTGGTCGTCCAGCCGCTGGAGCGGGGGTTCCTGTACCCGGCCCTGAAGCTGGCTGTCCTGGCCGAGGGCGACCTGACCGGACGGCGTCGGGCCCACCGCCGGCCCCGGGCCCGGGCCCGCAACGCCGAGACCTACTTCGACGACCTGAAGGCCGGGGCCTTCGTCGTCCATTACCAGCACGGGGTGGGCCGTTTCGGGGGCATGGTGCGCCGGGCCATCGGGGGGGTGGAGCGGGACTACCTCGTACTCGAGTACAAGGGGGGCGACAAGCTCTACGTGCCCTCCGACCAGGTCGACCTCCTGCGCCCCTACACCGGCGGGGAGTCGCCTTCGCCCAACCGGCTCAACGGGTCGGACTGGCAGAAGGCCAAGTCCCGGGTGCGCGCCGCGGTCCGGGAGATCGCCCAGGAGCTGGTGGTGCTCTACCAGACGAGGATCAACGCCCCCGGCCACGCCTTCGGCCCCGACACCCCCTGGCAGCACGAGATAGAGGAGTCCTTCCCCTACCGGGAGACCCCCGACCAGCTGAAGGCCATCGAAGAGGTCAAGGCCGACATGGAGCAAGGCGCGCCCATGGACCGGCTGATCTGCGGAGACGTGGGGTTCGGAAAGACCGAGGTGGCCATCCGGGCGGCCTTCAAGGCGGTGCAGGACGGGATGCAGGCGGCCATCCTGGTCCCCACCACCCTCCTGGCGTCACAGCACTTCCAGACCTTCAGCGACCGCTTCGCCGGGTACCCGGTGCGGGTCGAGATGTTGTCACGGTTCCTGACACCGACCCAGTCGAAGGCGGTGCTGGACGGCCTGGCCGACGGGACCGTAGACGTCGTGGTCGGCACCCACAAGCTGCTCTCGAAGGATGTCAGCTTCAAGAACCTGGGACTGCTGGTGGTCGACGAGGAACAGCGCTTCGGCGTCAGCCACAAGGAGGCCATCAAGCAGCTGCGCACCGACGTCGACGTGCTCACCCTCACCGCCACCCCCATCCCCCGGACCTTGGAGATGAGCCTGACCGGGATCCGGGACCTGACGCTGCTGCACACCCCCCCGGCCGACCGCCAGCCCATCCTCACCTACGTCGGGGAGTACGACGAGCGGGCGGTGGCCGAGGCCATCCGGCGGGAGCTGCTCCGCGAGGGCCAGGTGTTCTTCGTGCACAACCGGGTCTCGGACATCGAGAAGGTGGCGGCCGAGCTGCGGGCCCTGGTGCCGGAGGCCCGCATCGGCACCGCCCACGGGCAGATGGACGAGGGAGCGCTGGAACGGATCGTCTTGGACTTCTGGGAGGGCAAGTACGACGTCTTGGTGTGCACGACCATCATCGAGTCCGGTATAGACATGCCGACTGTCAACACACTGGTGGTGGACCGGGCCGACCGGCTGGGTCTGGGCCAGCTCCACCAGCTGCGGGGCCGGGTGGGCCGGGCTGGGCAGAGGGCCTACGCCTACCTGCTGTTCCCGCCCGAGCAGGTGCTGTCGGAGGAGGCCTACGAGCGGCTGCGCACCATCGGCGAGCACACCGAGCTGGGCTCGGGCTTCAAGATCGCCATGCGGGACCTGGAGATCCGCGGTGCCGGGAACCTCCTCGGGGGGGACCAGTCCGGCCACATCGCCGCGGTGGGCTACGACCTCTACGTGCAGATGGTCTCAGAAGCGGTGGCCGAGCTCAAGGGGGAGACGCCCAAGCCGCCGGCCGAGATCAAGCTGGATCTCCCGATGACGGCCAACCTGCCGGCCGACTTCGTCGCCCGCGAGGACCTACGGCTGGAGGCGTACCGGCGCCTGGCCACCGTCACCACCCACCGCGAGGTCGACGACATCGAGTCGGAATGGCTGGACCGTTACGGCCCGCTGCCCGACCCGGCCGCCGCCCTCCTGCGCATCGCCCACCTGCGGGCCGAGTGCGCCCGGCTCGGCATCCGGGAGGTGGCCGTGGTGGCCGGCGGAGGGGGCCTGAGCGGGGGCAGCTACACCGCCCGGCTGAGCCCGCTCGCGCTGAAGACCAGCCAGCGGGTGCGCCTCACCCGTATCGCCCCCAAGGCGGTGTACAAGGAGGAAAGTGGCCAGCTCGTGCTCAACTTGCCGAGGAGCACCGACCCGGCCGAGCACCTCACCGTTTTGCTAGGGGAGTTGGCCCCTCAATTAGCATCGGCGCCGTCGTGAGAACCATGAGCCGGTCGTGAGAAGAATGAGTAGAGCCCTCCGCCTGGGCGCCTTCGCCGGCGCGCTGGCCGCCGGGTCGCTCGGCCTGTCAGCCTGCGATGCGTCCCCGTACGCGGCAACGGTCAACGGATACGTCATCACCGTCAACTCCCTCCAGCACCAGCTGGCCGGGTGGTCGGCCAACAAGGCGTGGGTCCAGCAGTTCGACTCCGGGAACTCCACCGCCCAGGGCGGGAGCGGGGCGACCGTCGTGGGCAGCGGTGGATCGGGCACCTACAGCAGCGCTTTCGCAGCGGACATCCTGGGTGACCTGGTCGCCACCAAGGCCATCGAGCAGTACCTGGGCGCCCACCGCATCACCGTCACCGCCGACCAGACCGTTGCGTCGCGGGCGGTCAACGAGTACATCCGCAGCGGCAGCTGGACCCAGTTCAGCCCGTCCATCCGGGAGTTCCAGGTTCGCCAGCTGGCCGAGGAGGGCGCCCTGGCCCCGGTGCCGACGAGCACCTCCAACCTGCAGACCCCCTACACCGACATCCAGTCCTACCTTTTTTCCTCCCTGTGTGTGGACCAGGAGTCGACGGCGAACCGCTCCGAGGCCCAGTCGGCCATCTCGTCGGGGACGGTCACCGGGGGCGAGATCTGCTACGACCAGATATCGCTCGAGGACCAGCCGGCCGCCTACCAGGCGGCGCTGCGCAAGCTCACCAACCCCGGTGACCTGACCGGCGCCATCGCCACCAGCTACGGGTTCGTGGTGGCCAAGCTGGTCAGCCGGGATAGTCCGGGCTTCTCGCCCGGGGTCCAGCAGGTGCTGTCGGCGGCTGTCTCCACGCCGACCACGATCACCAGCGTGCTCTCCTCGGCCAAGGTGAAGGTGAACCCCCGGTACGGCACCTGGTCCGGCGCGCAGGTGACCCCGCCCAAGGCCCCGCCCTCGTCGTGACCGGCCGGGTGGTCGTCGTCGGCCTGGGCCCCGGCGATCCCCGGCTCGTGAGCGTGGCCGCCATCGAGGCCGTCGGGCGGGTGGCCCAACGCTTCGTGCGTACCAACCGGCACCCGAGCTCCTACCTGGCCGACCCGGCCGTGTCCTTCGACGAGCTCTATGAGCGGGCCGCCACCATCGACGAGGTCTACGCCGGTGTGGTCGACACGCTGGCGGCCGAGGCGGAGCGGGCCGGCGAGGTGCTCTACGCGGTCCCGGGCTCCCCGTACGTGGCCGAGCGCACCGTCGAGCTGTTGCGGCGCGATCCCCGGTTGGAAGTCGAGGTGGTGCCGTCCCTCTCGTTTCTTGATCTGGCCTGGGGGCGCCTCGATGTGGACCCGGTCCAGGCGGGGGTGCGCCTGATCGACGGGCACCGCTTCGCATCCGAGACAGCAGGGCAGCGCGGTCCGTTCCTGATCGGCCAGTGCGACAGCCGCTTCGTGCTCTCCGACGTCAAGCTGGCGGTCGACGAGGGGCCGACGGTGACGGTGCTCCAACGGCTCGGCCTCGACGACGAGGCGGTGTTCCAGGTGGCCTGGGATGACCTGGACCGGGTGGTGGAGGCCGATCACCTGACCTCGGTGTGGGTGCCGGAGCTGGCTGAGCCGGTGGCGGCCGAGCTGACCCGTTTCGCCGACCTGGTACGGACGCTGCGGGCCGAGTGCCCGTGGGACCGCAGCCAGACCCACCAGAGCCTGACCCGCCACCTGATCGAGGAGACCTACGAGGTGCTCGATGCCATCGCCGGCCTCGACGGTGAGGGCGGCTACGAGGCCCTGGAGGAGGAGCTGGGCGACCTTTTGTTCCAGGTGGCCTTCCACGCCACGCTGGCCGCCGAGGCGGGCCAGTTCGACCTGAGCGACGTGGCCCGCGCCATCCACGACAAGCTGGTCGAGCGCCATCCCCATGTGTTCGGGCCGCCCGGCCACCCGGTGCCCAACTGGGAGGAGCAGAAGAAGGCCGAGAAGGGGCGGGCCAGCGTGATGGACGGCGTGCCCGGCCACCTGCCCTCGCTGCTGTTCGCGTCCAAGATGCAGTCCAAGGCGGCGTCGGTCGGTTTCGACTGGAAAAATGCCGGCCAGGCATGGCCGAAGATCGACGAGGAGCTGGGCGAGCTGCGCGCCGCTCTCGCCGCGGGGTCCCCCGGCGACCCGGCCGTGAACGAGGAGTTGGGCGACGTGCTGTTCTCGGTGGTCAACATCGCCCGCCATCTCGGGCTCGACCCCGAGTCCTCGCTTCGGGCCGCGGCCATGAAGTTCCGGGCCCGCTTCGTCGCCATGGAACAGATGGCCGACGAGCAGGGGGTGGCCATCGACGACTCCCTCTGGAATGCGGTGAAATCGCGGCCTGAGGGCTAGCGCGCGTCCCACACCGCCGGGGCGCGGCGCACTACGGTGGATCACACCAGTCACAGGAGTCACACCAGCCTCATGAGTGAAATCGAGCTGCTGATCGCCCGGGAGATCCTCGATTCGCGCGGGAACCCGACGGTCGAGGTCGAGGCCCTCCTCGAATCGGGGGCGACGGGCCGGGCCGCGGTCCCCTCGGGAGCGTCGACGGGAACCCACGAGGCGGTGGAGCTGCGCGACGGCGAGAACCGCTACGGCGGCAAGGGCGTGCTCACCGCGGTGGGCCACGTCAACGACGAGATCCAGCAGGCCCTGGCCGGGATGGAGGCGCTCGACCAGCGGGCCGTCGATGCGGCCCTGGTCGACCTGGACGGCACCGCCAACAAGGGCCGCCTCGGTGCCAACGCCACCCTGGGCGTGTCCCTGGCGGTGGCGCGGGCCGCCGCCGACGAGGTGGGCCTGCCTCTCTACCGCTACGTCGGGGGGGTTGGCGCGCATGTGCTGCCGGTGCCCATGCTCAACGTGTTGAACGGCGGCGTACACGCCGACAACAACGTGGACCTGCAGGAGTTCATGATCGTCCCCGTCGGCGCGGCCTCTTTCGCCGAAGGTCTGCGCTGGGGGGCCGAGGCGTACCAGAGCCTGAAGAAGCTGCTGCACTCACGGGGCCTGTCGACCTCGGTCGGCGACGAGGGCGGCTTCGCCCCCGACCTGCCGTCCAACGAGGAGGCGGTCAAGATGCTCCTCGAAGCCATCGAGGCGGCCGGCCGGGTGCCGGGCGAGGACATCGCCATCGCTCTCGACGCGGCCTCGTCGGAGATCTTCGATGACGGCGCCTACCGGCTGGCCGGCGAGGGGAGGTCCCTTTCTCCTCGAGAGTTCGCGGCCTACCTGGCGGACCTCTGCGACCGCTACCCGGTCATCTCGCTGGAGGACGGCATGGCCGAGGACGACTGGGACGGCTGGGCCGCCCTGACCGGTCTGCTGGGCGGCCGGGTGCAGCTGGTGGGCGACGACCTGTTCGTGACCAACGTGGCCCGCCTGGAACGGGGCATCGAGGCGGGTGTGGCCAACTCCATCCTGATCAAGGTCAACCAGATCGGCACCCTGTCCGAGACCCTCGACACCGTGGCCCGGGCCTCCCGCAGCTCCTACACGTCGGTCATGTCCCACCGTTCGGGCGAGACCGAGGACACCACCATCGCCGACCTGGCGGTGGCCACCGGCTGCGGCCAGATCAAGACCGGGGCCCCGGCCCGCTCCGACCGCGTGGCCAAGTACAACCAGCTGCTCCGCATCGAGCACGGTCTCGGTGACTCGGCCCGCTATCCCGGTCGGGCCGCCTTTGCGCCGCTCCTGAGGACCGCCGCGCCGTGAGGAGGGCCGTGCGGACCCTCGTGGTGCTGGTGGCCCTGGGCGGGCTGTTGTTCCTGTTCGTGCTGCCCGGGCGCACCTGGCTGCAGCAGCGGGGGGCCATGTCGGGGGCCGAGCACCGCCTCCAGATCCTGAACGCGGAGAACGCGGTGCTCGACAAGAAGGCCAAGCAGCTGCAGACCCCGGCCTACGTGGAGCAGATCGCCCGGAACCAGTACGGCCTGGTCCGCCCCGGTGAGCACGCCTACAACCTGCTGCCTCCCACCGCCGCCACCTCGACTACGACGACCCTGCCACCTGGCGCGGGCTGAGCCCCTATTGTCCCTGGCGTGAAAGTCGCCACCGCTCGAGAGGGAGCACGCCCATGAAGGTTTCGGTCACCGTCAACGGTGCGCCACAGGAACACGAGGTCGAGCCCCGGACCCTGCTGGTGTACTACATCCGCGACGTGGTGGGCCTGACCGGTACCAACATCGGGTGCGACACGTCGTCGTGCGGGGCGTGCACCTTGCTGGTGGACGGCGAATCGGTCAAGTCGTGCACGATGCTGGCCGTCCAGGCCGATGGTGCGGAGATCACCACGATCGAGGGCCTGGCTCCCTCGGAGAGCGAGATGCACCCGATGCAGGAGGCGTTCCGGGAGAAGCACGCCCTGCAGTGCGGCTACTGCACCCCCGGCATGGTCATGGCTGCGGTGTCGTTGCTGCAGGAGCACCCGAACCCGACCGAGGCCGAGGTCCGTGAGGGTCTCGAGGGCAATCTGTGCCGCTGCACCGGCTACCACAACATCGTCCAGGCGGTGCTGCACGCCGCTTCTGCCGGGTCGGTGCCGGCATGATCCCGGCCGCTTTCGACTACCGCCGGGCCGCCAACCTCGACGAGGCCCTCTCTCTCCTGTCCGACGGCGGCGAGGACGCCAAGCTGATCGCCGGCGGCCACTCCCTCCTGCCGCTCATGAAGCTGCGGCTGGCCGCCCCGTCGATGCTCATCGACATCGGCCGCCTGCGGGATCTGTCGTTCGTGCGCGACGGCGGCGACCATGTGGCCGTGGGGGCCCTGACCCGCCACCGTGACGTCGAGATCGACGAGACGCTGCGGGCGCACGCCCCTCTGCTGTCGCATGTGGCCGGGCAGGTGGGCGACCCCCAGGTACGCCACCGGGGCACCATCGGGGGCTCCATCGCCCACGGCGACCCGGCCTCTGATCTGCCGGCCGCCTGCCTGGCCCTCGGGGCCAGTTTCAAGGCCGTGGGGCCGTCGGGGGAGCGGACCATCGAGGCCACCGACTTCTTCGAGGGGTTCCTGGAAACGGCCCTGTCGCCGGACGAGATCCTGACCGAGATCATCATCCCGAAGGCCACCGGGGCCGGTTGGTCGTTCCAGAAGTTCAACCGGAGGGCCCAGGACTGGGCCATCGTCGGCGTGGCCGCAGTACGCGGCGAGCGGACCGGTATCAGCCTGGTCAACATGGGTCCCACCCCGCTGCGGGCGACGGCCACCGAAGCGGCTCTGGCCGGGGGGGCCACCGATGCCGAGGCGGCGGCCCGGGCGGCCGAGGGGCTGGACCCGCCGAGTGACCTCAACGCCACGCCCGAGTACCGGGTCCACCTGGCCCAGGTGCTGGTGCGCCGGGCGCTCGAGGAGGCCGGCGCGGCGTAGATTGGAGTGGTGAACCCCTCGGAGCCGCCCCCCGGCGCAACCGTCCCGTACACGCCCGGCGACCCCGGGCTCACCGTCGAACAGGTGGCTCAGGCGCTGGCCGCCCACGGCTATCTGGCCGACGAGGGCCTGGTCACGTCCATCTTCTTGGCCCTGGCCCTGCGGCGCCCTCTCCTACTGGAAGGGGAGGCCGGCGTGGGCAAGACCGAGGTGGCCAAGGTCCTCTCGGCGTGGACCGGCGGGGAGTTGCTGCGCCTCCAGTGCTACGAGGGCATCGACGTCACCCAGGCCGTCTACGAGTGGGACTACGCCCGCCAGCTGCTGCATCTGCGGGCCGCCGAGTCGTCCGAGGCGACCGGCGCGGCCGAAGACGAGGTGTACAGCGAGAGGTTCCTGGTCCGGCGGCCCCTGCTCACCGCCATCCACCACGGGGCCGGTCCGCCGCCGGTCCTGCTCATAGACGAGGTGGACCGGGCCGACGACGAGTTCGAGGCGTTCCTGCTCGAGTTCCTCTCCGAGTACGCCGTCACCATCCCCGAGCTGGGCACCTTCCGGGCCACCCACCCGCCCATCGTGATCGTCACCTCCAACCGGACCCGCGACGTCCACGACGCCCTGAAGCGGCGCTGCCTGTACCACTGGGTCGAGCACCCGGACTTCGAGCGCGAGGTGGCCATCATCGGCCTGCGGGCTCCCCAGGCGGTACCCGCGCTGGGCCGGCAGGTGGCCGCCGCGGTCGAGCAGCTGCGCGCCATGCACCTCTACAAGCCACCCGGTGTGGCCGAGTCCATCGACTGGACGGCGGCTCTGGCCGCCCTGGGTCAGAAGCGCATCGACGAGCGGACCGTCGAGCTGACCCTGGGCACCGTGCTCAAGTACCAGGAGGACCAGAACCGGGTTCGCGCCGAAGGGGTCGAACAGCTGGTCCGCACCGCCCTGCAGCGCGGCGCGTGACCGACTCGCCGCCCGGCCCGGAGGATGCGCCGACCACCGCCGAGGCGCCGGGCCGCATGATCGCCGGCTTCACCCGGGCCCTGCGCCGCTCCGGTCTGGCCGTCCCCACCGGCTCGGCGGTGACCTATGCCGACGCCCTGGGCCGGGTCGGCCTCGAGGATCCCGACCGGGTGTACTGGGCCGGGCGGGCCACGCTGGTCCGCCGGCCGGAGGAAGTCGAGCTGTACGACCGGGTGTTCACCAGCTACTGGGCCGAGATCACATCCCTGCGGCTGGCTCAGACCCGGACCAAGTCGGTCACCCTGGCAGTGGACGAGGAGCCCGCCGGGGACGACTCGGCCGACGACGGGCGGCCCACGCCGCCCGAGGGTGACATCCGGGCCCTGCGCTGGTCGGCGGCCGAGGTCCTCACGGACCGGGACATGGGATCGCTCAGCGCCGACGAGTGGGCCGAGGCCCGGAGGCTGATCGCGGCCCTGCGCATATCGACCGAGCTGCGCCCGTCGCGACGCAGCCGCCCGACCCGGCGCCGCTCGGGCGACCACCCGGACCTGCGCCGCACCTTGCGCCGCAACATCCGCCACGGTGGCCTGCTGGTGGAGCGGGCCTGGCGGGAGCCGGTGGAGCGGCCCCGCCGCATGGTGTTCCTTCTCGACGTGTCGGGCTCCATGGAGGACTACTCGCGGGCCATGGCCCGCTTCGCCCACGCCGCGGTGTCGTCGAGGCGGGCCGGGCGGGTGGAGGTGTTCACCATCGGCACCCACCTGACCCGCGTCACCCGGGAGATGGGCCGGCGCGACGTCGAGGTGGCCCTCCATGCGGCTGGACACGCGGTCAGCGACTGGTCCGGGGGCACCCGCCTCGGCGACTGCCTCGGCGAGTTCAACGACGTGTGGGGGGTGCGGGGTATAGCCCGGGGGGCCATCGTGGTCATCTGCTCCGACGGCTGGGACCGCGGCGACCCCGAGCGCATGGCCACCGAGATGGGGCGCCTGGCCCGGGTGGCCCGCCGGGTGGTCTGGGTCAACCCGCTCAAGGCGTCACCGGGGTACGCCCCCCTGGCCCGGGGAATGGCCGCCGCACTGCCGTATGTTGACCAGTTCGTGGAAGGTGAATCGATACGTTCGCTCGAGCACCTGGCGACACTGGTCTCGGGATCGCCGGGAGGTCGAAGGTGAGAGAGGTCCTGTCCGACATCGAGCGCTGGCGCGCCGAGGGCAAGCGGGTGGCCCTGGCCCGGGTCGTCGCCCTGGAGGGTTCCGGGCCCCGGCTGCCCGGCGCCACCATGGTCGTCTCCGACGCCGGTGAGGTGGCCGGGTCGGTCTCCGGCGGCTGCGTGGAGGGGGCGGTCGTCACCGAGGCCCTCGACGTCCTGGCCGGTGACGGCACCCCGAAGCTGTGCACGTTCGGCTACTCCGACGACGAGGCCTTCGCGGTGGGCCTGACCTGTGGCGGCACCATCCGGGTCTTCGTCGAGCCCCTCGAGTGGTGACCGGGCTGTTCGAGACACTGTCGGCGGCCATCCGGGCCGAGGAGCCGGTGGCCCTGGCCGAGGTGGTCGAGGTGGGCGAGGAGGTGCCGGCCGGTTGGCTGGGGGCCAAGCTTCTGGTCCGGCCGGGGCCCCCGGTCGAGGCGCTGGGCACCCTGGGTGACCCCGACCTGGACCGGGTGGTCACCCGCGACGCTCTGGGCGAGCTGTCGGCCGGCCTGACCGCCACCCGCCACTACGGGCTGCACGGCGAGGCCCGGGCCCGCGACCTGTCGGTGTTCATCGAGTCGTTCGCCCCGCCGCCCCGCATGATCATCTTCGGCGCGGTCGATTTCACCGCTGCCCTGGCCAAGGTGGGCAAGGTTCTCGGCTACCGGGTGACCGTCTGCGATGCCCGGCCGGTCTTCGCCACCCGGGCCCGGTTCCCGATGGCCGACGAGGTGGTGGTCGCCTGGC
>JAKBAX010000126.1 GCA_021808785.1 Actinomycetes bacterium | reverse complement strand
GCCCTGGCCGATGGCGATCTTGCGGATCTCGTCGGTGTGGCCGCGCTCGACGATCAGGCGCTCCACTTCTTCGGAGACCTGCAGCACCTCGTGGATGGCGAACCGGCCGTAGTAGCCGGTCCCGCCACAGGCGCCGCACCCCTTGGGCCGGTAGAGGTGGAAGTCGGGTTCCAGGCCGCCCAGCTGCTCGAAGTCCCACCCCACACCTGTCAGCTCGCCGTGCTCGGGCCGGTAGGCGTCTTTGCACTTGACACACAGCCGGCGGGCCAGGCGCTGGGCCACTATGCAGTCGATAGAGCTGCCGACCAGAAAGGGCTCCACGCCCATTTCCACCAGGCGGCTCGGCGTGGAGGCGGCGTCGTTGGTGTGGAGGGTGCTCAGCACCAGGTGGCCGGTGAGGGCCGCTTCGATGGCGATGGTCGCCGTCTCCCGGTCGCGGATCTCGCCGACCAGCACCACGTCGGGGTCGGAGCGCAGGATGCTGCGCAGCGCCGCCGCGAAGGTCAGACCGGCCTTGGCGTTCACCTGCACCTGGTTGATGCCGGGCAGCTGGTACTCGACCGGATCCTCGACGGTGATGACGTTCTTGGTCTCGTCGCTCACGATGTTGAGGGTGGCGTAGAGGGTCGTCGACTTGCCCGAACCGGTCGGCCCGGTGACCAGGATGGTCCCGTACGGCTTGCGGTACGACTCCTCGTAGCGGGCCATGTTCTCCGGGAGGAACCCCAGGTCCTGGAGACGCAGCAGGGCCGTCGACTTGTCCAGCACCCGCATGACGACCTTCTCCCCGTGCACCGTCGGCAGGGTGGCCACCCGCAGGTCCACGTCGCGCCCGTTGATCACCGTGTTGATGCGCCCGTCCTGGGGGATGCGCCGCTCGGCGATGTTGATGTCGGCCATGACCTTGAGGCGGCTGACGATCCCGGACTGGATGTTCTTCGGGGGCCGCATCACCTCGTGCAGGACGCCGTCGATGCGAAAGCGCACCCGGACGTCGCGCTCCCCCGGCTCGATGTGGATGTCGGAGGCCCGGTCGGCTATGGCCTGGCTGATCAACAAGTTGACCAGCTTGACGATCGGCGATTCCTCGTTGAGCTCCCGGACCGAGGAGAGGTCGCTCTCGGCCTCGAAGCTGCTGGCCGCCTCGGCCGAGACGTTCTCGGCGTCGGACATCACCCGGTGGTATTTGTTGATGGCCTCCAGGATGGAGTTCTTGGTGGCCACCGCAATGCGCAGCTCGGCGCCGGTGACGGTCCGGATGTCGTCCACCGCGAAGACGTTGGACGGGTCGGCCATGGCCACGATGAGCCGGCCCTCGATCCACCCGATCGGGAGGGCGAGGTAGCGCCGGGCCAAGGAGTCGGTGACCAGACGGGCGGCCGCCGCGTCCACCGGGTAATCGGTCAGGTCGACGTACTCGAGCTTCAGGTGGGCGGCCAGGGTGGCCACCATGTCGCTCTCGGTGACCAGGTTGTCCTCGATGAGGATGTGGGTCAGGCCGTAGCCCCGGGTGGACCGGGAGGCGAGGGTGGCGGCCAGGGCCTCCTCGGTGAGGAGGCCCCCGGCGACGAGGAGCGCCCCGAGACGCTCGTCGTCGCTCGGTGCTGCGTTCCCCGTGTCAACCGCCGCAGAGGTAGGCGTGGTTGTCACGGTGGTCGGGTGCTAGTTCCGGACCGACGACAAGAACTTCAGCAGCAGGCCCCGGTTGATGGGCTCCTCACTCGGGGCGGCCTCGGCATCCTCATCCTCATCCGCCTCATCGGGCCCGGAGGAGCCCTGCACCGGGGCGAAGGGCACGATGTTCGAGTCGTCCCCCGGCCCATCTGCGTCCATGGACGACAGCTCGTGATCGGTCCACGGCCCCCGGTCGGCCAGACCGTCCACCGGCTCGTCCACCGGCTCGTCCACCGGGCCGACGGCGTCCTCGGGAGCGGTCACCTCGGTGAGCAGGGCGTGCAGGGCGGCCCGACCGTCCAGCTCGGGATCGGCACTCATCTCGTACACCGGGTGCTCGCCGGCTTCGGCCTCGGCCACCTCGACGCCCCCGTCGATCGACAGGTTCTCGCCGACCTCGACCATGGCGGCCCGCAGGGCGGCGTAGTGATCCTCGCTGAGCGGCCCGGCTTCGACGCCGCCATCCTCGCTCCCGGCGGCGCCGGTCACCGGGGCCGGCTGCTCGATGACCGCCTCACCGGTGACTGTCGGCTCATCGCCTTCGGTGACCGGGACGTCGGCCTCGTAGCCGAAGGGGGGCAGGTGACCGGAACCGACGGTGTCCTCGTGGACCTCCTGGCCCTCGGCATCCGACCCGGCCGCCTCGACCGGCGCCTCGAATCTGAAGGTGGAGCCGATGGAGAAGTCCGGGTCGCCGACGAGGGCGTCGGCCACCGGCTGGGCCACCGCGGCCTCCACCTCGACCGGCTCGGAAACCTCGACCAGGCCGGCCTCCACCAGGTCACGGACGGCGGCGCAGCCGTCGAACTCCTGCTGGCCCTGCCCGGCGATGACCTCGCCTACGGTGCCTCCCTGCGAGATGGCGACGACCATGGCCCACTGGGTTGCCGCCAGCTCGACGCACTCCCCGGGCGCCTCGGCCCGCAGCCGCAGCCGGTGGGCCAGAGACGGGACCACTTCGACGATCCTGAGCCACTCGGCCAAGCGGGCCTCGGCCGCCTCGATGGCGGAGTCCAGGTCGACCGACTCGACGGCCTCGGCCCCCTCCGGCGGCTCCCTGTCGGCGGAGAAGTCGAAGTCGCCGTCGGTGATGCGCAGCATCTGGAAGATCGCCTCGTGGGCCTCGGCCGCCCGCTCGGCCCGAAAACCGGAGATGCGGCCGTCGGTGTACCAGAGCCGACCCTCCCCGTTGCTGCCCGAGACGTGGAATTCGCCGCTCTTCCCGGTGCCCGAAAGGAAGCGGAGCACCTCGGGAAGGGCAACCGTCTGCAGTGAACCTTTGAGAGACACGGGAACCTCCGAAACGAATGGTCGCCTTTCCTATCGGCGTTCCCTCTCGCGGCCTTGATGGGACGATACGGCGAATCTACGCACCGGCGCCCGGGCCGGTCAGCGGCTCCCGCGGGTGAGAGCGGACACGGCGGCGGCTGACATCGCCTCCAGCGGGGCGGGACGGCCGGTCCACAGCTCCACCTGCCGCCCGGCCTGGTGGATGAGCATGCCCAACCCGTTGCGGACCGAAGCACCCGCCGATCGGGCCTCGGCCAGGAGCCGCGTGGTCGCCGGGGCGTAGATGAGGTCGGCCACGAACGCCCCCCGCTTCAACCAGTCCGCCTCGATGCCGAACGGTACCGGGTCCCCGGCGCGCATCCCGACCGGAGTGGCGTTGACCAGGAGGTCGCTCGCGGCCACCGCCTCCCGGAGGGTAACGGGATCGGTGCCGGCCGCCGCCGGGTGCCCGGCCGTCCCGGCCAGCGCGGCGCATTCGGCGACCGCCTCGGCCCGCCTTCCGACCACCGTCACCGCCTCCGCCCCGGCTTCACCCAGCGCCAGCGTCACGGCCCGCGCTGCCCCCCCGGTCCCGAGCACCGTGCACCGCCGTCCGGCCGGGTCGAACCCGTCGTCGCCGGCCAGCGAGTCCAAGAAGCCGTCGCCGTCGGTGGACTCACCGACTAGATGGGAGTCGGCGGTGGCGCGCGACCAGCTGACGGTGTTGACCACCCCGAGCCGGGCGGCCACTGGCGCCAGGCGGTCGACCGCGCCGGCTGCCGCCGCCTTGTGGGGCATGGTGACCGACAGCCCGGCCAGGTCGAGGGTACGCATGGCGTCGACCGCGGCCGCCCCGTGGCCGGCCGACACCGGGAACGCCACGTACACCCAGTCGATACCGAGCGCGGCGAAGGCCGCGTTGTGCAGGACCGGAGAGAGGGAGTGCCCGACGGGGTCACCGATGACGCCGGCGACGCGCGTCGCTCCGGTCGGGACCCTCAACAGAGCCCGGCGGCCCGGCACTGCGCCTGGAGTTGCTCGAAGCCGGCGCTGCCGGATGCGAAGCCGAGCTGGCCGTCCGGGTTGATCTCGACCCAGTAGAGATAGGTCGTCGATGGCGGGTTGGCGGCGACCTGCAGGGAGGCCAGGCCCGGGTTGGCGATGGGCGTCGGGGGCAGCCCGGGATCGAGCCGGGTGTTGTAAGGGCTCGGCTGGTCGTCCTGGGCGGCGGTGGGGACGACGTTCGGGTCGGTGAGACGCAGCCAGTAGGCCTGGGTCGAGTCGGCACCCAGTTTCATGCCGATCCTCAGGCGGTTGTAGATGGCGCTGGCCACGTCGGCCCGATCCTGCGGCCGCTTGGCCTCACGTTCCACGATCGAGGCGACGATCACGACCTGGTAGGGGGTGAGCCCGAGCTTCTTGGCCGCGTCGGTCAGGTCCAGGCTGGCCGCTCGTTCGTTGAAGGCGCCGACCATCTGGTCCAAGACGTCCACCTCGGTCTCGCCCTGCCTCACGTCGTAGGTCGCCGGGAAGAGCAGCCCTTCCAGGTTGTTCACCGACGGGGGCTCGTACGGGCTGCGTTCGGTGCTCTTGGCCGCGGCCAGGAATTTCTGCGCCGACAGGCCCATGTGGGGCAGGCGGGCTACGGCGGCGGCGATCTGATCGAGTGTGTAGCCCTCCGGTATGACCAGCTTTTCGGTCAGGACCGTAGGTCCGGAGCGAAGAGCCGATATGGCCGACGAGTAGGGCGAGTTCTTCGCCAGAGAGTAGGTCCCGGGCAGCAGCGTGTAGCCGTGGAGGTGGACATAGAGGGCGAACAGCGATCCGTTGTGGATGATGCCCGCCGACGCCAGCTTGTCCCCGATCTGGGTGGTCGTGGACCCCTTCGGGATGGCCACCGTGACCGCCGGGCCGCGGTGGCCCCCGGGATTGATCTGGCTCTGGGCCCAGAGCAGCCCACCCCCGACCACCACCAGGACGAGCACCACCAGGATGGCCAGCCCCTCGAGGATCGGGTGGCGGGACCGTCGCCGGCCGCGGCGGTGTCCTCCGCCCCGATGGTCGCCGGTCGCGCTGGGCGGACCGTCGACGACCGGCCAGCCATCCTCTTCCTCGTGCCAGCCGTCGTCGTGGAAGCCGTCGTCGTGCCAGCCGTCGTCGTGGAAGCCGTCGCCGTGGAAGCCGTCGTCGTGGAAGCCGTCGTCGTGGTGGGCCTCGTCTTCATAGCCCCCGCCCGGGCGTTCCCCCCCGGGGGTACGGCTCTCCACCACGTAACCCTCGCCCTCGTAGGCCACCTCGTGTTGGTGGCTCGGATCGTCGTAGAAGTCGTAGCGGGGCGGGCGGCGGACCCCCGTCCCGCCGTCGTGGTTCGGGTCGGGCCGGTACCCCCCGTCGGTGTAGCCCCCGTCGGTGTAGCCCCCGTCGGTGTAGCCCCCGTCGGTGTAGCCCCCGTCGGTGTAGCCCCCGTCGGTGTCGGTGTAGCCACCTTCCACCGGGGTGGGCCGCTCACCGTAGCGGCCGCCGCCTTCGCTCACTGGTCCCGCCCGGCCCCGGCTGGAGCGGCCCGGTCGATCCAGGACTGGAGGATCATCGCGGCCGCGGTGCGGTCGACGACCTGGCGGGCCCGGCGCCCCCGGCGCCCCCCCGCCCGAAGGGCGGCGGCGGCGGCCACCGTGGTGAGACGCTCGTCCACGGTCTCCACCTCCATACCGAGTCGGGCCCGTAGGATCGCCACTTCCTCGACGATGGCCGCCGCGGCCGGCCCGATATCGCCAGACAGGGAGTACGGGACCCCGACGACGACGCCGGTCACCCCGTACCCCTCGGCCACCGCTTGGATGCCGGCATGATCGCGCGTGATGTCACCGCTGCGTTCGATGGTGGCGACCCCGGTGGCCACCGTGCGCCCCGAGTCGGTGACGGCCACGCCGATCCGTCGCTGCCCCAGGTCCAGCCCGAGGAGCCGGCCAGGCCTGCTCACTCGGCCAGCAGGGCGCGTACCTGTTCGAGCGCCTCGTCGAGGCGCGACGCGTCGCGCCCTCCGGCCATGGCCTGTTCCGGGTTGCGCCCTCCCCCACCCCCGCCGACGGTACGGGCGGCCGGGCCGATCAGCTCGGGGGCGGTGGGGGTGACCCCCTTGCCGACCACCGCTACCAGCGAGGCCTTCTCGCCGTCGGGGGTACCCCCGATCACCACTGTCTGCAGCTGCCCGGCCTGGCGCACCTGGGCCGCCAGCTCCCGCAGCTGGTCGGGGCCCAGCCCGTCGACGCGGGCTACGACCGCGCCTCCCGAGGCCTCGTCGGCCAGCTGCTGGGCCCGCCCGGCCAGCGCCGCCTGCTCGGACTTCTTCAGGCGCAACTCGATCTCGCGGTAGTCGCCCAGCTTGCGCTCCACCGCCCCGGTCAGCTCGTCGGGATGGGCTCTCAGGAGGGCCGCGGTCTCGGCGATCAACCGCTCCGCCTGGCGCAGCCGCTGCAGGGTGGCGGTGCCGGTGGTGGCTTCGATGCGGCGCAGGTTGGAGCCGATCGAGCCCTCCGAGACGATCTCCACCGGGCCGATCTGACCCAGCCGGTCCACGTGGGTCCCGCCACAGAGCTCGAGCGACTCCGAACCGGCCCGGATGACGCGCACCTCGTCCCCGTACTTGTCCTCGAAGAAGGCGACGGCGCCGGCCGCGTCGGCGTCGGCCTTGGCCATCACGGTGACCTGGACGTCCTCGTCGGCCAGCACCATGGCGTTGACCAGGTCCTCGATGCGGGCGATCTCCTCGGGGGTCACCGGGTTGTAGTGGGTGAAGTCGAACCGCAACCGCTCGGGCGCCACCAGCGACCCCTGCTGCTTGACGTGGTCCCCGAGGACGTGGCGCAGGGCCCAGTGGATCAAATGGGTGCCGGTGTGGTTGCGCCCGATGGCGGCCCGCCGCTCTGTGTCGATGGCCGCGCTGGCCGACTGGCCGGGGCGGATCCCACCTGCTTCCAGGCGGGCGCTGTGGCGGGTCAGTCCGGGCAGGGCGTAGGTGGTGTCCACCACCCGGGCCCGCCCGGTATCGGTCTCGATGACACCGGTGTCGCCCACCTGGCCGCCCCCCTCGGCGTAGAAGGGCGTCGCCTCCAGGAAGATCTCGGTGACGCCGTCCTCGCGCTCGAGCACTCCGGTCACGACCGTGGTGGCGACGGGGTCCGAGTAGCCGACGAAGCGGGTCTGGCCCGACTCCTCCAGGATGCGCCGGTAGGCGTCTGCGAGCTCGCCGCGGGCCGCCACCTTCTTGGCCCCCTGCCCCGATTGGTGCTGCTGGCGGCGCATGGCTTCCTCGAAGCCGTCCTCATCGACGGTGGCCCCCCGCTCGGACGCCACCTCCCGGGTCAGCTCGATCGGGAACCCGTGCGTATCGTGCAGGCGGAAGGCGACCGGCCCCGATATCTGGGTGGTGCCCCCGGCCAGCTCCGCCTCGAGCATCGACAACCCGGCGCGCAGGGTGGATCGAAAACGGGCCTCTTCCCGCTCCGCCACGTCGGTGATGAACCCGGCGGACCGTTCGAGGTCCGGATAGGCCTGGCCCATCGCCTCCACACACGACGCCACCAGATCCGAGGTGACCGGCTTGTCCACCCCGAGGGTGAACGCCTGGCGCACCGCCCGGCGGATCAAGCGGCGCAGGACGTACCCCCGGTCTTCGTTGCTCGGGAAGACGCCGTCGCCGATCAGGAAAGTCATGGACCGGGCATGGTCGCCCAGGATCCGCAGGGCCACATCCACCTCGGGGTCGTCGCCGTAACGTCGTCCGGTGAGGCGCTCGGCGGCGGCGATCACCGGCCGTAGGACGTCGGTGTCCCAGATCGCCGGCACATCCTCCACGATGGCCAAGATGCGCTCCAGCCCGGCCCCGGTGTCGATGTTGGGCTTGGGCAGTGGGAGCAGCGAGCCGTCGGCCTGGCGGTCGAACTGCATGAAGACCAGGTTCCAGATCTCGACGTAGCGTTCCTCCCCCCCGCCGAGTGGGCCGCCCTCGGCCCCCCAATCGCGACCGCGGTCGTAGTAGATCTCCGAGCAGGGACCGCAGGGGCCGGTGTCGCCCATCTCCCAGAAGTTGTCATCGCCCATGCGCTGGATGCGCTCGGCCGGCAGTCCCACCGACGACCGCCAGATCTCCGCCGCGTCGTCGTCGTCGAGGTAGACGCTGGCCCACAAGCGGTCGCCGTCGAGGCCGAACGGCCCGGTCAACAGCTCCCAGGCCAGCGGGATGGCCCGCTCCTTGAAGTAGTCGCCGAAGCTGAAGTTCCCGAGCATCTCGAAGAACGTGAGGTGGCGGGTGGTACGCCCGATCAGGTCGATGTCGTCATGCTTGCCCCGGACACGCACGCACTTTTGGATGCTGGTCGCCCGGGGGAAGGCCGGGGCCTCCTCCCCGAGGAAGTACGGGATGAACTGGTTCATCCCCGCGTTGGTGAACAGCGGGGCGCGCCGATGGTGCGGTATCAGGCCTGACGAGGGCACAGGGGTGTGCCCCCGGTCGGCGAAATACTGGGTGAAGGCGCGCCGCAGCGCGTTGGCATCCATTACGCGCCCCAGCCTAGGACCTGGGGCCGCGTCGCTTGCCGGTATCGCCGCGCAGCTCGGCCTCCCGCTCCTTCATGGCCGCCCGCCCCTCCTCGAGCGCCTCCCGGGCGCGCGACGCCGCAGCCCCGGCCACCCCGACGGGCCGGTAGCGGCTGGCCGCGATGCGGAGCTTGCGCTGCAGCCACAGGGAGCCGCCGAAGCCCACGGCAGCGCCGGTGGTCAGCCACCGGGCCCGTTTCAACATCAGGCAGTCCCTCTCATCGGATCGGCCCCCGCATCCGCCGCCCGGCCCGGGCGGTGCCGGTCCCGAAGGCCAGGATCTTGATGAGCGGAGCGGCCAGCACCGCATGGGCCACCCGCGACGCCGATCCCACCGTCTCGGTGATGGCCTCGGCCGAGCCGACCAGATCGTCCACCCGTTGCAGCTCGCCGCGGGCCCGGGCGATCGTGTCCTCCGCCTCGCCGATCACGGTGCTGGCGTGATCGGACATCTCCTCGACGAGCAGGCGCAGCTCCCGGGCGCTGCGGCGCAGCGACAGGGCGGCCCCGAGGAGGGTCAGCACGATGGCGGTCGATATGACGGTCAGGGCTACGGCCGCAGCGCTCAAGGGACTCAGCCTAGGCGGCGCGACAGCTCGGGAACGATCTCTTCCATACCGACGGTGACCTGCTCGGCGGCCGCCTGCAGGTCCTTGATGCCAACGGTGCCGGCGGCCGCCTCGTCGGGCCCGACGACCAGGGCCAGCCGGGCCCCGGAGCGGTCGGCCGCTTTGAACTGGGCCTTCGGCGAGCGCCCGTCGAAGCTGCGGTCCACCCGGAACCCGGCCACCCGGAGGCGGGCGGTGAGGTCGCGCGCCACTGTTCCGCCGGCGAAGTCCACCACGAACGCGTCCAGCCGGGCCCCGCCGGCGAGGGCGACCTGCTCGGCATCGAGGGCCAGCAGGATGCGCTCCATGCCGAGGGCGAAGCCCACCGCCGGGGTATCGGGGCCGCCCATGGCGGCGACCAGCCCGTCGTAGCGCCCACCGCCACCCAGGGCGTTCTGGGCCGATTCCAGCCCGGTGCCGGCGTACTCGAAGGTGGTCCTGGTGTAGTAGTCGAGGCCCCGCACCAGGGTGGGCTGGAGGGTGAAGGGTATGGACAAAGCGGCCAGCCCTTCGACCACCCGGCCGAAGTGGGCCGCGCACTCGTCGCACAAGTGGTCGACCTGGCGGGGGGCGCCCTCGGCCACCGAGCGGCACCCGGGTCGCTTGCAGTCGAGGATCCGCAGCGGATTGTCCTCGATGCGGTCGCGGTGCTCGTCGCAGAGGTCCCCCTGGTGAGCCAGGAGGTACTCGACGAGCAGGCGGCGGTAGGCGGGACGGCAGCGGCTGTCGCCCAGGGAGTTGACGAGCAGGTCCATGCGGGTGATGCCGAGGGCCCGGTAGAACTCCCAGGCCAGGGCCATGACCTCGACGTCGAGGTCGGGGTCGGCGCTGCCGAAGGCCTCGACCCCGACCTGGTGGAACTCCCGGTAGCGGCCCGCCTGCTGCCTCTCGAAGCGGAACTGCGATCCCGCGTACCAGGCTTTCCAGGGGGTGGTCGGGCGGTGCTGGATGAACGCCCGCACCACCGACGCCGTCTGCTCCGGGCGCAGAGCCACGTGGCGCTGCCCTTTGTCCACGAAGTCGTACATCTCCTTGCGGACCACGTCGGTCGACGCCCCGATGCGCTGGAACACCCCGATGTCCTCGAAGGTGGGCGTGAGGATCAGGCCGTACCCGGCGCCCGACACGACCCGGGCGAAGGTGGCCAGCACGTGCTGCCAGGCGCCGGACTCGGCCGGCATGACGTCGAAGGTCCCGGGGGGGTGGCGCAGTTCGGCCCCGTTCGAGGGGCCCGTGTGACGTGCCATGGCCGCCCGAGACTACCGGGGTGGAGCGACGGGGGCCGGCGCCTTTTTGCCGGTCAGCCGCGCCCCGGCAGCACCCGGTAGGCGTCGTAGACGCTGTCGATGCGCTTGAGCGACGACAGCAGGGAGTCCAGGTGGGCCGGATCGGCCAGCTCGAACTCGAATCGCATGCGGCTGACCCGGTCGGCCCCGGTGAGCGAGTCGCTGCGCAAGATGTTGAGGTGGTTGTCGGAGATGACCTTCCAGACATCTACTCCGAGGCGGGTGCGGTCGAGGGCCTTGAGCTCGATGGCGGCCACGAAGCTGCCGGTGCTCTCGCGGTCCCACTCCACCTCGATCATGCGGCCCACGTCGCCCGATGCCAAGGAGGCCGCGTTGGAGCAGTCGCTGCGGTGCACGCTGACGCCGCGGCCCCGGGTGACGAAACCGATGATCTCGTCGCCGGGCACCGGGGTGCAGCAGCGCGACAGCCGCACCATGAGGTCGTCGAGGCCCTCCACATGGACCCCGACCCCACGGCGGTTGCCGACCCCCCGCCGCGGTTGGCGGGCGGTGCTCGGCAGCTGGTCCTCGTGATCGCCGCCGCGCAGCTCCCGGGCCACCCGCTGGGCCACCGACTGGGCCGACACGTGGCTCTCCCCCACCGCCGCGTGCAGGGCGTCGAGATCGGCGTAGTTGAGCGCCTCGGCCACCTGGACCAGCAGCGGCGAGTTGGTCAGGCGCTGGACCGGCAGCCCTTCCTTGCGGAGGGCCTTGATCAGCTCCTCCTTGCCGGTCTCGATGGCGTCCTCGCGCCGCTCCCGGCTGAACCACTGGCGGATCTTGTTGCGGGCCCGGGGGCTGACCGCGATCTTCAGCCAGTCCCGGCTGGGGCCGGCCGAGGGCACCTTGGAGGTGAAGATCTCCACCGTGTCGCCCGAGGAGAGGCGCGAGTCGAGGGGGATCAGCCGCCCGTTTACCTTGGCCCCGATGCAACGGTGGCCCACCTCGGTGTGGATGGAGTAGGCGAAGTCGATGGGGGTGGCGTTGAGCGGGAGCGAGACCACGTCGCCTTTGGGGGTGAACACGTAGGTCTCGTCGGTGTCGAGGTCCAGCTTGAGGGTCTCCAGGAACTCCGACGGGTCGGTGCTCTCGGCCTGCCAGTCGACGATGCGCTGGAGCCAGGCCACGTCGGAGGCCGACGCCTTCTCCTTGTAGCCCCAGTGGGAGGCGATGCCCCATTCGGCCCGGCGGTGCATCTCGTAGGTGCGGATCTGGGCCTCGAGGGCCTTGCCCTGGGGCCCCACGACAGTGGTGTGCAGTGACTGGTAGAGATTGAACTTGGGGGTGTTGACGTAGTCCTTGAACCGGCCCGGCACCGGCGTCCACGCCCCGTGGATGGCGCCCAGGGCGGCCCAGCAGTCCTTGACCGACTCCACCAGCACCCGGACCCCGACCAGG
>JAKBAX010000125.1 GCA_021808785.1 Actinomycetes bacterium | reverse complement strand
GTCTCCGGTGTTGGTGCTGGTGGCGCCGGCGACCATGTCGTTGGAGATGACCATGGCTCCGTCGGAGGTGGCGGTCCAGGCGGAGCCGAGGGACCCGTTGGCCCGGTTGAAGTCATCGGTGGCGATCTGGGTCAGTCCCGAGGTGGTGCCGGTCCCGGCCGCCACGGTGGTGGAGGTGGTCGGGACGGTGGTGGTCGTGGTGGTGGTCGGGACGGTGGTGGTCGTGGTGGTGGTCGGGACGGTGCTGGTGGTGGTGGTCGTGGTGGTGGGTGGGACGGTGGTGGTTGTGTTGGTGGTGTTGGTGACGCTGCCTCCGGACCAGTTGTCGGCGGTCGAGGTGCCGTCGGCCATGATGCCGGGGGCGCCGCCGCTGTAGGTGGGGTCGCTGGCGGTGATGGCGGTGGTGGTGTTGTCGGCCACGGTGATGGTGGAACCGGCGGCGCTGACGGTGATGGTGGTGCCGGCGGTCAGGGTTCCGCTGGGGTAGGTGGTGCCGAGCTGGGTCCAGTTGCCGTTGGATCGTTTGAAGAGCATGAGCTCGGGGTTGCCGAAGTTGGCGAAGTACAGTCCGACGTAGCCGTTCTGCCCGTTGTTCTGGAGTCTGACGGCGGCGGCTATCCAGTTGCCGCCGGTGGGTGTGGTGGTGACTTGGATTTGGGAGTACTGGTCGGAGGGGTAGGTTTCGCCGGTTCGGATGTCTCCGGTGTTGGTGCTGGTGGCGCCGGCGACCATGTCGTTGGAGATGACCATGGCTCCGTCGGAGGTGGCGGTCCAGGCGGAGCCGAGGGACCCGTTGGCCCGGTTGAAGTCATCGGTGGCGATCACGACCAGAGCCGCGGATGCACGGGCCGAGGGGACGAGGAGCGTCGCCGCGAGCAAGGCCGTTGCCGCCACCGCTACGGGCGCGAGCCATCGCCGCCACCCGCGGGAGCGTGATCTGCTGGATGAGGCGAACTCGGCCATCGAGCCTCTCTGTACGGTTCCCGGATCGCTGAAGCCGACCTCTGTGCATTTGGAGGCGGCTACTGACAACCTGATGCTGAGAAGAAGAAGGTAGCAGTCGCCTGGCGCGTATGCCGCGGGTTATGTCACGTATCAAATGAATTCTTCCCGGCGAACAACCTCCAAATGGGCCGGTATCAAAAGCTGTATCAAAGGGCACGGATTCGTCTAGCTGACGCCGAAGGTCAGTCCGGTCAGGGGAAGGTCTCGGTTCCATTGGTGGCACAGATCTCCACTCCGTACTCGAACTGGGTGGGGATGTCGCCGGCGCCGGCGTATCCGTGGGCCACCTCCCACTGGAAAGCGGCCAGAAAGGTCGACCGATCCCGAGCTGACTTGGCTGTCGCGGAAGAACATCATCACACCGGCCCAGTACGGCGGGGAGCCGGCCCACTGATTCCAGATCATCGTCTCGTTGGTCCAGTTGCCGGTCCAGAGGTCGTACCCGGCGTCCCAGGTGCCGGCGGAGGGAAGGCTTCGGAGAAGGTGGACGTGACGTTAGCTGGGCGAGTTGATTGGGGCGGTGGCGACTCCTGAGCCATTGGCCCCTCCGCCGACGTCGTATTTCGGTATTGGGATAGGTCTCGACCTGGCCCCCGATATTGGGTTGATCCGATACTGCGTACCAGTTGGACTGATTGCCCACATACAGCGTCTGAGGGCCGGGCGAGTCGGAGCAGGCATCATTGTCCACCCGCCAGTACTCGCCACCGTTGGCATCCTCGTTGATAGTCGTGGGAGGTGCTGACTCCGGAGAAGGCGGTCGTCACCATCACGACTCCCGTCTGCGGTGACATCTTGGCTACCGGTTTGGGCTGATTCGCCCCGGCTAGGGAATCAGAGGAGCTCGGGAGCCGCGGCGTGGTCGCAGCGCCGGGCGACCGGGCCGGCGGATCCGTTGCCACTGTCGTCGGAGGTGACGGAGCCAAAGGCTTGATGTACGCGTGCCATAGGGTCGGGCGCATGCCTGGGGCCCGGCCACACCATGGCGAAGATGCGCTTGGCCGCCTCGACCACTCCTGCTGGTGCCAGGTCGAACGGGCGGATCGGTGACGGAAGACGTCGACGCATCACGGCCACGGGCTCTCACACGGGGCGTCACCGGCATCTTCGGCTGGCAGCATCAGGCGGTGAGATTGCATCGGCTACCAAGAGGATCGGACGGCCGGGGAAATACCTGCGAAATGTGAATCGGACGGCGTCAGCTCAAGCGACGAACACGTCTTCCAAGTCGAGCCCCGAGGCGAGTGCGATACGACGCAGCTGTTCGAGGGCTCTGGCCCGGGTCGGTCCGATGCTGCCGATCGGCATGCTGAGGGCTTCGCTGATCTCCCTGTAGCTGAGAGGGGAATCGGCGCTCAGGAGCCGAAGCAGCAGTTGGGAGCGAGCCGGGAGCTGGTCGACGAGCTGGTTGACCAGCTCACGACGCTCATTAGTGACCAGATCGCGATCGGGGGAACGGTTCGACGATGGATCGGGAAGCACGTCGAAGTCATCACCGTTGGGGACCTGCCGGCCGGCCATGCGAAGCAACCGGAGACACTCTCGTCGGGCCGTCGTGGCCAGCCAGGCGCCGACCCGCTCGGGATGCTCGATCCGGTCGAGGTGTTCGAGAAGCCGCAGCCAGGTCGTCTGGAACACGTCGGCCGCGTCGGCCGAGTTGAGGCGGTGGCCACGGGCAATGGCCCACACTGTGGACGCGAAGCGCTCGACCAGGATGTTCCACGCCGACTGATCACCGCCGGCGGCCGCCTGCACGAGGAAGGTGAGGGCCGCTCCGTCTATGGCGTCGTTGCGGTGGGCGGTCCGGCGGGCCGGGGCCGGTGGGGTGTGACGCCGTTGCACTATGTACTCGAGGTCGGACTGTGCCGACGCCGCGAACGTTGCTTCCATGAGGCCCCTTCTCCTGCGGCGGACTCTAGCGCTCGACTCAGAGAGACAGTTGGGGTCGTCGTTGATACGGCAATTGATACAGCTTCTCGGCCGGTCAGAGACGGAACCAGTCGCTCCAGATCGCCGGTCTGTCGTCGTCAGGGTCCAGTGAGAGGCGGACCAGGCCCCTCTCTACGGATTCGAAGGCGAATGAGCCGTCGACAATCGTCTTGGAGACAACGCCATCGGCGTCGTCGCGATGAAGGTGAACCCGGTCGCAGAGCCTGGGGCAGACCGAGCCGTCGAGCTGGGCCCTCGGACCGACCAGAGCCACATGGAGGTCGAGGCTCAGCCGCGGGTGGTCGAACCGGAGCCGATGGTCCTCCGGCCTGCCATGCCCGTCGAGGAGGGAATCGAATGCGAGTATCGCAACTTCTCGGCGAGGGCTGTGGCCGAAGGTGGCCTTGGCCTGTTCCACCACGTCGGGAGGTGGATCGGACGCAGTTGCGACCGGTATCTGATCGGGCGGCACCTGTGACTGGCTCTCTCTATCTACTGACACCCTGCGCTTCTACCCGCCTCCCGGGACATCACCCGCCCGCGCCTTTCGGCCAAGCGGGTTTTCAAAGCCGAGGCTGCCGCCTACAACGCTTGTGCTGACGAGAGCGTACTCGGCCGGAGAGGATTTGGGAAGGAGTCGTCGCCCGGCACCGGGGCCGGTCGGGCCGGGCCCGTTGGGCTGGACCGCCTCCGCCCATCCCATCCCGTCGGCCACCGTCGATCCTGTGGATGATGACCATGCGGGGCTGGGGATATTCAACCGGATCACACTGGTTCCCGCGGCCCGCGCCCGGGAGTCGGTGCCGGTGCTGTTGGGACTGGTTCTTGATCGCTTCTCTCCATTTGCGAGCAATTGGGGAGGTTTGTACGGGGAGGTAGCCGGAGAAACCCGGTCACGTCGGTCTCATCACCCCGAATGCGAATCGGCGTCGAATTTCGGCGGTTCCGCTCGGCCGCGCTGCGCTTGTTTATCGAATATTGAGCGGGAGAAGGTCCCACGGCTCTTGCGGATAACCTGTGAGCCTTCTAATCATGGGGGGGGTTGGAAGGGGCACTGCGATGGCACGACATCCGAACGCCGGTACGGGCACCTTGGTCAGTGATGCGACGGTGAGGGCGGCCGCCAGAGGTGAGTACGCGGCTTGGGAGACCATCGTGGGCGCGTTTTCCGGCGCGGTCTGGGCTGCGGCGTCGTGCGTCGGATCGGATTCCGTCCCGACCCGGGCCGCGTGTCGTATTACTTGGCTGCGCTGCCTCGATCATCTCGAGCGGCTGGATGCCGACTCGTTGGGCGCGTGGCTGATTTCGACCGCGAGACGCGAGGCGTGGCGTCAGGCGCGCCTCGACGGTGGTCGCGGTCGGGGCGCCCGGTCCGCTACGGCCTGATACAAGCAGTCTGTGTCACGCGTCGCCGACGAATCGGGGTAGAGGTCGCGACAGACGTCAACGGGCGCTGCTCGGCTGGTCGAGGCGACGGGCCAGTTGGCGCAGGACGCGATGCTGCGTGACCCTTATCTGAACCGGACTCTTGCCGAGCAGGGCTCCCGTCTCCTCCGCGGTGAATCCCGCCACTACCCGAAGGAGGAGTATCTCGGCGTGCAGGGGCTTCAGGCCCTCGAGCTTCTCGGCCAGCCCGGCGTCAGCCACCAATGCGTCGCCGACGGTCACGGTGCGCAGAGAATCCAGTGAGTGAGGCGGTACCGGCCGGGCCGCCCGCCGGTGGGCCGACTTCCTGAAACCCTCGATCTGGTCGCGGGCCTCGGCGAACAGGGCCATACGGAAGGCCCGCTCGTCGCCGTCGAAGCGGTGCAGGTCGCCGGCGACGGCGAGCCAGGTATCCTGGGCCAGGTCCTCGTCGTAGCCGGGGGCCTGGGCCTGCATGAAGCGGACCAGCATGGGGTTGTAGCTGGCGTACAACTCGCCCAGCGAGCGCCGGTCGGCTTCCCTGGCACCGGCGATGACATCCCGGAATCTCGATCTGTCCAATAGCCCCTACTGCCCCTGGGCGTATTCCCTCGCCGCCCGGAAAGGACTTTACCCCCCTGATGCGGTCCGCGCTCGGAAGCGCCGTTCAGCTGTCGGAGGAATCCGCAGTCAGCGCGTTGATGCGCTTGGCCAGGCGGGACTTGCGGTTGGAGGCCTGGTTCTTGTGGATGATGCCCCGGGCGGCCGCCTTGTCCAGTCTCTTGACCGCAAGGCGCAGATCGTCCGCTGCGGTCTCGGAGCTGTCGGTCGCGGCGGCGACGGCCGTCTTGATCCGGGTCTTGACCTCCGACCGGGCCGCCTTGTTACGGACGCGGGCGGCTTCGTTGGTGCGGTTGCGCTTGATCTGACTCTTGATATTGGCCACTGCTCGTCACTCCGATCGGGAACCTGGAGATGTTAGCAGGAGGCTTCAGGCACCAGCAGCCGGGCCGGGATCCCCACCGCGGTGGCCCCGGCCGGCACGTCGCGCACCACCACCGCGTTGGCGCCGATCCGGGCCCCGTCACCGATGGTGACCGCCCCGAGCACCTTGGCCCCGGCCCCGATGAACACGTCGTCGCCGATCACCGGGCGGCGCTCGCCGCGGTAGTCCCAGCCCACAGTCACCCCCTGGTGCACCTGCAGGTTGGCGCCGATGCGTTCCGCCGAGAGGATGGTCCCCTGGCCATGAGAGACGAAAAGTCCGGGCCCGATCGGGGTGCCGCTCAGGTCCAGGCCGGGTACCCCGCGCCACAGGTGGGCGGCCAGCCGCCCGGCCAGGGCGCCAGCGGGATTGCCCGCAGCCAGGCGGTGGTAGTAGACGGACCGGAACTCGGCAAAGGCGAAGAGGAACCGGCCGAGCAGCCGGGAGCGCTGCTCAGGAGCCAGCCACAGCAGCTCGGCCCACTTCTCGCAGTCGATGTCGATCACCGACTGCTGGTCGGTCAGCCGGTAGGTCATGAGCAGCGGCCACACGGCCAATGAGTGCCAGGTGTCGATGTGATCGAGCACCCATCTGGCCGGCCGGTCGAGCAGCATGTTCGCCGGTCTCAGCGGCCGGCCGTGGGGGAGGCGGTGACCTCGAAGAATGCTCGGGCCGCCAGTTCGATCACCTCTACCGCGGCGTCCACACCGATGGCCGTCGGATCGATGATCAGCTGGTACAGCGAGGGGTCGGCCGGATCCTTGCGGTACAGCCGCTTGACGAACGACGTGCGGGCCCGGTCGGTCTCGGCCTGGCGCCGCTTGGCCGCCTCCAGGTCCAGCTGCTCGTGGGGGGCGGCCCAGGCGATGCGCCGGTCGAGCGGGCCGTCCAGGCGCACGTGGAAGGCGCGGGGTCGCCCGGCCAGCACGATGGCCGCGGCCCGGCCCAGGACCACCGCCGGGTCGCCGGCGGCCACCGGTCGCAGGGCCGCCTCGGTCCGGGCCCGGATGTCGTCGTCGTCTTGCAGGTCGGGCTCCGGGCCGATGACGGCCCCCACGGTGGCGGCCCGGGCGAAGTAGCTGAGGAAGCGCCCGGTGGGGGTGGACTCCTGCTCGCCCTTGACCAGCCCTTCCTGGGAGCTGGGGGCCTCGGGGTGGGTGGCGGCATCGGCGCTGATGAGCCGGTCGACGAAGGGCAGTCCCATCTCCGACGCCAGGCGGGGGGCGATGATGCTGCCGCCGGCGCCGTAGGTAGCCGATACCGTGATGACGGGCTCGTAGTTGATCGGGGCCACGGCGAAACCCTATGCGTTCAGCCACTCGCGCAGGGGTGAGCCACACTGGTGCTGTACCGGCGCGCCCGCTCCCCCCTTTTTCCGCATGAACCTCGACCACATCCGCAACCTCAGCATCGTCGCCCACGTGGACCACGGGAAGTCCACGCTGTCCGACCGCATCCTCGAGTTGACCGGCGCGGTCGACGCGCGCGACATGAGGGAGCAGTACCTGGACTCGATGGACATCGAGCGGGAGCGGGGCATCACCATCAAGGCCCAGAACGTGCGGGTGCAGTGGAAGGGCCACACCATCCATCTGATCGACACCCCCGGACATGTCGACTTCGGCTACGAGGTGAGCCGCAGCCTGGCCGCGTGCGAAGGGGTGGTCCTGCTCGTCGACGCGGCCCAGGGTATCGAGGCCCAGACCCTGGCCAACGCCTACCAGGCGCTCGAGCACGACCTCGAGATCGTGGCCGCCCTCAACAAGATCGACCTGCCGGCGGCCGACCCCGACCGCTACGCGGCGGAGATCGAGAAGGTCCTGGGCGTGCCGGCCAACGAGATCCTGCGCATCTCGGCCAAGACGGGCGCCGGGGTGGCCGATCTGCTCGACGCCGTCGTGGAGCGCATACCGGCCCCCCAGGGCGACCCCGCCCAGCCGCTGCAGGGCCTCATCTTCGACTCCTACTACGACCAGTACCGGGGCGTGGTCAGCGCGGTCCGGGTGGTCAACGGCCGCCTCGGGTCGGGGGGCCGCCTCCGTTTCATGCAGGCCGGGCGCACCCACGACGTGGAGGAGATCGGGGTGCGCACCCCGGTCCCCGTCGCCGTCGCCGAGCTCGGCCCCGGCGAGGTCGGCTACCTGATCGCCGGGATCAAGGATGTGGGCGAGGCCCGCTCGGGCGAGACCATCACCGACGCCGCCCGACCGGCCGAGAAGGCGCTGGAGGGCTACCAGGACCCCAAGCCCATGGTGTTCTGCGGGCTCTATCCGGTGGAGGGTGACGACTTCGCCAACCTGCGGGAGGCGCTCGAGAAGATGCGCCTCAACGACGCGTCGGTCACCTACGAGCCCGAGACGTCGGGGGCGCTGGGATTCGGCTTCCGCTGCGGTTTCCTCGGCCTGCTGCACATGGAGATCGTGCGGGAACGACTGGAGCGTGAGTTCGACCTGTCGCTCATCGCCACCGCCCCGTCGGTCGAGTACCGGGCCCACCTGACCGACGGTTCGACCGTCGAGGTGCACAACCCCTCGGAGATGCCCGAGCCGCAGAATCTCGAATCCATCGAGGAGCCCTACCTGCAGGCCACCCTCCTCACCCCGACCGAGTACACCGGCACGCTGATGGACCTGTGCCAGACCCGCCGGGGCGAGATGGTGCGCATGGAGTACCTGTCGCCCGAGCGCCTCGAGCTGGTGTACCGCATCCCGCTGGCGGAAGTGGTGATCGACTTCTTCGACGCGCTGAAGAGCCGCACCAAGGGCTACGCGTCGCTCGACTACGAGCCGGCCGGATGGAACGCCGCCGAGCTGGTCAAGATCGACGTGCTGCTCAACGGGGTGCCGGTGGACGCCTTCTCCGCCATCGTGCACCGCAGCGAGGCTCAGGAGTACGGGCGCCGGATGACCGAGCGGCTCCGGGGCCTGATTCCCCGGCAGATGTTCGACGTGCCCATACAGGCCGCGGTGGGCGGTCGCATCATCGCCCGGGAGACGGTCAAGGCCAAGCGCAAGGACGTGCTGGCCAAGTGCTACGGCGGTGACATCACCCGCAAGCGCAAGCTGCTGGAGAAGCAGAAGGAAGGCAAGAAGAGGATGAAAAATATCGGGCGGGTGGAGGTGCCGCAGGAGGCGTTCATCCAGGCTCTGCGGTTGGAGGAATAGGGGGCGGGTCGGCGTAGAGCCGCTCAACCTCGGCCGGGCTGGCCGGCGCCGGCAGGGCCACGGTGTGGCGGCCCGCGGCCAGGATGGACACGGACGGGGCCATGTACGGGATGGCCCGGGCCTCGCACCACTCCACCATGCTCCGCACCGCCGGGTAGGGGCCCCGCACCGCTCCCAGCTGGTGGTCGAATATCGGGTAACGGGCTCGCGGCCCCACCACCGCGCCGAGGCGGACCGGCCACTCGACCATGTCGTCCAGCAGGTGTTCGTGGGCCAGCAGCAGGTCGGGCAGGCGGCCCAGCCTCTGGCGCAGCACGGCCACGTCATGGACCGGCCCGGTGAGGCGGGCCACCACGAACACGTCGGCCACCGCGGCGTCACGGACCACGTCGGCGAACGGCCCGAAAGGCAGCGGCACCTCGATGATCTCGACCCCGAGATCGAGGGCCCGCCTTATGGTGGCGATGGCCCGGCCCCGCTGGACCGGCTCCCCCCACATGCCCACGCCGCGTAGTCGGGCCACGGACATGCCGAGCCGGTTCAGCGTCCGTCCCCCCAGATGCACCGGGTCCATCCCGAATATCTACCTCCCCGGACCAGCCGCGCCTATCACCTTGGCACTCGGTATCGTTGAGTGCCAGCAATGCTCGACGATCGTAAGGCTGCCATCCTCCGGGCTGTGGTGGAGGAGTACATCGAGACGGCGCAACCAGTCGGCTCGGCGTCGGTGGCGCGCGTCCCCGGGCTGTCGGTGTCGTCGGCCACCGTCCGCAACGAGATGGGGGCGCTCGAGCGCGACGGCTACCTGGCCCAGCCGCACACCAGTGCCGGACGCATCCCGACAGACAAGGGCTACCGCTTCTTCGTGGACTCCCTCACCCCCACCGGCCGGCTGGACGCCTCCCAGAACCAGCAGGTCCGCACCTTCTTCAACCGGGCCCACGGTGAGCTCGAGCGCATGCTCTCCGACACGTCCCGCTTCCTGGCCGGGCTGACCGACTACGCCGCCGTGGTGGTCCGCGACGCCGAGGACCCGGCCCGCATCCGTTCCGTGCAGCTCGTGGTCCTGGCTCCCCGGGTGGTCCTGGCGGTCGTGGTCCTGGCCAGCGGGGCCATCGAGAAGCGGACCCTGGAGTTGGCCGAGGACGCCGACGAAATGGTCGTGGGGGCCGCGTCGGCCCGCCTGGCCTCCCACCTGGTCGGTGAGATCTTCGGCACCTCGTTGCGTCTTCCCGACTCGGAGGTCCCCGATGTCGATCGGGTGGTGGCCGCCGCAGTGCGCTCGCTGCTGCCCGGGGAGGAGCCCGAGTACCAGCCGCAGGTGTTCATCGGCGGGGCGGCCCGCATGGCGGCCGCGTTCGACGCGGTAGGGACCATCCGCCAGGTGCTCGGCATCCTGGAGCAGCAGTACGTGCTCGTCAGCCTGGTCAAGGACGTGCTGGACCGGGGCCTGACGGTGGCCATCGGCGGCGAGCTGGGGGTCCAGCCGCTGTCGGACTGCTCGATCGTGGTCGCCCCTTATGAGATCGAGGGGGAACCGGCCGGAACGGTCGGCATACTGGGACCGACCCGCATGCATTACGAACAGACCCTCGCCGCCGTGGCGGTGGTGAGCCGGCGTCTGGGTCAGGCGTTGAGCAAGGGTTCAGAGGAAAGGTAGGGCCCTCCCAGTGGCCGCCAACGACGACTTCTACGCGCTGCTCGGCGTCTCCAAGAACGCCTCCCCAGACGAGATCAAAAAGGCGTACCTGCGCCTGGCCCGGGAGCTGCACCCCGACGCCAATCCCGACGACCCGACCGCCGAGGAGCGCTTCAAGGCCGTCAACCTGGCCTACGAGACCCTCCGCGACCCCGAGCGGCGCCGGCAGTACGACATGTTCGGGCCAGCCGGCCGGCGCGGCAGCGGGGGTGGCGGGGCCGACCCCTTCGGCGCCGGCAGCCCCTTCGGGGCGGGCGGCTTCGGGGACCTCTTCGATGCCTTCTTCGGCGGCAGCTCCGGCGGCGGGGCCCGGGCCCGCACCGGCCCCCGCAAGGGGGAGGACGCCGAGGCGACCATCGTCATCGACTTCGCCGAGGCCGTGTTCGGCGTCCAGCACGAGATCTCCGTCCGCCTTCCCCAGACCTGCGAGACCTGCCTGGGCACCGGCGCCCGGCCCGGCACCACCCCGGTCAGCTGTCGGGAGTGCGGCGGTACCGGGGAGTTGCGGCGGGTCCGCCAGTCATTCCTGGGCCAGATGGTCACGGCCACCCCCTGTCACCGCTGCGGGGGAACCGGCGAGGAGGTCACATCGCCCTGTGCCGACTGCCGGGGCGAGGGACGCAAGCGGGAGGAGCGGTCGTTCGTGGTGGATGTGCCGGCCGGTGTGGACGAGGGGTCGACGCTGCGCCTGCCCGGACGGGGGGCGGGGGGCATGCGGGGCGGCCCCCCCGGCGACCTCTATGTCCACCTGCGGGTCCGGCCCCATACGGTGCTGACCCGCAGCGGCACCGACCTGCTGGCCGTGGTCCACGTGGCCATGACCCAGGCCGCCCTGGGGGTGACCGTCCCGTTCGCCTCCCTGGACGGCGAAGAGGAGTTGATCATCCCGTCGGGCACCCAGAGCGGCCGGGAGATCCGGCTGCGGAGCAAGGGGGTTCCGATTCTGCAGGGTCGGGGCCGGGGCGACCTGATCGTGTCGGTGGTGGTCGACACCCCCACCGACGTGAGCAAGGAGCAGGACGACCTGTTGCGCCGGCTGGCCGAGTTGCGGGGTGAGCCGGTGGCGGCCCCTGATGCCGGGCTCATGTCGAAACTCAGGGGCGCGTTCAAGTAGGCCGGTCCCGGGGGTCGGCGGTGGCTGGCGCCGGCGCTGGTGAGGGCGGGGCTGCCGCCCATGTCGTGGTTGGCGACCTGGACCACCCCGTTCTCGACCCCGAGGACGCCCACCACCTGAAGGCGGTGCTGCGGTTGCGGCCCGGCGAGGCGGTCGGGACCACCGACGGCCGGGGTGGCTTCCGGCCTTGCGTGTGGTCGGGCGGCTCGGGGCTGGAGCCGGCCGGCGATGTCGACGTCGACCCGCCGCGGCTACCGGTCCTCTCCGTCGGGTTCGTGCCGGTCAAAGGGGACCGGCCGGATTGGACGGTGCAGAAGCTGACCGAGTTGGGGGTGGACCGGATCGTGGTGTTGTCCTCCGAGCGGTCGGTGGTGCGCTGGGAAGGTGAGCGGCTGGGGCCGCATCTGGCCCGGTTGTCCAGGGTGGCCCGCGCCGCGGTGATGCAGAGCCGACAGGTGTGGCTCCCGTCTGTGGAGTGGGGTGGGGCGGTGAGCGATCTGCTTGTCGCTGGCCTGTCCGGCTCTGCTGGCCTGTCCGGCCTCTCTGGCCTGGCGGTGGCCGACATGGGGG
>JAKBAX010000124.1 GCA_021808785.1 Actinomycetes bacterium | reverse complement strand
GGTCTTCCCGGTGCTGTGCGGGTCGGCCACCAAGGAGGTGGCCATCGACCGGCTGGCCACCTTCATCTGCGAGATCGGCACCTGCCCGCTCGACCGGCCACCGCTCGTGGTGGAGGCCGGTGACACGGTGACCGAGGTCGCCCCCGACCCCGACGGCGCGCCCCTGGCGTGGGTTTGGAAGACGGTCGTGGACCGCCATGTGGGCAAGATCAGCCTGTTCAAGGTGGTGTCGGGCTCGGTGGCCAACGACCAGGTGCTGGTCAACTCCCGCAGCCACGTCGACGAACGCCTGCACGGCCTGTTCACGTTGCGGGGCAAGGAGCAGATCCCCTGCGACGGCTTTTCGGTCGGCGACCTGGGGGCGGTGGCCAAGCTGCCCGACGTGCAGACCGGAGATACCCTCGCCCCCAAGGGGACGCCGGTCGCCCTGCCTGCGGTGGAGATCCCCGAGCCGGCCCTGCAGATCGGTATCAGGCCCCGGTCCAAAGGCGACGAGGACAAGCTGATGACCGCCCTGCACCGCCTGCAGGACGAGGACCCGGTCCTGGTCGTGCGCCGCGACGACGAGACCCACCAGACGTTGCTGGGCGGCAGTGGCGAGACCCACCTGGCCATCGTCACCGAGCGGCTGGCCCGAAAGTTCGGGGTGGAGGTCGAGACCGAGGCGGTCGTGGTCCCTTACCGGGAGACCGTCACCGGCTCGGCCGAGGCGGAGGGCAAGCACAAAAAGCAGAGCGGTGGCCACGGCCAGTTCGGCGTGTGCAACATCCGTATGAAGCCGCTCGAGCGCGGCGGCGGGTTCGAGTTCGTCGACGAGATCGTGGGGGGCGCCATCCCCCGCCAGTTCATCCCGGCGGTGCAGAAGGGCATCGAGGAGGCCATGGCGGCCGGCGGCGTGCACGGGTGGCCGGTGGTCGACGTGTCGGTGACGCTGTACGACGGGAAATTCCACTCCGTCGATTCGTCGGAGATGAGCTTCAAGATGGCCGGGTCCCTGGCGTTCCGGGAGGCCCTGGAAAAAGCGCAGCCCACCCTGCTCGAGCCGGTGTCACGCCTGGAGGTCCGGGTGCCGGCGGCCTACCAGGGTGACGTGATGGGCGACCTCAACAGCCGCCGTGGCCGGGTGCAGGGCACGGAGAACGACGCCGAGGGCGGTTCGGTCGTTTCCGCTTTGGTCCCCACGTCGGAGATCCTGCGCTACGCCATCGACCTGCGCTCGCTGACCGGGGGGCGGGGCCGTTTCCGTGCCGAGCACGACCACTACGATGCCCTCCCTCAGAATCTGTGGGCGTCGGTCACCCGCTCCTCGGAATGAACCCCCGGCCCGCTCAGCGCGGCCAGGTGGCCCGGAGTTTGCCGTAGGTGACATGGAGGGGCTCCGGTAGCACCCGGGTCTCGGCGACCGCGGTCATGAAGTTGGTGTCGCCGGACCATCGGGGCAGCACGTGCATGTGCAGGTGGTCCGGAATCCCGGCCCCCGCCGCCCGACCCAGGTTGGCTCCCACGTTGAGCCCGTCGGGTGAGTAGGCCCGGCGCACCGCCCGCACCGCATCGGTGATGGCGGCCCACAGCGCCACGCCCTCTTGGCCCGACAGATCCTCGGGAGAGGCGCAGTGGCGGACCGGCATCACCATGAGGTGCCCGCTGCCGTAGGGGTAGGCGTTGAGGATGGCGGCGGCTAGCCCGGAGGGATCCCGCCACAGTACGTAGGTCTCCTCGTCCGGCGCGTCGCCGGCCAGGATGGCGCAGAAGATGCAGCCCTCCGGGGCGGCCGCAGGCGCGGCCTCTCCGGTCAGCCCCTCCACGTACTCGCCGCGCCACCCGGCCCAAAGCCGGTCGAGCCGGCTCACCGGCTGAGGGCGTGGCCTTCGACCTCGGCGCCCACCGCGGCGACGAACTCGCTGACCGCGACCCCCCGCCGGGCCGCCTGGTCGCCCCGGGCGTTCACCCCGACCGTGCCGGCGGCCACGTCCTCGTCGCCGACGACCAGCACGTAAGGGACCTTCTCGAGCTTGGACTTGCGGATACGGGCCCCGAGGCCCTCGTCGGCCGCCACCACCTCGACTCGCAGGCCGCCGCCGCGCAGCTCGGCCGCGACCTGATCGGCGTAGGCCTGATGATCGGACCGGACGGGCAGCAGAGACGCCTGCACCGGGGCCAGCCACGTCGGGAAGGCGCCCGCGTAGTGCTCCAGGAGGATCCCGAAGAAACGTTCGATGGACCCGAACAGGGCCCGATGGATCATGTAGGGCCGGTGGCGGGCGTTGTCGGACCCGACGAACTCCATGTCGAAGCGCTGCGGCTCCTGCAGGTCGACCTGCAGGGTGGACACCTGCCAGCGTCGGCCGATGGCGTCTTTCACGTGCACGTCTATCTTCGGGGCGTAAAAGGCACCTTCCCCCTCGGCCACGACGTAGGGCAGGTCGGCCGTGTCGAGGGCGTGGCGAAGAGCCGCGGTGGCCACCTCCCATTCGTCGGGCTCCCCGACGAACTTGTCGGGCCGGGTGGCCAGCTCGGCCTCGAAGTCCTCCAGGCCGAAGGCGCGCAGCAGGCGCAGGACGAAGGCCAAGAGGTCGGCCAGCTCGGGGGCCAGCTGGTCCGGTGTGCAGAAGATGTGCGAGTCGTCCTGGGTGAAACCCCTCGCCCGGAGGAGCCCGTTGAGCACGCCGGATCGCTCGAAGCGGTACACGGTGCCGAACTCGAACAGCCGCAACGGCAGCTCCCGGTACGACCGCTGGCGGCTCTTGTAGATCAGGATGTGCATCGGGCAGTTCATCGGCTTGGGGTAGTAGATGCCGCCCTCCATCTCCATGGGCGGATACATGCCGTCCGCGTACCACTCCAGATGGCCGGAGATCTCGAACAGGGTGGATTTCGCCAGATGGGGGGTGAAGACGAACTCGTAGCCGGCCCGCTCGTGCTCGGCGCGGGAGTAGTCCTCCATGAGCTTGCGGACCAGGCCGCCTCTTGGATGGAACACGACCAGTCCGCCGCCCAGCTCGACTGGGAAGTGGAACAGGTCCAGTTCGGCGCCGAGGCGCCTGTGGTCGCGCTTCTCCGCCTCCTCCAGGCGATGTAGATGCTCTTCGAGCGCCGCCTTGGACTCCCATGCGGTGCCGTAGATCCGCTGCAGCTGGGGCTGCCTCTCGTCCCCGCGCCAGTAGGCGGCGGCCACCTTCTGCAGGCGGAAGTGGCCCAGCCGGCCGGTGGACCCGACGTGCGGTCCCCGGCACAGGTCGACGAACCCCTCGGTGTTGCGGTAGGCGCTGACCGCTCCCCCGCCGACCCCTTCGGCGGCGTCGCCGGCCGCCCGGTCGACCCCCTCGATGATCTCCACCTTGTAGGGCTGGTCGGCGAAGAGGGCGAGGCCCTCCTCGACCGTGTGCTCCTCGCGGATGAAGGGCTGATCGGCGGCGATGATCTCCCGCATCCGGGCCTCGATGCGGCTCAGATCGTCGTCGCTGAAATGGGCCCCGCCGGGCAGCTCGAAGTCGTAGTAGAACCCGTTCTCGATGGGGGGGCCGATGGCGTAGTGGGCCCCGGGCCACAGGTCGGTGACGGCCTGGGCCATCACGTGGGCGGTCGAATGGCGCAGGATGTGGCGGCCGGCCTCGGTGGCGTCGGTGACGACGGCCACGTGGGAGCCGTCACCGAGGGGTGAGCCGAGATCCTGCTCCCGGCCGTCGACGGTGACCGCGACAGCCGCCTTGGCCAGTCCTCGCCCGATGGACGCGGCCAGGTCGGCGCCGGTCGAGCCGGGCGGCAGGTCCCGGGTCGAGCCGTCGGGCAGTACGACGGAGATGGGTTCTGACATGGTCGCTAGAGGATACGGGGTGCTCAGAGCACCACGCCGAGCAGTTTCGCCGCCTCGGACCCGCCCCGGCCACCGGCCACCGCGACGTCGATGGCAGCGATGGCCCGATCGGTGTCGAGGTCGTCATCGAGGGCCGAGCGCACTTCCTCGAGCGCGCCGTCGCCGGCCCCGCCCGCCCGCCAGGCCCGCAGCCGCTCCGTTGCCCGGGGCATCAGATCCGGGCGCCAGTCCCAATCACGGCGGTAGTGGTGACCGAGGATCGACAGCCGGATGGCGGCCGGGTCCCACTCCTTCAGCAGGTCGTGGACGAAGACCAGGTTGCCGAGCGACTTCGACATCTTGGTTCCGTCCAGGCGGACCATGCCGGTGTGCATCCAGTGTCGTACGAACACCGACCCGGTGGCCGCCTCCGACTGGGCCGCCTCGCACTCGTGGTGGGGAAATATCAGGTCCGACCCGCCGCCGTGCAGGTCGATCGTCTCCCCCAACTCGCGCATGCTCAGGGCCGAGCACTCGATGTGCCAGCCGGGGCGGCCCGGCCCCCACAGTGAATCCCAGAACGGTTCGTCGGGAGCCGAGGGCTGCCAGAGCACGAAGTCGAGCGGGTCGCGCTTGTTCGGATCGTCGGGGTTCCCGCCCCGCTCCGCGGCCAGCTCGAGCATGGTGGGCCGGTCGTAGCCGCTCACCTGCCCGAAGGCCTCGAACGACGACACGTCGAAGTAGACGGCCCCGCCGGAACGGTAGGCATGACCCGACTCGAGCACCATCCCGATGAAGCCGAGGATGTCGGGGATGGCGGAGGTGGCCCGGGGCTCCGAGAAGGCGGGCAGCAGGCCCAGGGCGGCCATGTCGGCGTCGAAGCGAGACACCTCCTCGGCGGCCAGATCCAGGTAGTGCACGCCGAGATCGCGGGCCTTGCGCAGGATGTCGTCGTCCACGTCGGTGACGTTGCGTACGCACTGCGTCTCGTGACCCAGGTCCCGCAGCCGGCGCTGCAGCACGTCGTAGGTGAGAAAGGTGGCGGCGTGGCCCAGGTGGGCGGAGTCGTAGGGCGTGATGCCGCAGGTGTACATCTTGACGACCGGGCCGGCCTGGAACTCGACCACCTCACGGCGGGCCGTGTCGTAGAGCCGCATACTGCTCAACTGTCGCCGCCGGGCAGGCCGGTCAAGCGGATCGCGGCGTGGGTCTTGTAGCGCCGGTTCACCTCGAGCAGCGCCGGGGTGAGGGCTTCGATGGCCAGCGCGCTGCCGAGCCCGCCGGTGGCCACCCCCCGCAATCCAGGCAGACGGTCGACGAGGGCCACCACCTCGTCCTGGGCGGCGCGATCGTCGGAGCACACCATCACGTCGGCGTCCATCGGATGGTCCAGATCGCTCCATGGTCCGGCCGGCATGTGGTGGAACGCTCCGACCACGCGCGAACCGGGCAGGGCCCGGGCCACCGCCACTGTGATCGAGCCGGTCGGGGGCAGCAGCGGCACCATCTCCCTACCGAGGCGGGTCAGCGCATTGGCCATGGACACCACGACCTTGCCCCGCAGCGTCTCCTCCAGAGGCGCCACGGTGGCGAGGACGCCGTCCCAAGGGGTGGCCACCACGACCAGGTCGGCGGCCGCCGCCGCTTGGTTCTCACCGGGGGTCAGGGGCAGGTCCCGGCCCGGCCATCTCTGCCTCAATGAAGCCACCGTCTCTTCGGCCCGGCCAAGGGCGCGCGAGCCGACGACCGCCTCGATGCCGATACCGGCGAACTGCACCGCGACCGCCTGTCCGGCCGGGCCGGTACCTCCCAGGACTCCTATTCTCACCCGGGCAGACTTGCACGGCGCGGGGTCGCCGGTCGACTCGCCGGTAGCCTGTCGGTCGTGGAGCCGCTCGAAGGCAGCGGGCCGGACGGGGCGCCGGTCAGCGTGGACCTGTCGTCGGGGACCCACACCGTGTGGTTCCTCACCTCGTCCTGCCCCCCGTGTGGCGACGTGTGGCCCCGCCTGCTGCCCGGCGACGTAGCCGTGACGCCGAGTGCCGCCACCGAGAACCGGCGCAAGGTGGCCGCCCTGGCCCCGCCGGGGGTGACGGTCGTGATGTCGAGCCCGACGTGGTTGCGGTTCCGCCCCGGGCCGGCGCCGTGGAAGGTCGTGGTCCGAGACGGAGTGGTGGTCGACCTGGGGGGGTGACCGGCGGTCAGGACAGGCCGGCCCGCAGGGCGTCGACGGCACCCACGATGGCCTGGAAGACCTCCTCGACGGTCTGCTCCCCGTCCATGTCGACGACCAGGCCCCGGGCGGCGTAGAACTCGAGCATCGGGGCCGTCTCCCGCTCGTAGACGTCGAGGCGGTGGCCGATGACCGACTCGGTGTCGTCCACCCGACCGTCGGCCCGGGCCCGGGCCAGTAGCCGGCGCCTCAACTCGTCCCGGCCCACCTCCAGGTGCACCACCGCCTGAAGCTCGACGCCCGATATGCGGCCCGCTACCTCGTAGGCCTCCTGGGCCTGGGCCAGGGTTCGCGGGTAGCCGTCGAGGACGTAACCACCCTCGGCCGCGGCGGCCAGCACGTGGGGGGCCAGGACGTCGAGGACCAGCCGGTCGGGTACCAGGTCACCCCGCTCGAGGTAACCGGCCGCCTGGCGGCCGATGTCGCTGCCGGCCGCCACCTCCCGGCGGAACAGGTCGCCGCTCGACAGATGGGCTATGGAGTAATGGCGGGCCAAGCGGGTGGCCTGCGTCCCCTTCCCCGCTCCAGGCGGGGCGACCATCAGCAGTCGCATGCTCGCCGACCCTATCGAGTCGTGGCTTGGCGCACGGCCGTCTCGACCGACTCTGCGGTCAGGCGCCGCACCGGCACGTAAGAGCCGCCCATGACCGTCGCCAGGTCGGCGGCCAGCCCCAGGACCGGGCCGGGCCGGGCCGACCCTTCGACGTCGATCACCACGCTGTCCACCCCGGCCCGGCGCACCTCGCCGGCGGCGGCGCGGGCGTCGGCGTTGGGATCGCGGCCGTCGGGCGCGGCGGTGGCCCGGCCATCGGTGATCAGGGCCAGGAGCGGCCGGTGATCGCCGGCCGCTCCCCCCTTGCGGGCCACGGCCAGGGCCGTCCGCAGGCCGGCACCGAGCGGGGTCCGCCCCCCGGTGGGCAGCTCGGCCAGGCGGGCCCGGGCCACCTCCACACTTCCGGTCGGCTGCAGCAGGACCTGGGCTTCGCCACCCCGGAACGTCACCAGCGCCACCAGATCCCGGCGCTCGTAGGCATCGCGTAGCAGGGCCAGGACCGTACCCTTGGCCGCCTCCATCCGCTCCGCCGCCCCCATGGAACCCGACGCGTCGACGGCCATGACGATCAGGTTGGCGGTCCGGTGCTGACGGACCGCCTGGCGCACGTCGCCGGCCTCGACCAGAGCCGCGTCGGCCCCGCCCGAGGGTGCCCCGGCGCGCCGGGCCGCCGCTTGGCGCACCGTTGCCCCGACCGCCACCGAGGTCACCGCGCCGGTCGGGGCCCGATCGCCGATCAGCCGTCCGCGCCGGCCCGGCGCCGGCGATCGCCGGCCGCTGGACTCGACCGGCCGGCGCAGCACCGGGTCCGGCAGCGGGGCGACGGCGGCGTCGATGGCGTCGGCTATCCGATCCGGCGGCTCCCCGCCGTCGGTCTGCTCCGGGGCCGGGCCCAGATGCTCGTCCATGGCCTGGTCGAGACGCTCCTCGTCGTGGCCCGGTGGGTCGAGGGGGTCGCGACGGGCCCGGTGGGCCAGGGCCAGCGGAGCCACCCGCCTGATGTCGGCTGCCTCGACCGCCGGTCGCCCCTCCCAGCCGGCGAGGGCGGTGGCCGCCCGACAGATGGTCAGGTCGGCCCGCAACCCCTCGGCACCGACCGCGGCACAGAGGGCGGCGACCGAGTCGAGCAACGAATCTTCCAGGCGGGCCGGCCGGATAGACGCCAGGCGGGCGGCCAGGTCGGCCTGGCCGCCCGCGTGGGAATCGGTAACCGACCGGGGGTCGGCGTCGAATGCGAGCCGCCGTCGCAGAGCCGCGCCCCGCTCCGCGCCGGCTGCCGGCGTCCGCACGTCGACGGCCAGGCCGAACCGATCGAGTAGCTGCGGCCTCAGGTCGCCCTCCTCGGGGTTCATCGACCCGATCAGGACGAACCGGCTGGGATGGGAGTGCGACACCCCTTCCCGCTCGACCCGGTTGACCCCGCTGACGGCCACATCGAGCAGGACGTCGACCAGATGGTCGGGCAGGAGATTGATCTCGTCGACGTAGAGCACCCCGCCGTCGGCCGCGTGCAGCAGCCCCGCTTCGAAGCGCTTCGCGCCGCCGGTCAGGGCGGCGGCCAGGTCCAAGGTGCCGACCAGCCGGTCCTCGGTGGCGCCGATGGGCAGCTCCACGAAAGGGGCCCGGCCGGGCAGGAGGGCGGCCAGGCCCCGGGCGAGGGTGGACTTGGCGCTGCCCTTGTCCCCTCTCAGCAGCACCCCTCCTATGCGGTGGTCGCAGGCGCTGAGCAGCAGGGCCAGCTTGGCGTCGTCCTGACCGACGACGGCGGTGAAGGGGAGGAAGTCGCTCATCGGTCCTCCTCCCAGCCCTCGGCCTCCAGAACGGCCGCCCGCAAGGTGGCGAGCGCCGCCTCCGACGCGTCCCACAGGCCCCGTTCGTGGGCCTCCATCAGACGCTCGGCCATGGCCCGCAGGGCCCACGGGTTGGAAGCCTCGAGGAACTTCCGGACCCCGGGATCGCCGACGTAGGCCTCGGTGACCCGCTCGTACATCCAGTCCTCCACCACGTGGGCGGTGGCGTCGTAGCCGTAAAGGTAGTCCACGGTGGCGGCCAGCTCGAACGCCCCCTTGTAGCCGTGGCGGGTCATGGCCGAAATCCACTTGGGGTTGAGCACCCGGGTACGTACCACCCGGGCGGCCTCCTCCTGGAGCGAGCGGACGCGAGGGGCGGCCGGGTTGGCCGAGTCGCCGAACACCGCTTTGGGGTCCGATCCCGAGAGCACCCGTATGGTGGCAATCATCCCCCCGTGGTCCTGCAGGTAGTCGTCGGAGTCGAAGATGTCGTGCTCGCGGTTGTCCTGGTTCTTGACCGCCACCTCTATGCCGGCGAAGCGGCGCCGCATGGCGTCGGCGGCCGGCACCCCCATGCCCCTGCGGCTGTAGCCGTAGCCGCTCCAGGCGGTGTACACCTCGGCCAGGTCCTCGTCGCGGCGCCAGTCCCGGCTCTCCAACAGGGCCAGGATGCCCGAGCCGTAGGCACCGGGCTTGGCCCCGAATATGCGTGGATCGCCGTCGGCGAACCCGGCCAGCTCCACCGCCTCGTCGAACAGGGTGATCAGGTGGGGGAAGGCGTCGCGGAAGAAGCCCGAGATGCGCAGCACCACATCCACCCGGGGCCGGCCCAGCTCGGCGTCGGGGATCCGCTCCACCCCGGTGACCCGACCCGACTCGGCCGCCCATACCGGCCGCACACCGAGCAGGGCGAGCGCCTCGGCCACGTCGTCACCGCCGGTACGCATCGCCGCGGTACCCCACACGACCAGTCCCACACTGGCCGGGTAACGCCCCTCCTCCTCGAGGTGGCGGGCCAGGACGCGTTCGGCCAGGCCCTGGCCGACCTCCCAAGCCAGCTGCGACGGCAGGGCCTTCGGGTCGACCGAGTAGAAGTTGCGCCCGGTGGGCAGCACATGGGCCATGCCACGGGTCGGCGCCCCGCTCGGCCCGGGGGGCACCCAGCGCCCACCGAGGGCGGCCAGAACGGCGCTGATCTCCCCGGTCGTCGCATCCAGGGCCGGTACCAGGGTGTCGGCCACCCAATCGATGACCCGGGCCTCCGCAGGAGAGGCGGGCGGGCGGGCGCCGGAGAGAAGGGCTCGGCACTCCTCCTCCACCCGGTCCACGTCGGCCCGGGGTGCTCCCTCGCCCAGGCGGCAGCCGAGCCGCCCGGCCACGCTGTCGCGCAGGGACGGAACCGCGCCCTGCGGCAACCGGGTCAGGGCCAGCAAGAGATCCAGCCGTTGGTCTCCCTGCGGAGGTCGGCCCAGGGTGTGCAGCCCACCGCGGATCTGGGCGTCCTTCAACTCGCACAGGTACCCGTCTATATGATTGATGAGCTCGTCGAACGCGTCGCCGTCAGGGGCCTGCTCCACGCCGAGGTCACGGTGCAGGTGGGCTGTCACGAGCAGATCCCATACCTTTTTCCGGATGGCCGGCAGCTTGGTCGGATCGAGCGATGCCACCTGGGCGTACTCGTCGAGGAGCTGCTCGAGGCGGGCCACCTCGTCGTAGGTGTCGGCCCGGGTCATCGGCGGCAGCAGATGGTCGACGATGGTGGCATGTGCCCGCCGCTTGGCCTGGGTGCCCTCGCCGGGATCGTTCACGACGAACGGGTAGACGAGAGGGATGTCGCCCAGTGCCAGGTCCGGCCAACAATTGGCAGAAAGGCCGACACCTTTTCCCGGCAGCCACTCCAACGTGCCGTGCTTGCCCACATGGACCACCGCATCGGCCCCCCAGCCTTCGTCCAGCCACCGGTAGAACGCCAGGTAATGGTGGGTGGGCGCCAGGTCGGGCGAGTGGTAGACGGCTACCGGGTTGGCCCCGAACCCCCGTGGCGGCTGGACCGCCACGATCACCCCGCCCAGATCCAGGCCGGCGAACACCAGGTCGCCCCTGTCAGGGTCCCGATAGACCACACCGGGGGCCGGCCCCCACGCCTGCTCCATCTCGGCCCGGTTGGCCCCGGGAACGCCGGCGAACCAGGCCTCGTAGTCAGCTGCGGACCAGCGACCGGGCGCCCGCCGCAACTGGTCGGCGGTGAGGGTCTCCTCCTCGTAGGCGAAGGCGTCGATCAGCTCGGCCATGAGCGCGTCGCCGTCCTCCGGTATGCGGTCGACCCGGTACCCGGCCCGGCGCATCTCCCGTAGCAACTCGACGACCGAAGCGGGTGTGTCCAGGGCCACGGCATTACCGATTCGGCTCCGGCGGGTCGGGTAGGCGGACATGACGAGGGCCACCCGGCGCTCGGCGGGCGGCGTGTGGGCCAGGCGGGCGTGGCGCACCGCGGTGCCCGCCACCCGCGCCAGTCGGTCCTCGACGGTCCGATAGGCGGTGACTGGAGCACCGATCGGGTCACCCTCGTCCACCACCTCGTTGAAGGAGAAGGGAACAGTGATGATGCGGCCGTCGAATTCGGGAATAGCCACCCGCATAGCCACGTCCACCGGGCTCAGCCCGGCCGCGGAATCCTCCCAGTCGGCGCGCCGGCCGGTAGCGGTCACCGCCTGCAGTACAGGGACGCCGAGCGAGCCGATGGCCGACGCGTCCCACGCCAGGCCGTCGGGCGCCGATGATCCTGACACCAGAACTGTCGTTATCACCGCATCGGGGCGGAGCTCGCGCAGCACATCCAGGGCATCGAGGGCACCCGACGCATCCGGCCGGAGGGAGTAGGCCCACACCGCCGCGGACCGGGCGCCCCGGGCCTCGACGGCCCGGCACAGGTCTTCGACGAACAGGGTGTTGCCGGAGATCAGATGGGCCCGGTAGAACAGGACCACCACCAGGGGACCATCCCCCGGTGCCGACTCGTAGAGGATGCCGGTGGTGGGGACCGGGGCGGGTGGATCGAAGCCGAAGCCGTACATGCACACCGTGTCGGCCACGAAGCGCAGCATCTGCTCCAGGTTGGACAGCCCGCCATGCACCAGGTACTCGAATGCCGCCGCGACCGTGGCACTCGGCACCGTCGACGCCGCGGTCATCTCGGCGTCGGGCGCCGCCTCACCGCCGAAGGCGAGCAGTGGGATGGCCAGGGCCCGGGTGGCTCGGCGCAACTCGGGCAGAGCGGGCCAGGCCGACACGCCGCCGAGCAGCCGGACCATCACCACCTCCACCCCCTCCAGTTCGGGGAGACCGTCCGTGGCCCCCGCCCCGGCGGCCCGGACCTCCGGGAAATCGTCCGGCAGGCCCTCCACGATGGACCGCAGAGCCAATATCTCGCTCGGCGCGTTGGTCAGGTACAGGATCACCCGGAGGCCGCCTTGACCAGGGCGTACACGGCTTCCATGTCGATGTGCGCCTCCATGGCATCGGCGATCAGGTCGTACTGGGAGTCACGAGCCGCGGCGAAGGAGATCTCGGGTCCCGGTTCCCAATCGACCCCGGCGCTCTCCGCCACCTCGGCCAGAAAGGCCCGCCGGAAGGCGTCGTTCTCCAGTAGACCATGGACGCTGGTCCCCCACACCCGACGATCCGCCGACA
>JAKBAX010000123.1 GCA_021808785.1 Actinomycetes bacterium | reverse complement strand
TCCAGGCCGGCCCGGCGGGCCAGGGCCCGCAGGCGCACCGGCGGGCCGGCCTCCTCCAAGCGGGCCGCTTCCTCCTCCAACTCCACCAGGGCCGGCCCGTCGTCCCACTCGACGACCCTCGAGGCGACCCCGGACTCGAACAGCAGGTCGACCTGCTCATCGGATATGTACAGCCCCCGGAACGGGTCGTCGGGGGCCGGATCGTCGTGACGGCGGCGGCCGACCAGCGCCCGGACCCGGCCCTCCACGATGGCCAGGCGGGCGAGGAGGTAGGAGGCCGACGGCTGCACGGCCCGGATGCGACCGAGCGGCGGGATCGGATCCGGGCCGGCCTCGGAGATCACGGGCCCGACGGGCTGTCACCTCGCCGGGGCCGGCTCCGCCCCGGGCCGACCGACGGTGCCGGCGCCGGCTCCTCCGTCGCGACCGCGGCAGCGACTGGGGCGGTGGCGTCACCCGGCCGGTTGAGCTGGCGGTACCCGTCGTCGGCCTCGAGGGTCTTCTGGGCGGTGGAGTGCAGCCGCAGCGGGGCGATGACCGCCTTGGCCACCTCGAGGAACGAGTCCGGCTGGACCGGCATGGTGATGATCAGGTCGACCGACGGCTTGAGGTCGCCGCCGAGCGACGACCACACATCCGACACCTGCCGGTCCTCCGGGGGCGGGTAGGCGATCTGGACCAGGAGGGGCGCCTCGGTCTGGCGCAGCAGCGGGGTCATGTACTCCGCCGGCAGGTAGTCGTAGCGCATGAAGAGGGCCAGCGCCGCGGCCAGCAGCCGGTGCTCGTCCTCGGGGCGCTGCGTCCAGGCAGTGATCAGGTAGGCCAGCTTGAAGAACCGGGGCAGCTCCCGGCGCTCCTCCACCACCCCCCGCTCGTTGCGCCTTTCGATGAACCCGGTCTCGCGCCGGCGCAGATCCTCACGGATGTCGTACAGGTACATGTCGAGGGTGGGCTTGTTGCGCCTCGACGCCCAGTCCCGGGTAGGTGCGTCGAAGACCACATCGACATCGGTCCCGCTCAGGATCTCGCCCTTCACGACCGACCGCAGCACCTCGTCGACCTCGTTGATCACAGTCAGTGATCCTGACTGCCCGCGAGCCCGGTCAGGCGGTTGGCCGGGACAGTCATGAGGGCAGCCCTACCGGCCCGAAAGGGCAACCGCTTCTCGGTCAGATCACTCCGGCCCGCATGGCGTAGGCCACCGCATGGGCCCGGTTGCGCAGCTGCAGGCGGGCGGTGATGTCGTGGATGACGTTCTTCACCGTCCTTTCGCTATAGGCCAGCTTCCCGGCGATCTCCGCCGTGTCCCAGCCTTCGGAGAGGAGGCGCAAGACGTCGACCTCGCGCTCGGTGAAGCCGTTGAGGGACAGCCCGCGAGGGGCCAGCACGTGGCGTTGGAGCCGGCTCACCTGGCTGAGCAGGCGCCCGAGCAGGTCGGGGGGCACCGATCCGTCGCCTCGCGCCGCGGTGACGACCGCACCGGCGACCCGCTCGGCGCAGGCCTCGGACCGGCGCAGGATGCCGCACGCGCCGGCTTCCACCGCGGCCAGAAGCCCGGCGTCCTCCAGCCTGGTCACCACCACGACGACCTTCGAGCAGCCGTCGCGGTGCAGGGCCCGGATGCGGGTGCAGGTGATGCTGTCCACCTCGTCACTCACCAGCACGGTCACGTCCGCCGACAGCTGTTCGGCCGGATCGAGCACCAGTACGTCGGGACGAAGCCGAAGCTCGCCTCCTACACCCATGGCCGACACCGGATCCGACGCTTCTATGTGGACCCGGACCCGGCCGTTCGACACGGTCATATTCTGCCTACCCCCGACGCTTGGTTGTGGGATCGGGCCCGGCACGCTCCCGACCGGTTACCCGTGAGGATCGTGGCCCGGGGGGTTCAACGGGCATTCAACGACCGCTCAACGGGAACCGAAGTACGTCCTTTCGGGCAGACAGGGGCGAACTCGGTCAGACCCCGAGGTCGGAGAGGACCGCCTCATAGTCCCGTCGGGCCTGTTCGGCCTCGGCGTGGTTGCCCGACTGCTCGGCCGCGTCGATCAGCAGCTTCCACAGGTCGTCGCGGTATCGGTCGGCGCCGAGACCGGCACGCGCCACCCTAACCGCCTGGCGGCCCTGCTCCTCCGCCAGCAGGACCGTAGCCAGGCGGGCCGAGACGTCGGCATACATTCCGCTGTACCAGCGGCGGGGTTCGACCACCCACTCGGCGGGGCCGTCCCCGGGCAGCAGCGGGCCGCCGTAGACGGCCAGGGCCTCGTCGAGGGCGACCTTCTCCGCCGCCGTGTCCCCCGACGCACGGGCCGCTTCGGCCCGACGGACCGCCTGCTCGAACGACACCACGTCGACAGATGCCCCCTCCGGCAGAGCCAGGCGGTAGGCGTCACCGGCCCGGGCCAGGATCTCGTTGCCGTCGCCGCCCGCGGCGCCGATCAGGCGGCGCAACGACGACACCGCCACCTGGAGGCGGTGGAGTCCGGCGTCGGGGTCGGCGTCGGGCCACAGCGCCCCAACCAGAGTCTCCCGGTGCACGGCCGCGCCCACCCGGATCGACAGCAGGTGGAGCAGGGCCCGCTCCATGGGCTTGGCCGCCTGGTCGTCGAGCTCCCGACCACCGATTTCGAGCAGGTACCCGCCCAGGCACCCGAGGCGGGCCGGGGCCAGGGCCGGCCCCCCGCTGGTGGGGGCCTCCGCCGGTGGCGGGTCCATCCGCTCGGGGGCCTCCGGCGCATCCAGTAGGGACAGGTGCCACTCCCACGTGCCGAACGGCTCGAGGATGCGCTGGCTCGTGGATCGACCGCCGGGCGGAGCGGCGGCCAGACCGGCCAGGGCGGCGGCGAGGGGGACGTCCAGCGCCATACCGAGGGCGCGGGCCCGCTCGGCGTGGCCGGCGGCCTCATCGACGCGGCCGGTGGCCCGGGCGGCCAGCGCCGCGTACCCGGTGAGGACCGCATCCAGGCTGCCCGCGCCGAGATCGGTCATTGCGCCTGCGGCCCGAGCCAGGACCGCCTCGGCGCGCTGATCGCGGCGCGCCATACGGCGAAACCCGTCGATGCCGGTGATCACCGCCACCCCCCAGATGTCGCCCTCCCGCTGGCACGCCTCGACCAGATCGTCGACCACGTCGTCGGCCGCCGGGTCGAGGCCCGCCAGGGCGGCCCGGACCATGCGCCCCAACCAGCGCATGCCCGCCGATTCGACGTCCTCGCGCACCCGGCCGGTGGCGTCGGCGCCGAGGGGCCGGTCGAGCAGGATGCCGCTGGCGGCCAGCACCAGCGCGGCCGCGGTGGCCACCGCCCCCGGCACGTCGGGGTGGGCCGACACGTTGCGCATGATGCGCGCCGCCGTCTGGGCGTCACCGGCGACGAACGCCGCGCAGCCCTCGGCGAAGCGCCCCGTCGGCCCGGGCAGCAGGGCGGCTCGGCGCCGAGTCTCCTGGGGGTGACGCTGGGTGGCCCGCCGTACCTCGCCGATCCAGTCGGTACCGGCCGGTCGGTCCGCCTCGGCCCAGGCCAGGATCTGCTCCCGCTGGGTCCGGCAGCGAGAGGCGATGGCGGCCGAGCCGGCGACCGCCTCGGCTCGGCGCAAGGTGGCGGCGGCCTCGGCCAACGCGCCGCGCGACACGGCGCTGCGAGCCCGGGCCATCAGCAGCAGGGGGTCGGATTCGAGGACCGCCGGGGGCAGGGCCTCGGCCCAGGAGTCGTCGAGGTGGGCGTGCTCGGCCCCCAGCCGACCGACGACACGGGCCATCCCGTCCCAGTCCTCGGACCGGGCGTAGGCAGCCAGGGCCTCCTCCATCAGGCCCTCTCGCTCCAGCAGCTCACCGGCCCGGCGGTGCTCGCCGCGGGCGGCGTCCAGCCCGAGGGTCTCGACCAGCTTGGAGTCCAGGTAGGCGACCAGCACCGCGTGGTAGCGGTAGGAGTCGTCGGCCAACCGCTCGGTGAAGAGCTGGCGCCGCTCCAACTCGGCCAGCAGCGCGGCGCTACCGTCGGCCCGGTCGAGGAACTCGTCGCAGAGGCGGGCGCTCGGGCGGCGCAGCGCGCTGGTGCGGATGAGGAAGTCCTGCAGCCCGGGGTCCAGGCCGGCCAGAACGTGGCGGCCCAGGTACTCGCTGACCAACCGGGTGCGGTGCTGCAAGGTGCCGAGCACCACGCGCCGCTGGGCAACGGACCGGCGCGACGTGGCCAGGAAGAACATCTGCAGGTAGGCCGCCCACCCGGCCGTCCGGCGGGTCAGGACGGCGACGTCCTCGGGCAGCAGCGGCTCGCGGTACACGTCGCGGAAGAGCTCCTCCACCTCCCAGGTCCGAAAGCGCAACTCGTCGGGCCCGATGTCGACCACCTCGCCAGACACCCGAAGCCGGGACAGGTCGATCGACAGGTTCATCCGGGAGGCCATGAGGAGCCGCCAGGTCGACGGCAGATGGCTCACCAGCCGGCCCAGCGCCCCTTCTGCCTCACCCCCCTCGAGGAGGTGCACGTCGTCGAGCACCACGACCAGGGGGGGAGACGCGACCGGGGCCCGGTCGAGCAGCTCGGCCAGCCCGGACGGTTTGGCGGCGGCCCAGTCGAGGCCCCCGGCCCGCAGCCCCTCCCACAACCAGGCGACCAGGGCGGCCTCGCTTCGCGGCACCGGGTCCGGGGTGCCGCACCACGCGAGGGGCCCGGCGTAGCTGTCGGCCACGTGGGCGAGCAGCCGTGACTTGCCCGACCCGGCCGGGGCCACCACCCAGCCCACCCGGTACGACGAAGGATCGAGCATGCGGGCGGTCAGCCGGTCGCGCACCAATCCGTCGGCCCGGGGCCGGGCCGGCACAGCCGCCCCCGACCCGGCGGGCGCCGGCGATGCCCCCGTGTCGTGGACATCGGCCACGGCGACGCGCACCATTCCTTTCCCGTTCGTCGAGCTGTACCCTTCTTGCCGCCAGACTACCTCCGCCGCCTCGCGCCTTCTTTACGGAATGGTCGTTGTGGTCGACGACTGGGGCTGGGTGACCGGCCCGGTGTAGTAGACACCTACGTCGCACGCCGTCTGATTCCCGGCGCAGTCCACCTCCAGCTGTATCTGCTGGTCGTGGGTGAAGATCATCGGCGTATTGAAGGTGTATTCCTTGTCGGTCAGGTTGGCCAGGTTCTCGACCAGGAGGTTCTGGGGGAGCTGGCCCGGGACGAGCCGCTGGATCCGGGCCGTGCCCGACGAGCCGGAGATGTTCTGGACCACCATGTCGGTGATGGTCAGCGTGGTGCCACTCGGAATCGGCTTGCTCGCCGATGTGGCCGTCGAGCCCGGAGCGGCGACGGTCTCGAGGGCGCCGTCGGTGGGCGAGGTGACAGGGGGCGGAACCGTGATCGGAGCCGATGCCGCCGCGACCGGCGTGGCGGTAGTGGTCGTCGTGGTCGAAGCCGCCTTCTTGACGGTGGTACTGGTCGTCGAACTGGTCGTCGACGTGGGGGCCGCCTTACCCGAGGCGGCCAGCGCCGCGTTGGCCTTGCTGCTGGCGCTGTTGGCCGAGTTCTGGGCCGACGTCACCGCGGTCTTCAGCGCGTTCGTCTGCTGCTGCTGGGCGGCCAGGGCGGCCTTGTTGGCATTGACCGCGGTGTCGTGCACCGCAGGCTGCAGGATGAAGAACCACACCAGCACGGCGGCCACGATCAGGGCCAGCAGGCCGATCAGCCACTTGGGCAGCACGGCCCGCTGCGTGAACTGGCCGTCGAGGACCAGGGGGCGTTCGCCTTCTGCCGCTACCGTGACCTGGTAGGGCTTCATCTGGTCGTGGCCCCGCCAGAAGCGGTGCCGGGGCCGGATGCCTAGCCGGACGAAGTGGGCCGCGCCGGGGACCGCCGTCAGGCGGGCGGGACGAAACCGGAAGCGCAGCGCGTCGGAGGCATCCAGGGCGCTGAACGCGACCGGCAGGGGCAGGTTGCCCCGGCTGTCTATGGCCAGTCGTTGGCGGCCGGCGACTCGCCCGACCGGGTTGCGAGGCAACAGCTCGGCCCCCACGTCGTTGAAGCTGCCCACCGTGATGGCGCCCTCTTCGGTCACCGACTCGTCCGGTTCGTTGGACGGGATGACCTTTATGGCGAAGGGCAGCTCACCGGCGAGGATGGTGTGGTCACGCGGCGGGGCGAAGTGGAGCGTGACCGTCTGCTGGGCCCCGGGGAACATGGAGACCACCGGCGGATCGGCCCGGATCCAGCCGGCCGCGTCGCCCAACACCATGATCGAGTACTGCTCCACGATGGAACCGGTATTGGAGAGGGCGAGCTCGCAGGTCGTCTCCCGACCCGGGTCGACAGCCAGGTGCTCGGCACCTTGCAGAGAGGCGACGATGGTCACGGCAGGAGCGTCCCCGCGTTGCTGGTGATGTCTATCGAATCGACCTCGGCCGTACCGTCACCGTCACCCTGGATGGTGTCCTGCACCCCGTTGTGGGCGTAGAAGTAGTTGATGTACGAGCCGCCTTGCAGGGTGCTTCCCGCGACCGGGTTGGAGGTCATGCCATTGCAGCCCTGCTGATCGCAGAAGGTGTCGATACCGGACCCGTCGCTCTGGAGCAGGTCGCGCCCGTAGGGGCTCACCTGCAGGATGTCGTTCCCGTTGAGCCCTATGGCCGTGGCGTAGGGCTCACCCAGCACGATGACGTCGTTGAAGTTGGAGCCCTCCACGTTCAACACTCCACGCAGCGTCTCGACCGCCCCGGGGAAACCGCCTGTCGCGGTTCCCGTCTGCAGGTTGACCGAGGCGCCGCTCAGGGCTTGTGAGTAGTCGATCCAGGAGTTGCCCCCGCCATTGATCACATTGCTCCCGCCGCCGTCGATCAAAAAGCGCGACGCGCTGCCGTTGGCCGCGGTGAGGGTGTTGTTGCCAGAGGTGACGACGAACAGGTCGGCGCCCCCACCACCGTCGATGCTCTCCCCGGTCACTCCGGTGGATCCGGTGACCAGGATGTCGTTGGCCGCGGAGCCGACCACGTTGGTGATACCCGCCGTGGCCAGACTCACCGTCGCCCCGTAGCCCCCGGTGGCCGTTTCCTGGGTCAGCACGGTCCCCGCGCCGGGCTCGCCCGGAGGCACCGAGTAGAGCTGACCGGACAGGTTGACCTGTACCGGGTAGGGAACCCCGGCATAGGACAGGGTGTTGCCGGTAGTGGAACTGGTCAGGGTGTCATTGCCCTGCCCCGGCTCGAAGGTGACGGGCGAGGTCCCCCCCGTCATGGTGTCGTTGCCGATGCCACCGACGAGAGTGTCTCCGGCGCCGTTGCCGATGAGCGTCTGGTTGCCGATACCGGCGCTCAGCCGGTCGTTGCCCGACCCCTGGAGGGTTATCCCGTCGCCATTTCCGGCATCGAGCGCGCTGCCACCGGGAGAGGCGATGGCGGTCTCTACCGTGTGGGGGGTCAAGGTCACCGAGCCGTCTGCGGGGCCGAGGTTCTGCTGGGCCGTCGAACCGAGGTCCAGGCTCGTGTACCCCGCCAGCAGGGACAGGTCGATCGTGTTGTTACCGCCGGTACCTCCATTGATCGTGTAGGTCCCCCCGGTCGGTACCAATCGCTCGTTCCCGCCCCCTCCGACGAGGCTCCCGGGCAGAATCCCTCCGACCAGGATGTCATTGAAGCTGGAACTGCCCGTGGCGTTGGCCACACCCTGGACGCTGATCACGCCGCCGTAGGCCCCGATGGCCGTGCCACGCGGCACCTGTGTACCCGCATTCGGGTATCCCGCCGGGATGGTGTAGGGCGCACCGGAGAGGTTGACCACGGCGGCGGCCGGAGCACCGGAGTAGTTGATGCCATCGGTACCACCGTTGCCGATGAAGGTGGCGTTGGTGCTGCCCGGGACGAACTGGTCGTTGTAGGCGGTGCCGTACACCGTGGTCATGCCGGTGAACTTGAAGTTGTAGTCGGAACACCCGATGCTCTGGACCGAGCCGTCCGCGGTGCCGACGGGCATGGTGATCGTGACCCCGCAGTTGGCCTGCTGTGGGTCGGTGAGCGTGCTCACCAGGCGCAGGGTCCCGGACCCCCCGCCGTTGATGGTGGCGTTCTGGCCCGGGGCGACCCGGTACTCGGCCGTCGAGGAGATGACCGTCCCGATGCACGAGAAGGTGTCGTTCACCTGACTGCCCGATGCCGTGCCGTCGTTGTTCTGGATGCCGCTGGTGCAGCCGTCGCCCGGGCTGGTACCGGTCAGTTGCACCGTCGTACCCGTCGGCGCGGCCGACAGGTCGAGTGTGTTGGCTCCGCCTCTGCCCTCGAAGACGTACTGCGGCGAAGGCGACGGTCCCGACTGCATGAACGTGTCATTGTCCTGGGTGCCGATGAAGGTCCCGATGTTGGTGAAGGTGTCGGTGACGCCGATGGTGTTCGGGCTCGTGACCGTCCCGCCGAAATTGCCGCCGGTGTCGGTGGCGTTGACCGTGATGCCCGTGGTCGTCTGCGTCAGGTTGGTGGGGGTGGGAATGGCGCCGTAGTCGAGCGTGGCGAGGGAGCCCTGCTCCGAGTAGCTCTCGGTACCTGATCCGGCGACGAAGTAGTCGCCGCCCGCCGCGGTCCCATCGACGTTCTGGATCTTCTGGAACTGGATCGCCGGAGACTGGGTGGCGCCCGAGCACACCGCACCGATCGGGTTGACGACCGACACGTTGAGAGGGCTGCATGCCGCGCTGTCGGCGTTGGCCGTACCGCTGATCGGCATATCGATCGTGGCCGGGCCCGCGACGTGCTGCAGGTCGAGGGTGTCGTTGCCGCCGTTGCCGTTGACGATCAGCGGCGTCGCCGACGTCAGCGCCGCGTGGTTGACCACGAAGGAGTCGTCGTAGGGCGATCCGATGACCGAGGTGACGCACAGGTCGCCCACGGCGGAGCAACCCGGCGTGAAGCTGACCCCGCCGATGGTCGGCGAGGTGATCGACCCGGCGTCCAGGTCCACCGTGGCACCGGTCGTGGTGCCGGTGGGAGCGGTGACCAGGGACAGGTCGAGGGTGTCGCTGCCCCCGCCTCCGGCCAGCGCCAGGGCCGACGGCCCGCCGATGTCGAAGGTGTCGTTGCCCGGGGAACCCTCCAGGGTCAGGGCCCCCGGTGAGAAACTGAACTTGTCAGAGGCGTATCCGACCCGGCTGACGGTGTCGGTGACCAGGTTGGCGGTCACGCCGGTCACGCCGGCCAGCGTGGTCAGCCCGGCGTAGGAGATGGTGTTGGTGGTGCTGGCCGCCGAGAAGCTGTCTCCGAGGAGGGCGGCGTTGAAGGTGTTCTGCCCCTGAGGAGCACCGATCAACTGGGTGATGCCGGTGATGGTGTCCTGGGTCGTCGTGGCGCACGAGCCACCGGACGGCAGGGAGATCGTCCCGGCGACCATGGCCGCGGTGATCCCGCACAGGTTGGCGGAGAAGTCGGCCGTGTTGGTGGGCCCGCGACCGGTGAGGACATACGTTCCGGCCGAGCCGTTGGCGGCGAAGTAGGTGTTCCCGCTCGACGACCCGAGGATGGTGGTGAAGCCGGGCCCACCGGAGGTGAAGTCGTAGACGACCGAGCCGGCCTGGGCCGTGTCGCTGCCCACAGCGGGGTAGCCGTTGCTGACCTGGGTGTCGGTCAGGTTGACCACGAGGGGGGTGCCGGCGCTGGTCCGGACCGCTCCGAAGTCGATCGTGTTGCCCGTACCGGTATCGGAGATGGTGTCGGGACCGGTGCCGGCGAAGAAGGTGTTGTTGTTGCCCGGGCTGGTGAAGCTGTCACTGCCGCTTCCACCTGTGAACTGGTTGCCGTTACCGGCCGCACTGAACGTATCGGTGCCAGAACCGGCGGTGAACACGTTGCTTCCGCCCGCCCCGATGGCGGTGAACGTATCGGTACCGCCGCCGGCGTGGAGGATGTTGCCACTACCGGTGCTGGAGAACAGCGTGGGCCCCGATCCGGCATTGACGGTGTTGCCGCTCGAGTTCCCGGTGAAGTTGTAGGAACCGGATCCGGAATCGAAAGTGTTCGCGGCGGTGGCAGAGCCGATCACAGTGGTCAGGCCGGACAGGGTGTCATGCGCCGTGGTGCCCTGTACCGTCCCCGTCGTACCGGCGGTGAGGTCGACCGTGAGGCCCTGGGTAGCTGCTGAGTAGTCGATGGAGTTGCCCGAGCCGGTGGCGTTGAACGTGTCGCCGCCAGGGTTGGAGGCTACGAAGGTCGTCGCCCCTGCCGACAAGCCGTCGAAGACCGAGATGTTCGAGTTGAACGTCTCGGTAGTGGTGCCCGAGCCCACGCTGGCGGTGTCTGCGGTGCATCCCGCGCTGGTGACCAGGCAGATGGTGAGGGGCGAGAACCCGGCGTGAGCGAAGCTCAGCTCGTCATGGTTGCCAGCCGTGGCCCCACCGTCGAAGGTGTCACCGACGGCTCCGGCGTAGAACACGGCGCCCTGCGAGGGCCCCTTGAAGGTCGCCGGGGTCGTGCCGAACGTGCGGAAGTCATACGTTGCAGTGGCGGTGGTGGCCGAATCGGAGAACGGCGTGGGCGACACCGCGCCTCCAGAGACGTTCACCGTCACCGGCGCAGCCACGTTGGAGAAGTCGACGGTGCTGCCGGTGCCGGCGTCGGTGATCGTGGCCGAGCCGGTGCCGGGGGTGAAGGTGTTGTCGTTCCCGTTGCTGGTGAACTGGTCCGTCCCGTCACCGCCGTTGAAGAAGTTGGCCACGTTCAGGTGATTGACGTCGTCGTTGGCGACGAAGGTGTAGGTGGTCGAGGCCGACGTCGGCGGACCCGTGATGCCCGTCGGGGCGGTGAAGTGGTTCCCCCCGAGCTTCGAACCGGTCACATCGGTGAGGTCGTTGACGGTGTCGGACGTCGACGCGCCGCTGAGCCCCTGGACCGTCCCGTCCACCGCGCTCGAGTAGGTCAGGCTGATCGCGGGGGCGGTCGAGAAGTCGATCGAGTTGCTGGCACCCGATGCACTGAAGTTGTAGCCGCCCGACCCGCCGGCGAAGAAGTTCGTGTTGCCACCGGCTGAGTTCGAACCGGTGAAGCTGGTGAAGTTGGCCCCGTTGTTGGTGAAGTAGTCGGTGATGGTGCCGTTGGTGGCCGTGTCGTTCTGCACCTGCGAGCCGCCGGCGGGGGTCACGGGTGCGCCGGTGACATTGACCACGAGCGGTGCGGTCGAGCTGGTCGGGACGTTCGAGAAGTCGATCGAGTCGTGTCCCACCGTCCCGGTATCACCGAACACGGTGGCCGCGTTCCCGGTGAGGAAGCTGTTGTGCCCGCCGGTCGAGCCGTTGACGACCGTCGCACCGGTCACCGAGTCACAGAACGACGCCGACGCCGAGCAGGCCGCGGTGGGGTTACCGGCCAGGTCCACCGGGCCCGAAGGCGGTGGCGCCCCGACCAGTACCTGGCTCCCGCCGACCGACACGTCCACCGTCTCGGGCGTGGTGCTCGTGCACTGCACGAGTGCGGTCGGCGACACCGGCGAGCATTCGCTCACGCTGTTGGACACGGTGGTGGAGATGGAGGACAGGTTGGCGACCACGCCGGAGGCGGAGTTCTGCACGTAGGAACCGCTGCCGGCCGTCTGCACCGGGGCCACGACCTGGATGGGCAGATCGGCGGCCGATCCGGCATAGGAGGAGTTGGAGGGGGTGTACGTGGCCAGGATCTCGTCGTAGCCCACCCCCGACAGCGATGCACTGCACTCGACCGTCTGGGGATTGGTGGGCGTCGTGGCCCCTCCGGGCACGAGGGCCGTGCACAGGGTGCCACCGCCTGCGGAGCTGAAGACCACCTGGCCGCTCGGGATGCTGTTGCTGGTGGAGTTGATGTTGGCCGTCAGAGTGGCCGGCAGGCCGGCTATGACGTAGCTGAGCGGGGCCGAGGTACCGATGGTGACGCTCACCGAGGTCGAGCTCGGGGTGTCGGAAACGGTGCCACACGAGAATCCGACGCTCTGGCACTGCTGGGGGATGCTGTTGCCGATCGGGATGGTGACGCCCCCCGATCCGTCGATCGGCGGGTGGCCGCTCGGAGGATTGGGCGGCGGCGTGTACTGGACGACCAGTTGCTGGTTGTCGGACAGGTAGGGGTTCCCGGTGTTACCAGGCACGCAGTA
>JAKBAX010000122.1 GCA_021808785.1 Actinomycetes bacterium | reverse complement strand
TGCTCACCACCCACCTACCGGCCTCGAAATGCAGCTGGCAGGGTGGGGTCATCCAGTTGAGAGAAAGGATTGTATAAACCCGCCCTAGCGCCGTACGATTGCACCGTGACCGCGATCGAAGCAACCCCGATCCCCGCCGCTGCGCTCTACCTGCGCATCTCCAAGGACGACCTCGGCGACGAGCTGGGTGTGGCCCGCCAGAGGAAAGATTGTCTTCGGCTCGTCGAGGACCGAGGCTGGCGGGTGTTCGAGACCTACCAGGACAACGACATCAGCGCCTCCGAGCGATCGAAGAAGGCCAGGCCGGCGTTCAGGCGGATGATGGATGCGGTCCGGACGGGAAGCGTGGACGTCATCGTCGGATGGGACCTCGACAGGATCACCCGCCGGCCGGCCGAGGCCGAAGAGATGTGGAAGCTGCTCCTCGACGTGGGCCACGTGCGGGTGGTCACTGTTAGCGGGGACGATGTCGACCTGGCCACCGGGGACGGGCTGCTCGTCGCACGCATCAAGATGGCGGTGGCCGCCGAGGAGATCAGGAAGATGTCGCAGCGAATCCGACGGAAGCATTTGGAGCTGGCGCAAGACGGCAAGCCGGTCGGGCTCGGGGCCGCCCAGCCGTTCGGCTACAAGCCCGGGGGGATGGAGGTCAACGAGGATGAGGCCGCCCTTCTTCGTCGAGCGGGCGAGGATGTGCTCGCAGGGGTGCCGGTGACGGCCATCGCCCGAGAATGGAACGAGCAGGGCGTCCGGTCGCCGTTCCCGCGCAAGACCACGAACGGCTGGAGGGCCGAGTCCGTGCGGGCCCTGCTGGTGTCCCCACGCCCCGCCGGGCTTCGCCGTCACAGCCCCGGCAACGGTCCGGTGGTCGAGTATCCCGCCGTCTGGCCGGCGATCATCGACAGGGCGACCCACGATCGGCTCGTGGCAGCCCTGAGCGCCGGACGGGGCAAGGGCGCTCCCCGCCGAAGGTCGCTCCTGACGGGCCTGGTCCGCTGCGGTCGGTGCGGCGAGGTCATGACGAGGGACTCCAAGGACGGGCGGCCCTATCTGAGATGTCGGGCCGGGGCGGGCCGGCCGGGCTGTGGGCGCAACGGGATGGCCGCCGAGCAGGTTGAGAACGCTGTCGTGCGCAGGGTGTTCGCCCATGTGGAGGAACGGGCTGCTGCGGGCGTCGAGGCGGCCATGGCGGCCGGGATGAACGACGAAGCGGCCCAGGTGGCCACCGAGCTGGCCCAGGCCGAGCGGTTCAAGCTGACCTTGGCCGAGCAGATGGCGGTCCGCGGGGACTTCGACGACGCCGAACTGGCTGTAATGCGCAAGGCCAACCGCGACCGGATCGGAGTCCTGCGGGGCCGCCTCGAAGAACTGACGGCGACATCGACGATGCGCCGCTGGGACAGCCTCGCCGCCTTCGAGGACGAGTGGATGCGATCAGACACGGACCGGCGGTGGGGGCTTCTGCGGTCGATCATCGACTCCGTACAAGTTCGCCCCTACGAAGGCCGCCGAGGAGACCTTGAGCGGGTTGCAGTCGACTTCCACAAATAGTGAATTCCTCAATAGGCATATACCCCGGTATATCTCAGCCCGAATGAAGAGTGCTTCTAAGTAGCCGACTTTTCAGGGTATTGTCTGATTGACAACCTAAAAGACGAAGTCGAACCTAGCCGGATCGACGCTGGTCCGCCCGAGACCCTAGAGGCCGGGAACCGCAGCGAGGACGGGCGACAGGGCGCACCTCAAGAGAGGCGTGTTCAGCCATGTCCAAATCAGCATCCGGTACCAAAAGGGGCGGCCGGCCACCGCTAGGCCCTGGATACCAGGGACGCGCTCCGGAGCTGCGCGTTCCCTTCCCTCCAGCGACACTCGCAGCCGTCAATGAGGCGGCCAAGGCCGAGGGACAGTCCCGAGCGGCGTTCGTGCGGGATGCCGTGACTCAGCGGCTCGATAGGGAGCAATGCCTTCCGCCCGAATGGCGCGTTACCGACGACGACCGACGACTCCTCCAAGCCGATTATCAACGGGCTGGAATCGACCTGGCCTCAGAGGACCTCCAGCTCGTTGCAGTGATAGTGACCTTCCTCGGGCCGAAAGAGCGCTCCGCGTGACCCGACAGGACACTCCGAACAATGCCAAGAAGCCTCCGCCCGAGGACTGGAACCGGTTCGTCACGCGAAGGGCGGCGGAGAAGGCCGCGGCGGCGAAGGAGCGCCGGCTGGCCCGGGAGCGCAAGGCCCGAAAGAAGCGCCACGACATGGAGACATACCGACTCCTCGTGGAGGGCGGCGGATGAGCCCGCCCGGACGCGGGAGAGCCGGGCCGTGCGCTGGCCCGGCTCCCGAGGTTCATCATCACCACGACGACGGCGACGAACCCAATGGTAGCTACCGGCAGCGACAGGAGACGCCGTTCTCGATGCCATCACGTTCGATCCGCCGGATGTTGCGCTGCGGCGAGTGCTTCCGGCTGTGGTGCTTCCTCGACGAGTCCCAGCGAGAGCGGAACGCTCCTGTCCGAGGGTCCCGCGCCGTCGAGCACGAACTGGGCTGGCAGCCGAGGACGGCCCAGAAGCATCTCCGGCATCTCGCCGACGTCGGTCTGGTCCGGTTGGATCCGGAGCCGGCCTACGGCGGAGGTTGGAGCGACACCCGCTTCGTGGTCGCTCACAGCCCGGCCCGGGGACGTCACGGCACACCCCGCGAATTGGACGGCGTATGGGAGAAGCCGAAGCCAAGGTGGCGGAACCCGTCGAACCTCGCCCACCTGACGAACGCTCGGCGCGACGCGCCCAGCGTCGACGACTCCGGGCCCGGACCGGCCGAAGAGACCGCACTCTCCGAACGCTCGGCGCGACGCGCTACCAAACAAGGCGCGTCGCGCTACCAAACAAGGCGCGACGCGACGAGCGTTCGGGCGATCCCTATCTCTTCTGACTCTCTTGGCGTGGCCCGCACCTCACCTGAGTGCCAGGAAGGCGGGCAGGCGAAGCAGGCCAGCCAGGCCGACCACCACCACGGCCAGGCCCTCACCGACCCGCCCAGAGACCACTTCCCCCCCGCCGACGTGACATCGCCCCGCGATGTCACAAAGCGAGCCGCCAGGCGAGCGCCTAGCGGGCTGGAGCCACGCGACGCGGTGATCCCGACCAACGGAAACCTCGCCCACAGCTACGAGCCCTACCAGTACAACCCCACCGACGCCGAACCCTTCTGACCCCCCAACAGGGAGACCCGACCATGACCACCCGCCACGCCACCCTGAACGACGGAAAACAACCCCCTGCCAAGCCTGACCTAAACGCGCCCGCGGTCGCGCTCGGCTGGGTCGGCCGGAACGATGCGCGGCCTACCGTAAACGTTTGCGACGATTCGTTTACACCGCAGGTCAGCCGCCCTAAAGTGGTCGGATGCGATTGGTCGCCTACATCCGGGTCAGCAGCGACGGACAGCTCGACGCCTTCGGGCCGGACACCCAGAAGGACGCCATCCGGGCCTGGGCGAAGGAGCATCGGCACCAAGTGGTCCACTGGTGCACCGAGGCCGTCAGCGGCAAGACGGACCACCTCGACCGGCCCGGCTTCAACTGCGCCGTGGAGGAGATCAAGGCGAAGCGGGCGGACGGGCTGGTCGTGCTCCATCCGGACCGGCTGGCCCGGCAGTTGCACATCCAGGAGGCGGCCCTCGCCTACGTGTGGAAGCTCGGCGCGACGGTGTTCGCCGTGTCGGGCGGGGAGATCAAGCAGGACGATCCTGACGACCCGATGCGGACATTCATCCGCCAGGTGCTCGGCGCTGTGGCCGAGTACGAGCGGTCGATGGTCGAGAAGCGGATGCGGGACGGCCGGAAGACCAAGGCTGCCACCGGCAAGAAAGCGGTCGGCCAGTACGCCTACGGGACGCGGGCTGTGGGCAAGGGCCGGGATCGTGACGCCGGCCCTGACGACGGCGAGCAGGCCGCTGTGCGCCGGATCGTCGACCTGCGGGGCGAGGGCCGGTCGTATCGTGAGGTCGCTGCCGTCCTTGACGCCGAGGGGTTGCGTCCTCGTCGGGCTGCGAGCTGGTCGGCCATGTCGGTCAGGAACGTGGCGGTGCGAGCCGGGGTGTGACCGTGGGGGTTGGCTGTGACCGGCCAGCCGGCGAGGGGCTATAAGTGGCGGGATGCCTGGCCGGGCAACGACCTGGCCCTCAAGCACGGGGCGTGGTCTGACCGTCGGGTAGGTCCTCTCGCGGCCGAGCTGACGGCCGAGCTGGCCGAGACCGCGCCGTGGACGTCCCGGCCTGCCTTCCGGGCGACGGTGGCGGCCTGGGCTCGGGTGGAGGCTCGGGTGCGGCTGGTCTCGGACTGGCTTGACACGGTCGGCGACCTCGACGAGCAGGGCAGACCTCGCCCGGCGACGGTGCTCCTCGACCGGCTGGAGGCCAGGGCCGGGAAGCTCAGGGCTGCGCTTGGTCTCGACCCGGGCAGCCTGGCCAGGTTGATGGCGACGGTGTCGGCGGTCCGCCGGTCTGAGGCTGCGGCGCTGGGCGGGGATCCGCTCGACGGTGTGCTGGCCGAGTTGATGGCGGAGTCCCGGGCTGCGCTGACGCCCGCTGAGCGGCCGCTGGGGCCCGGGGTGATGGATCGACGCGCCCCGGCCCTTGGGACGGCTGAGGCGGCGGCTGGCGGGGCTGTGGTCGAAGGTGAGGGGGCGTCGTGAGCCCGAATCCGATGGATGTGCTGATGGCGTTGCCGGTGGATGATCGCCACACGTGGGGTGAGACGGCGGCACCTTGGCAGATAACGGACGCGGCGGCGATCTTCGACCAGTCGGGACCCCGGAATCATCTGCGGACCCTGCCTCGCGGCGGGCGGAAGTCGACCGATGCGGCTGCGTCGGGGGTATCGCTTCACTTGACGCAGGCACCGCTCGGGGCGACGTCCTATGTGATTGCCTCCGACGCCGATCAGGGCGGCCTGCTGTTGGACACCGTCCGAGGGTTCTTGCTGCGCCGGCCGGCTCTCAAGCAGGTGATGCGGGTCGAGAGCCGCCGGGTGCTGTTCCTCAGGGACCGTGAGGTTCGTTCGACCATTACCGTACTGCCCGCTGATGAGCCCGGAGCGTTCGGCTTGCGACCATTTCTGACCATCTGCGACGAGTTGGCGGTTTGGCCGTCGACTCCCGCGGCGCAGGGCATCTGGGCGGCGATTGTCAGCGCGCAGCCGAAGGTACCGGGAAGCAGACTGGTGGTGGTCACGTCGGCAGGCAGCCCGTCGCACTGGTCGTACCGGGTGGTGGAGCACGCCCGCAGTTCTCCTGCTTGGCGTTGCTCCGAGATCGAGGGGCCCCTCGATTGGGTGTCGGAGGAGGAGCTAGCCGAGCAGCGGGCCCTTCTGCTGCCGGCCGTGTTCGAGCGTCTCCACTTGAACCGCTGGAGCGAGGGCCCCGAGAAGCTCACCACCCGGGATGACGTCCTGGCCTGCGTCGATCACCCTCCGGAACCGCTCGAACCGGTCCGCGGCCGCTCCTACGTCGTCACCCTCGACGCCGGCTTGACCGACGACAGGTGCGTGGCTGTGGTCGCTCACGCCGACGACGGCCGAGTGATCGTCGACAGGCTGCAAGTCTGGCAGGGCTCCCGTCAGGCCCCGGTGCAGCTCGACACGGTCGAGCAGTGGGTGAGGATGGCGCACCGGGCGTATTTCCGGCCGCCGGTGCTCGCCGATCCGTGGCAGACCCAGTCGATGCTGCAACGGTTGAACGCCTCCGGGGTGCGGGCCAGGCCTTTCGTGTTCTCCTCGACCAGCGTTGGCCGCTTGGCGGCCAGCCTCTACCGGGCGTTGCGCGACCGCCGGCTCGGACTGCCCGACGATCCCGACCTGATCGACGAGCTGTGCACCGTCCGGCTCCGCGAGACCGCCCCCGGCCAGTTCAGGTTGGACCACGACTCCGGCCGTCACGACGACCGAGCCGTGGCCATCGCCATGGCCGTCAACCACTTCGACGACAAGCCGGCCGGGGCAGCGACCGTGTCCAACCCCGCCGGCCGAAGGATGCCGCCGTCACAGATCGTCAGGCCCGGCGCGGACATCGGATTCGCAGGTGCCTCCGGCCGTGGCGGCGAGACAGGTCGCCGCATCGCCCGCCGGTCGCAGCAGGCCCGCATCATGAAGATGCAAGGCCTTCGCGGAGCCCCGCCCGGCAGCTTCAAGCCGCCCCAGGAAGGCCCCCGATCATGACCGAAGCCCATCTACCCGGGTATGGAACGGTCGGTCTCGGCCTATACCCCGGTATACGTCCGGCTTGGCATCGGAAGGCCAACTGCCGAGACCTCAACCCGGCCCTGTTCTACCCGGAGCGCGGCGAGTCGGTGAGCGAAGCCAAAGAGGTGTGCCGGGCCTGCACGGTCCGCCCCGACTGCCTGGAGTACGCCCTTGCCAACGGCGAGAAGTTCGGGATTTGGGGAGGGCTCAGCGAACGGGAACGCCGGATCGCCCGTCGGGAACGTCGAGATCAGCAGAAGGAGGCTTCGTGAGCCGCCAGCAGAGGCGCAAACGGACCGAGCTGCCCCCTGACGTCTGGTCCAACCCCGACGCCTACCTCGGCCATATCTTCCCCGGCTTCGAGCGGGTGGAACGCCGCTCCGGGCTGTGGTGCCTGCGGATCAGCGGGCGGCTCGTTCCGCTCGGCACCAGCTTGGAGATCCGCTCGACCCCCCACGTCCAGCAGAGGCTTCGCCAGGTCGGTCTACTCCCGATGAACGCCCCGCTGCCGCTGTTGTGGTCCCGCAGGACCTTGCTACCGGCGTTGCGACGCGCCTTCACCCTCGACCAGACAAGGAGCACACCGTGAACGAAGAGTTGCACGAAGCCGCCCGCCGCATCCTCGAATCCTGGGCCGACACCCCCGGCCCGGCCGCCGAAGCCGTCAGCCTCGACATCCTCAGCAGTCAACGGGCAACCAGGAAACGACAGGCCGTTGCTGGCGATTTCCTCGCCCGGATGGCCGGCGGTCTGCCTGAGCACGTCATCCTCGCCGGAAACGTCTACGACGGAGCTCCGACCGCCTTCGCGATCATCTCGCCGCCTGACGACCCCGAGGACAGCGGCGACTGATCCCCGAAGCTGTCACTTGGGCGCGGTACCCTTTCGGCGCTGCGGCAGGCCGCCAGGTTTCAGCACCGAGCGACCCCTGTTGCGCTGACTGACCTCGGGTCGTCGGCGCGTGCGGCGGCCCCTACATGAAGGGATCGTCCGCATGAATCTCGAAGCCGCCATCGGAGGGCTGGTCGCCGCCGGCATCCTCGACGAGGCCACCGGCCGCCGGCTGGCCAAGATCAAGACCGTCGACGTCGACGAACTGCGCAACGCCCAGGACCGTGTGCTCGCCCACGCCGAGACCCTCGCCGCCGACAGCGACCCGGACTTCCAGGCGATCGAGCAGCTCTCCGCCTCCGCCGACTTCTGCAAGGCGGCCCAGGCCGAGCTGGCCCGTCGGCTGGAGACCCAGGAGAGCCGAAGGATCGCGGCCGACCAGCTCGCCGCGTCGATCGCGGCTTCGGCCTCGGCCAGCGAGGACGTCGCAGGCCGTCTGGAGGGCACCACAGGCCGCCGCCGGCTTCCCAGCATCGCGACCTTGTCTCGACATCAGCCCGGACGCACCCGGCCCGCAACCGCCCGCCGGAAGGCGACTGTGACGGCGTTGACGGCATCGGGTGCTGAACTCGACGCCGCCGATACCGCCCAGATATCCGAGACCTTTGGCCGGGAGCTGGATCGGGCGTCCCGTACGAAGGCGTCGTGGACCGGCCGGCCGACCGAGCAGAAGAGTGTCGTTCGCTTCGAGTACAGCCTGGAGCCGGAGCGGCAACTCGGCGACGACCCGCAGCTCAACGCCCGGAAGATCGAGGCCCTAGCCGGCCGGGACGCCCTGGTCGCGTCGGGCGGCGTATGCGCTCCCTCGATGGCGATCTACGACCAGCCGATCATCAGCTCGGTGTCGCGCCCGGTGCGGGACAGCTTGGTGCATCTCGGGGCCGGCCGCGGTGGTGTGCGGCTGGCTCCTGTTCACTCCTTCAGTTCGGTCGTGACCGACGCGCCTGCTGCGCTGTGGACGGAAGCGAACGACGTGAATCCGACCTCGCCGGCCACCAAGCCCTACGCGACTCTGACCTGCATCTCGATCCAGGAGTATCTCGTGGACGCCGTCACCTGCCAGGTGAAGCTGGGCCAGTTTCAGCGAAAGTATTTCCCTGAGCAGGTCACCTCCTATTGGCAGACGGCGCTGGCGGCGCAGGCCCGCCTGGCCGAGGCGACGCTCCTGAGCACCATCTCCAGCGGCTCGACGGCGGTCACCGTGGGCGACTATGAGGTCGGAGCCAGCCGTGACGCCCTCGCCGAGCTGGATCGCCTCGCAGCGGCGCTCCGGTATCGCAACAGGATGGAGCTCGACGACCCGTTGCGAGTGATCCTGCCCGGCTGGATCTACGACATGTTCCGCGCCGACCTCGCCCGGAACCTGCCCGGTGACTCGGGAGGCCACAGCGAAAGGCTCGCCGTGGCCGACGCCGAGATCGACGGCTTCTTCTCGGCCCGTCACCTCAACGTCACTCGGGCGCTGGACTCGCCTACTGGCGCGTCCCCACTTCAGGGCTTTGGGCCGCTCGGAGCCGGGCAAGCCACTCCCTGGCCATTGAGTTCCGAGATGTTCCTGTTCCCCGAAGGCAACTGGCTCTTCCTCGACGGCGGGATCTTGGATCTCGGAATCGTTATCGACTCGACCTTGGCCTCAACCAACGACGCGATCCTCTTCACTGAGAGCTTCGAACTAGCGGTACCGAGGGGGTTCGATTCGCTGGCGATCACGATGCGCATCGATCCGACCGGGGCCAGCGTCGGAACGGTCGCTCCGTCGACGATCACCATCGGGTCGTGAGGGTTCCGGCCGGCACCGTCGTCGCCTCGGGATGGGCTACGGGCAGCGGTGTCTGCCGGGCGAGGTCTGCCGGGTCGGCCGGTTTCTGGTTGAGTGGGCCGGCCGGCCCCGCAGCAGTTGTCAGGGCCGACGACGAGGACGCTTGGAACGTATCTGATCGAGCCAGCGAGCGACCACGTCGAGTAGGTCTACTTCCAACGCATCACAGACTTGTCGTAACTCCTCCACGTCGAGTCGTCGTTCGCCGAGTTCTACTTTGCTGACGAAGGTCTGCGAGCGGGCCAGCCGGCGGGCAAGTTCGGTCTGCGAAAGGCCGGCATCCATCCTCAGTGACCGGACCAGGTCGAGCAGTGCCCGGTACGGGTCGGAGTGGATGCTCTTCGCCACCCCGATAGTTGGCTACCCCAAGTCGGGTTAGCCCAAGTTGGGGTAGCGTCGTCGAGATGAGCCAGCCAGATAGTCGCGATCAGGCATGACCGCACCGGGAGGTTTTCAGGGGCGACGGAGTCCGTGGCGAAGGTTCCGCGGCCTTCCCAAGGCGGTACAGATCGTCTGCTGGTCGGTGGTGGCCATCGCAGTGATCGGGGCTATCGGTGCCTCACTGGGCGGCGGCAAGAAGCCAGCGTCCAAAACGGGGTCTGTCGGCACCAGTGCTCCCCCAGTTACTGCCAAGGCTTCGGCGTCCACTCATCCGTCGACGGTGTCGACGACAACTCGGCCTCGTACCACGACGACCGTCGAAGCGACGACCACAACCGGGCCCTATGACAACCTGACCGGCGTTCAGATGGGCCAGAATCTCTGCCAGCTCTGGTCGACGTCGGTGCGCGACTCCTATATGTCGGCACCCTGGAATCAAGCGAATACCGTCATCCTGAACTCCAGCCTGCAGCATGAAAACGTCGCTATGAACCAAGGCATAGTCAACCCACCAGGGTCGGTCGAGGCCGCAATCACGGTCCTAGAGACGCCGGCCTCCAGCGACGCAGACCGCACGTCAGCGGCCCAACAGATGGACCAGACCTGCGCCGGCCTCAAGCCATAGGAGACGAGCCCACTCGTTCCTATGCCGATATCCATGTAACGGCGGCCAGGGACCACACCGGTGGCTTGGCGGGCTGATGACCGAATCAGGAAGTTCTCCACATACCGGGGTATACGCTGTATCGCGTCGAGTGACGACCGGAAGGGGAACGGCGATGGCGAGAAGGGGCAGCTTCACGAACTTGCTCTACAGAATGGCCAGGGCGTCGGCGACCGGCCGAGCTGCGAGTAAGGGTCCCAGTGCCCTCGCAAAGCGTGCTGTCCGCCGATCTGTCTACCGGGCCGAGGGAAACGAGACCCGGCGCATCTTCAAGAGCTTCGGTTTGTAGCCAGGAGGCTCAGTTGCCCGGGCGATCAGGAGAGGCCTTCGAGCGGTTCAGCGCTGCCGTTGAAGGGCCGATGGCTGTCCTTACGTTGCTCTGGCTGCCAGTACTGATTGTCCCTCTCGTGGTTGCGATTCATGGCGGAGTGGCGGCGTCCTTCGATGCGGTCGACTACTTCATCTGGGCTCTCTTCGCCGTCGAGTACATGGTCAAGCTGTACCTGGTCCCTGCGCGTGGGCGGTTCGTCCGGACTCATCTCCTGGACTTGCTCGTCGTCGCGGTTCCGGTGTTCCGTCCTCTACGAGCCGCCCGCCTGGTACGTCTCCTTCGGCTTACCAGGGTCGGCGCGGTGCTCTTCAACGGATTGGGCCGGGTCCGTGCGATTCTTACCCATAAGGGCCTGCACTTCGTGCTTCTCTCGGCGGTCCTCGTGGTATTCGCCGGTGCTGCCGTCGAACTCGGCTTTGAAAGTCACGCCAAAGGGTCCAACATTCACGGCTACGCGGACGCCCTGTGGTGGGCGATCGTCACCGTCACAACCGTTGGCTACGGAGACCGCTACCCGACGACGGCCGGAGGTCGAGGCGTCGCGGTCGTGCTGATGCTCGTAGGGATCGGACTGATCGGTGTATTGACTGCCACCGTGGCCAGCTTCTTCATTCAGGAGCAGCAGACCGACAAAGAGGAGCGTCTCGCTGTCGTCGAGGCCAAACTCGACAGGATCGAAGCGCTTCTCACGGACCTCGTGGACCGGGGGCGCTTCGACGGGTCGTCGGCCGGCTCGGCCGACTTCGTCAGCGCCGCCGACGGACACGCTTTCCACGACCAGACAGAATCGATCCGAGAGTTGTGACCAAGCATCTGCTGGCCAGAAGTCCTGCCTTGACCCGCCAGGTCGCACCAGGCCCCGGCGACGAGCGTGAGGCCCTCCGGGCCGTCGCCCTGATCTGCGGTGCTGCAGCCGCCCGTCGGATGGTCGAGACCAACCGTCCGAAAGCCCCGGCCGGCTGGCCGATCGACATGGCCAAGGTCCGTGAGCTGACGGTCTCTCAGAACAGGGTCAGCCGGCCTGTGTCCTCTCCTCGAAGTTGGTCGTAGTCGACCTCGACGCACTTGATGCCTCGGGCCATGGCCAAGACCTGGGCCTGCGGCTTGATCTGCTGCGCCACGAAGATGCCCCGCACCGGCCGGAGACGGCCGTCCAGGTCGAGCCTCTCTAGGTAGCGGGCCAGTTGTTCGACGCCGTCGATCTCGCCTCGCCGCTTGATCTCGATGGCCACGGCCCCGCCGTTCGCGTCCCGACAGAGAAGGTCGACGGGCCCGATATCGGTCGGATACTCCCGGCGGACGAGCTTCAACCCGTCAGCGACCGCCTCGGGACGGGCGGCCAGTAGCTCTTGCAGGTGGGCTTCAACGCCGTCCTTCTGCAGGCCAGGCTCCTGTCCCATCTCATGCTCGATGTCGAGGTGGACCTCCTCGATGGTGATCGTGAGCGTCTCACCCTTCGGGTTGGTGACAACCCATTCCCCAGGGCTGGTACGGAGATCGCAGGGAACGTTCATCCAGTTGAGCGGCTTGTATGCCTTGCCGTCGCTGTGGACCGAGACCGACCCATCGGCCTTCACCATGATCAGCCGGGTCGCCGCCGGCAGGTGAGCGGCCAGCCGGCCGGCGTAGTCGACGGTGCAGCGGGCGATCACCAGCCTCATCCGACAACGCTCTCGCTAGGGTGGGGTTTACCGAACAAATCCAGCGGCTTGTAGGCCCGCCCGTCCGAGTGGATCGACACCGATCCGTCGGCCTTGACCATGATCAACCGGGTGGCCATCGGCAGGTGCGCCGACAGCCGACCGGTGTAGTCGACGCTACAGGTGGCCACCACGAGCC
>JAKBAX010000121.1 GCA_021808785.1 Actinomycetes bacterium | reverse complement strand
GCGCCGGGTAGCAGAGGCACTCGGTGGGCGCGGCGGACCGGTTACCGGTCAGGAGCGCCGGTTGCCGGTCAGGAGCAGAGGTGCCGTTCGAAGTGCTCCACCATCCGCGACCAGGCATCAGTCGCGGCGTCGGGGGCGTAGGCCTCGGACCCGTCGCGCATGAAGCCGTGGCCGGCTTCGGGATAGACCACCGTGTCGGGGTGGGCGGCGACGACCCGGTCGATCTCGGCCGATGGGATGTACGGGTCGGTCCCACCGAAGCAGAGCAGGGTCGGACACTGCAGTGGACCCAGATCGGCGCCGATGCCAGCGCCGTAGAACCCGACCGCGGCGGAGAACACGTCACTGTGGCGGGCCGCGTGCCAGGTGAACCGGCCACCCATGCAGAACCCGGTCACGCCGAAGCGGGTGGCGCCGGCCCGGCCGAGGGCGTCGGCGGCCGCCCCGAGGTCGGCCAGCATCTGGTCCATCCGGACCGCTCCGAACTGCACCCGGTAGTCCTCGCTCGCCCCCGGGCCGCCGGTGCGGTGGAAGAGATCCGGGGCCGTGACGGCAAAGCCCTCGCCGGCCAACCGTTCGCACAGGCGCAGCACCTGCACACTCATCCCATTGCCTTCGTGGATGACCACGATGCCGGCTCCGGTCGGCTCTTTCGGTCGCACCAACCAGTAGGGGGTCTCGAGATCGTCGCGGAAACTGTCCATGCGCCCCGTTTCTAGCCGGCCCACGCATCGACCCGCCCGGCCGGCTTGCCCGCGACCGGACGGCCGGCCTAGACACGGCGCCATCGACGAACGCCTCCTGTCTGACCTGGTGGCCGAGTACGACCGTCTCGACCGTCTGCTCACGGGGCTGGCCGCCGACGAATGGGGCCGGCCGACCCGGGCGCCGGGATGGGCCGTCTCCGACCAGGTGGAGCACCTCCTCATCTCCGAACAGGCCGCCGGCTCGGCCCTCGACGGACGGTCGAGCGAGGTCTTCGGACCCCTTCGGCGCAGGTGGGGCCCGCTCGACCGGTCACCGGAGGGGCTCATATCGGGGTGGCGGGCCGTTCGGTCCGCTACCGTCGAGCGGTTCACGGTTCGGTCGGACCGGGACAAAGTGGTGTGGGGGGCGGGCCCCATGAGCATCCGGTCGTTCGCCCAGTCCCGGCTGATGGAGACCTGGGCCCACGGCCTCGAGATCGCCGCCGCGACCGACCATCGGTTCGAGGACACAGACCGCCTGCACCATGTGGCCGGGCTGGCCTTCCGGGCCCTGCCCTATGCCTTCGCGGTGGCGGGAGTCGACCGGCCGGCCGGCGAGCTGGCCATCGACCTGACGGCGCCCTCGGGCCAACGTTGGTGGTTCGGCCCCGAGGGGACCGGGGAGGTCATCCGTGGCCCGGCCGGGGACTGGTGCCGGGTCGCCACCCGCCGCATGCGACCCGAGGAGTCGGCGCTGGTCACGACCGGCCTCCTGTCGGCGGCCGCCCTCACAGTGGCCCGGGCCTACCTCGCCGACTGACCTCGGCCCGGGCCGGCTGAAGTTCCCGGAGCGCACCGAGCCGGTACAGCTCGTCGACCTCGGACGCGCTGAAGCCGGCTTCGGAGAGCACCGCCCGGTTGTCCGCACCCATGGACCGCACGAGCGGCGCGGCACCCACCTCGGAGGTGTCGGATCGCCAGGGGGCGGCCGGCACCGGATTGCCCGGGGAGACCTCCCGCATCAGCCCCCGGTGCCGGGCCCATTCGGTCGCCGCCAGCTCGGGCAGGCTGCGCACCTGGGCGACCATGGGGCCCGGCCCGAGGGCGCGCTCCAGGGCGGCCAGGTCGGCGAAACCGACGGTCAAGGTCCCGAGCGCCTCGACCAGCTCGTCGACCCGCCCGGAGCGGGCCGCGGGAGTGGCGAATCGGGGATCGCGCAGCAGCTCCTCGCCGCCGAGGGCCCGGGCCCACGCTTCGAAGGTCATCTCGAGCGGTCCGAGGATGGTTACGTGCGAGCCGTCGCCCAGAGGATAGAAGTGGTAGTTCCACGTGTCGAAGCCGCCGAAGCGGTCGGTCGGACCGTGCATGCTGACAGCCGCCCAGTCGTTGACGTAGACGGCAGCCTGCGCCATGGCCAGATCGAGGTGCTGGCCCCGACCGGTGGCCGCCCGCTCGAGTAGGGCGGCCGTAACCGCGTTGGACGCCAAAAGGGCGCTGTACACGTCGGCGTGTTGCTGCACCTCGTGCTCGTAGGGCCGCCCACGGTGGGCCGCCGCAGTGGCCGTGGCGCCGGCTTCGGCGTGGATGGTCGGGGCGGCCCCCTTGCGGCCAGCCCACGGGCCGTCCTGGCCCCAGCCGGTGATGGAGCAGTAGACCAACCGGGGGTTGACCGCGCAGAGGACCGACGCGTCCAGGCCGAAGCGAGCCATGACCCCGGGGCGGAAGTTCTCGATCAGTACATCGGCCCGGGTGGCCAGCCGGGCCACCACCTCTGGGGCGCCCTCGGCCTCGAGATCCAGGCAGACGTTGCGCTTCCCGGCGTTCATCTGGGCGAAGTAGGCGCCGACGCCGTCGATCTCCGGCCCGACCCGGCGCGTCGTGTCCCCGCCGGGCGGCTCGATCTTCACGACCTCCGCGCCGAGGTCGGCGAGCAGGCGGCCGCACAAGGGTCCGGACACGATGCGCGACAGATCGATCACCCTCGTCCCGGCCAGAGGTCGGTGGGGGGCGGGAGCCTCTGCGGTGGGCCCGGATTGGTTCAACCCACCTCCCGGGTGCGGGCCACGACCAGGCATACGATCCGGTCGTCCATGCCGGTGTCGTGGGCCGTCACCCGGTACAGGTCGGGGCCGACCCGTTCCGCCCGGGCCTGAATGGGGCCCACCCGGGCGGCCGCGAGGTAGTGGACCTCTATTCCTTCGACCACCGCGGCCGTGGCGCGATCGGCCGTGGCCGCCGACTGGGCCGCGGCCTCGGCCAGGAGGGCGACCAGCCCGCCCTGAAGGCTCTGGGTTCCGTTGAGCAGGTCGGGTCGCAGTCCGATCCGGGTCAGACCGGGCTCCACCACCTCGAGGCCCACGTGCTCGGCCAGAGTGGGGTGGGGTGACTCGATCCGTTCCATGCGATGGCCTTGGGTCATCCGCGGGGACAGGGTGTCCTGCGGCCGGGGTGAGGCCTGGAAGGTGCCGATGGCGACACCGAGCGGGCGGCCGTCGTCGGTAAGGATCTCGGTCTCACCCACTGTGACGGTCCGACCCGACTTGGTCAGATGACAAGGCATCTCGATGGCCCCCCCGCCCTCGAGCGGGCCGGTCAGGTACACCGACAGGCTGGCCGTTACCGAGATGCGCGGCGAGGTGCGGGTGGATGCGGCTACCCCTATCAGCACGTCGGCGTAGGTCAGGAGCACCGACACGCTCGGCCACCCGGGGGCGGCCATCAGGTACTCGTTGATGGTGGCCCGGCCGTGGCCCCGGCCATCGCCGATGCTGTAGTCCAGGCCCATCGTGGCGAGGAAGTAGCCTCGCTCGTCGGCGTGCAGTTCGGACCCTGGCGGCGGCTCTGACCCTGCCGGCGGCTCTGACCCTGCCGGCGGCTCGGGCCCCGCTGGCGAATCGGGCCGGCTGTCGTCGCTCCTACCCTCCGCCTGACCGGACATGGGGCGGCAGGGTAATGCACGGACCCTCGGGCCATTCGCCGAGGACCTCGGCGGTGTGCTCGCCGACCAGCGGGGGCCGCCGCCTGATGCCCCAAGGCGAGGCGCCCATCTGGAACGGGGCGCCCGGGTAGCGCACCACCCGACCCAGCTCCTCGTGCGCCACCGGCACCTGGAAGCCGCGGGCCACGAAGTGGTGGTTCTCGAACGCCTCCTCCGGGGAGTACACGATCCCGCACTGCAGGTCCCGCTGCTGGGCGCCCTCGAAGAACTCCACGGCTGGAAGGTGGGTGGCCACGTGCACGAGCGCGGTTCGTACCGCGGCGAAGATGGCCACCACCTCGGGGTCGTCGAAGTCCCGGGCCACATTGATCCCACCCCGCTCGATGCCGATCTCGAGGAAGAAGACCTCCGGGCAGCTCTCCCGCAACCCCAGCTCATCCAGCCAGGCCAGCAGCACCTGGAAGTCCTTGGCCTCCTGCGGCGGAAAGCCAGTGGTCACGTATCGGCCGTCGGCCGCCCGGACCTGCACCTCCATGGTCGGCTGGACCGCCGCGTGGCGGCCGGTCTGGCGTTGGGCGGTCTGGCCTGCCACCAGGTGGAGGACGGTGCCGTACTCGGTGGTCACGTTGCCGGCCGCGAAGGCGCTGACGTCGACGTGCTGGCCCACGCCGCTCACGTCGCGATACGCCAGAGCGGTCAAAGTGGCCATGGCCGCGTGCACACCGGCGATCTGTAACGCGTGGTACCCCCGCCCCCGCATGGGGGGGAGGGAATGATCGTCGTAGCCGTTCATCCAGGCGACCCCCGATGCCGCCATCATGGTCAGGTCGGTCCAGGGCTCACTCGACCGCGGGCTGGCCCGGCCGTGGCTGGTCACAGAGGTCCAGATCAGCTCCGGTCGGCTGCCGGCGAAGTCGGCGTGGTCGAGGCCGGCGTCGGCCAGCCGGCCCGGGAGCTCACCCTCGAGCACGATGTCGGCGGCCCCCACCAGCTGCCGGAAGTGGTCGCGGCCGTCGGCGCCCTCCAGGTCCAGGACGACGCTGCGCTTCGAAGAGTTGTAGAACCACCACCAGAGGCTCCGATCCGGATGGGCCCGGTCCCCGGCGAAGGGCCCGTAGGTCCGGGTGAAGTGCCCGCCGGGAGGCTCCACGACGACCACGTCGGCACCCAGCTCGGCCAGTAGGCGCCCGGCATAGGCGCCCCACGTGCTGGCCACCTCGACCACCCGTACGCCGGCGAGGGCGCCGTCGGGCGTGGCGCCGCTCAGAAGACCCCCTCGCGGGCCAAGGCGGAGAACTCGTCCTCGCCGAGCCCGATCAGCTCGCAGAAGACCTCCCGGTTGTGTTGGCCGAGGAGGGGAGCACCCCGCTCGATGTGCCAGTCCGTCTCCGACAGGTGGGCCGGCACTCCATCCACCCGCACCGACCCGATCTCGGGATGGTGGGCGAGGGGGTAGAGGCCCCACGCGTCGCTGTCGGCGTCGTGGTCGATGCGATCCTCGGGAAGGGCGACCGCGGCGGCCGGCACACCGGCCGCGCTCAGTGCACCGGCCACGGCTCGACGGGACCGGCCCGAGGTCCAGCCGGCCACGTACCGGTCGATGTCGGCCTCCCCGGCCAGCCGGCCGGCGACGGTGGTGTAGCCCGGCTCGGCTACCCACGGCTCGCCGCACACGCCGGCGAAAGCGGCCCAGTCCCGGTCGTCTCGGCAGGCGATGGCCACCCAGCGATCCTCCTCGCAGGTCGGGTATATGCCGTGTGGGGCCATCGGCGGTTGGTCGCTGTGGTTGGAATCGGGACGGCCGGGCCGGCGGAGGGGCCGGTCGTTGACGGTGTAGTCGAGCAGATCGGGTCCGGTGAGGCCGAGACCGGCCTCCGTGCAGGACATGTCCACCCACTGTCCTTCTCCGGTCCGGTTGCGGTGGGCCACAGCCGCCAGTAGGGCGACGACCATCAGGTTGGCCCCCATGTGGTCCATGTACGAGAAGCCCCAACCGGCCGGCGCGGCGTCCGGCGCACCTACGCCGAAGGTCAGGCCGCACGCCGCCTGCACCACCGGGCCGAACGTCTTGTAGGTGGAGTAGGGCCCGGAGTGGCCGAAGCCGGAGTTGGACACGTAGATGATGTCCTCCCGTATGGACCGCAGATCCTCGTAGGAGAAGCCCATCCGGGCCATCACCCCGGCCGCGAAATTCTCGGTCACCACGTCGGACACTTCCACCAGGCGGCGCAGCAGGTCCTTGCCCCGCTCCGAGCGCAGGTTGATGGTGACGCCCAGCTTCTCCACGTTGTGGTTGTTGAACCCGCCGCCCAGTTCGATGCCCCGCCGCTCGTCCACGTGGGGCATGACGCCCCGGATGATGTCCCACCTGCCCTGGCGCACCGGGTCCTCGACCCTGATCACCCGGGCCCCGAACGCGGCCAGGTACCGGGTGGCCCCGGCCCCCGCCAGCTGCCCGCTCAGGTCGCAGATGGTCAGATGCCCGAGGGCGGTCGGCCCCGCACCGGCCTCACGCCGGCGGCCCCCCCGGTTCGATCTCGATGTCGGCGTCATGGCCCTCTGCAGGTTATCGCAGGGTGCCCAGCAGGCCGGTGGAGGCCTCTACGGGCCGGCTGAGGCCCTTTCAGCCGCTTCGACAAGCAATTGACTTCCCCGGGGGCCGTCCATCTGCAAGTATCGAGGTCCAAAGGGACCAAGGGGGGGACCAAAATGCTCAAGCGGAGCAGGCTCATCGCGGCCGTTGCGGCTGCCACGGTGCTCGTCGGGGCGTGCAGCTCGTCCAAATCGGGGAGCTCGACCTCTAACACGACGACCGGATCGAGCAGTGCCACGACGGCCTCTTCCGCAGGAGGCGGCGGCACCCTGACCATCGGCGTGCTGGGGGACTTCACCGGCGCCGCCGCGTCGGGCAACAAGACCTATATCAACGGGATCGATGCCGGTCTGGTGCTCGCCAAGCGTGAGGGCTGGAACATCAAGGTGGTGCAGGCCGACACTGCGACCTCCCCCGGTACCGCGCTCTCGGCGGCGCAGAAGCTGGTCACCCAGAACAACGTGCCGATAGTCCTGACCCAGTCGGCCCTCGCTTTCGCGGCCGCGCCGTACCTCAACCAGCACAAGATCCCGGTCATCGGCGTGGCCGAGGACTCCTCCGAGTGGCAGACCGACCTCAACATGTTCGCCGTCGGCGGCGCCCTGCACATCACCGCCGTGACCACCACCTTCGGGCTCATCCTGAAGCTGCTCGGCGCCACCAACGTGGGCTCGCTGGGCTACGGGATCTCCCCCTCTTCAGCCGACTCGGCCAAGGGGGAGGCCAAGTCGGCGTTGGCGGCCGGGCTCAAGAACGGCTACCTCAACTCGAACTTCCCCTTCGGGAGCACCAACGTCCAACCGGTCGCCATCGCCATGAAGAACGCCGGGGTGGACGCGTTCTACGCCTCGGTGGATCCGAACACCAGCTTCTCGCTGATCGACGCCCTGCGCCAGCAGGGCGTCAACCTGAAGGCGGCCATCCTGCCCGACGGGTACGGGGCTGACACCCTGCAGGCCGGACCGGGCGCCCTGCAGTCGGCCCAGAACGTGTACTTCACCTTGGGCTTCGAGCCGGCCGAGATGAACACTCCCGCCACCAAGCAGTTGGTCGCCGACCTGGCGGCATCGGGCACCACCGGCGTACCGACCTACGGCGAGTACAACGGCTACGTCTCGATCGGCCTGCTGTTGCAGGCGCTGAAGTCGACCGGCCCCAACCCCACTTCGGCCTCGCTGACCACCGCTCTCAGCAACATCCACAGTTGGGACGGACTCGGCCTGTGGGGCGGGCGGACCATCGACCTCAACGACCGGACCAACGTCTTGATGACGGGTGAGTGCTCGTGGGTCACCAAGCTGGTGGGCACCAAGTTCGAGCTGGTGCCGCACGCCACGCCCATATGCGGCAGCGTGATCCCGGGAGAGACGGCCGGCTGACATCGTTGCCGTAGCGGGCCCGGTGCAGGTCCGCTACGGTGGGTATCAAAGCCAACACGGGAGCCCGGAGTCCGGGCTGAGAGGGGGTCGTCGTACCCCGACCGTCACACCTGATCCGGTTAATGCCGGCGGAGGGAGTAGATGCCATGGTCCAGACCCATCGGTCGCGTGTCCACCAGATAGGTTCGCGCTCCGACATCCGCGTCCCGTTCCAGGAGATCCTCCTGCACGACTCGCCCGATGGGCGAGCCAACCCACCCCTGCTGCGCTACGACACGGCCGGGCCGGGCGGCGACAGGGAGGCCGGTCTGGCCCCCCTCCGCCGGGTTTGGATCGACGAGCGGGACGACACCGAGATCTACGCGGGACGGGCCCGGTCGGCCCGTGACGACGGCCGGGCCGCGGCGCGCGCCGGCGAGGGCCATCCGGCCCACCCGGCGGAGGGGACGCCGGTCCGGCGGGCCCGGCCGGGACAGGTCGTCACCCAGCGACAGTATGCCCGGGAGGCGACGATCACCCCCGAGATGGAGTTCGCCGCCATCCGGGAGGGCGTCCCCGCCGCGGTGGTGCGGGACGAGCTGGCTGCCGGGCGGGCCATACTCCCGGCCAACATCAACCATCCCGAGAGTGAGCCGATGCTCATCGGGTCGCGCTTTCTGGTCAAGATCAACGCCAACATCGGCAACTCGTCGCTTTCCTCCACCCGGCCCACCTCGGTCGCCGACGAGGTGGGCAAGCTGGAGTGGGCCACCCGCTGGGGGGCCGACACGGTGATGGACCTCTCCACCGGGGCCGACATCCACGCCACCCGGAGTTGGATCATCCGCAACTCTCCGGTGCCCATCGGCACCGTGCCCATCTACCAGGCCCTCGAGAAGGTGGACGGGGTGGCCGAGCGGCTCTCGTGGGAGGTGTACCGCGACACCGTCATCGAGCAGGCGGAGCAGGGCGTCGACTACATGACGGTGCATGCCGGCGTGCTGTTGCGTTATGTCCCGATGACGATCCGCCGGACCACCGGGATCGTGAGCCGGGGCGGTTCCATCCTGGCCGCCTGGTGTCTGGCCCACCATGAGGAGAATTTCCTCTACACCCACTTCGAGGATCTGTGCTCGCTGTTCGCCACCTACGACGTGGCCTTCTCCCTCGGTGACGGGTTGCGGCCGGGCTCCATCGCGGATGCCAACGACGAGGCCCAGATGTCCGAGTTGCGCACCCTCGGCGAGCTGACCGAGGTGGCATGGGCCCACGGGGTGCAGGTCATGGTGGAGGGGCCGGGCCACGTCCCGATGCACAAGATCGCCGACAACGTACGGCTACAGCAGCAGTACTGCCACGGTGCCCCCTTCTACACCCTGGGCCCGCTGACCACGGATGTGGCCCCCGGTTACGACCACATCACGTCGGCCATCGGCGCGGCCATGATCGGCTGGGGCGGGACCGCCATGCTGTGCTACGTGACCCCCAAGGAGCACCTCGGCCTGCCCGACCGGGAGGACGTCAAGGCCGGGGTCATCGCCTACAAGATCGCGGCCCACGCGGCCGACCTGGCCAAGGGCCACGCCGGGGCTCAGGCGTGGGACGACGCCCTGTCCAAGGCCCGATTCGAGTTCCGCTGGGAGGACCAGTTCGAGCTGTCGCTGGACCCTGATACGGCCCGGGCCTATCACGACGAGACGCTTCCGGCGGCCCCGGCCAAGACGGCCCACTTCTGCTCGATGTGCGGGCCCAAGTTCTGCTCCATGCGCATCAGCCACGATCTGCGCCGGTCGGCCGGGACCGAGCCCGAGCCCGATACCGGGACCGGGACCGAGGTGACGGTGGAACTGCAGGCGGCCATGGCGCAGAAGGCGGCGGAGTTCCGCGCTGCCGGCGGGGACGTCTATGTGCCGGTGGACTGAGAGGGCCGGTGGACTGAGAGGGCCGGTGGACTGAGACGGCCGGTGGACCGGCAGGGCGGCGGTCCGGATGGTCCGAGGCGCGACGGTTATGTTGAGCGCATGACCACAGTTTCGGGGAACGTACTGGATGGCCAGGTCGCGGTGATCACCGGCGGTGCGTCGGGGATCGGCCGGCGCAGTGCCGAGCTCCTGGTGGAGCACGGGGCCAAGGTGGTGCTGGGCGACCGGGACGAGTCGGCCCTGGCCGACTGCCTGGAGGCGCTCGGAAAGGAGGTGTGCGAGACGGTCACCGTGGACGTGACGGTGGAGGAGCAGGTCGCCGGGCTGGTGGCCGCCGCGGTGGACCGCTTCGGTCGGGTCGATATCGGGGTCAACTCGGCCGGTGTCGGCACGATGAGCCCCATCCCGGATCACCCGGCCGACAGCTGGCGGACGGTCATCGACATCTGCCTGACCGGCGTGTTCCTGGCCGTAAAGTACGAGTCGCGCCAGATGCTGGCCCAAGGGGCTGGTGCCATCGTCAACATCGCCTCGATCAACGGCCGCCAGCCGGCCGAGGGGATGGTGGCCTACTGCAGCGCCAAGGCCGGGGTGGAGATGCTGACCAAGGTGGCCGGCCTAGAGCTCGGCCCCCGGGGCGTCCGGGTGAACGCCATCGCACCCGGGTTCGTCGAGACGCCCATGACGGCGCCCACCCGGGGCCCGGTGCGGGACCGCTTCGTCGGGTCCATCCCCCTGGGCCGGCCCGGCCGGCCCGAAGACATCGGCCAGGCGGTGCTGTTCCTGGCCGGGCCGCACAGCCCGTGGGTCAATGGTGAGACCCTCGTCGTCGACGGGGGCGAGGTGTACCGGGAGTATCCCCGGCTCCTGTCCGGGTTCTGAGCGGGCGCCGGAGGGCCGGGGCGGGCGCAGCGCAGTGACGAGGACGGCCAGCCCGAGCAGCCAGGCCGCGGCCACCGTATAGGCCAGGTGGGTGCCGGCCACGAAAGGTACCGTCAGGCGCGTGCGGGCCGAAGCCGAGGCGGCCAGATGGTGGGCCCGGGACGACTGGGCCGAGCCGAAGACGGTCACCAGCACGGCCAGACCCAGCGCTCCGCCCACCTGCTGAGCTGCGTTGAGCAGGCCCGACCCAGCCCCCGCATCCTCGTCGGCCACCCCGGCCAGTCCCATGGTGGTGACCACCATGAAGGCCAGGCCGTTGCCGGTCCCGAACAGGGCGAGGGGCAGGATCAGATCCGCGTACGAGCTGTGTACCGAGGCATGGGACAGGACGTACAGGCCGGCCGCCGACAAGGTGAGACCGGCCATCAGCTGGACGCGGGCCGGTATCCGCCGGCCCAACACGTGGGCGCTCAGCTGCGAGGAAGCGAACAGGCACACCACGATGGGCACGAACGACAGGCCGGCCTGGACCGGGCTGTAGCCGAGCACCTCCTGCAGGTACTGGCTGAGAAAGAAGAAGATGCTGGACCCGGCGGCCACCACCAGCATGCGGACGAAGTAGGCGACCGACCGGTTGCGGTCGGCGAAGAGGCGGAGCGGGGTGATCGGCGTGGTGGCGCGCCGCTCGGCGAGCACGAAACCGATCAGGAGGGCGGCCCCGGCGGCCAGGGAGGCCACGGTCAGCGCGTCGCTCCAGCCGCTGGTGGCCGCCCGGACCAGGGCGTAGACGAGGGCCGACATCCCGAGCGTCGAGGTCAGGGCGCCGGTCAGGTCCAAGGTCCCCTGGTGGGTCTCGGTCTCGGGCAGCACGGCCCGGGCCAGGACCACAAGGCCCACCCCTATGGGCAGGTTGATGAAGAAGATCCAGCGCCAGGAGAGGCTGCCCACGATCAGGCCTCCGACGACCAGGCCGACGGCGGTGCCGCCGATGGACACCGCCGTGTAGTAGGCGATGGCCCGCAGTCGCTCCCGGCCTTCGGGGAAGCCGATCGTGAGAAGGGCCAGGGCCGACGGCGACGCCATGGCTCCGCCGATCCCCTGCACGGCCCGGGCGCCCAGTAGGAGCCCGGCCGAATCGCTCAACCCGGCCGCCAGCGATGCCAGCGTGAAGAGGGCGATCCCCCACAGGAAGACCTTGCGCCGGCCCCGCAGATCCCCGGCCCTGGCCCCGAGTAGCAGCAGCCCGCCGAAGGTCAGGCCGTAGGCGTTGAGCATCCACGACAGCTGCGCCGGCTGCATGTGCAGTGACGTGCGGATATGGGGAAGGGCGATGTTGACCACGGTCCCGTCCAGCACCACCATCAGCTGGGAGATGACGATGACGGCCAGGATCCCGTTGGCATGGCGGGGCCGGCCCGCCGCTGCCGGGGCGGCGCGCGCCACCATGGTGCGGGGGGAATCCGTCAAGGCTGGTTAGCCTAGGCAACGGCTACCGTCGGACCGGTGAAGATCGGCTTCTTTGCTCCGCACACCGGGCCGGGGGTGTCACGCTCGGAGCTGGCCCGGGCCTGCGACGTGGCCGAGGAGCACGGTGCCGACTCCCTCTGGGCCGTGGACCACGTGGTCATCCCGTACGGGTTCCAGGCGGTGTACCCGTACGGCGCCCACCGGTTCGGGTCCGGGCCGGACCGACCCACCGAATGGTGGGACTGCCTGTCGGTGCTGACCTTCTTGGCCGCCCGCACCGAGCGGGTGCAGATCGGCACCGGAGTGCTCATCCTGCCCTATCGCCACCCGCTGGCCACGGCCAAGGCGGTGGCCACCGTCGATGCTCTGTGGGGTGGGCGGG
>JAKBAX010000120.1 GCA_021808785.1 Actinomycetes bacterium | reverse complement strand
CCGCCACCTTCGTAGCCGCCGGCACCGCCGAGGCCGCCTTCCCGGCCGCCGCCTTCGTGGCCGGCGCCTTCCTGGCCGCCGGCTTCCCGGCCGCCGAGGCCGGCTTCCTTGCCGGCACCGCCGAGGCCGCCTTCCCAGCCGCCACCTTCGTAGCCGGCGCCTTCCCGGCCGCCGGCTTCCCGGCCGCCGGCACCGCGGAGGCGGCCTTCTTGACCGCCGCCCTCCCGGCCGCCGGCACCGCGGAGGCCGCCTTCCCGGCCGCCGGCACCGCGGAGGCCGCCTTCCCGGCCGCCGGCACCGCGGAGGCCGCCTTGCGGGCCGCCGCCTTTGTAGCCGCCGCTCGGGCGGGCGCCTTTGTAGCCGCCGCTCGGGCGGGCGCCTTCCTGGACGCGCCGGCGGTGAGATCCGGGAGCGTCGCCTCCGCCTGGACCGCTTCGCCCGTCGCGGACCGCTTGGCCATCGCGGCCCGCTTGGCCGTCGCGGCCCGCTCGGCCGTCGCGGCCCGCTTGGCCGTCGCGGCCCGCTCGGCCGTCGCCTTGACCGCCCCCTTCTTCGGCGCCGGCGCCGGCTCGGCCACCGGAGCGCCCTCACTGGCCGGCTTGCGCCCTCGCGCCGGTCGAACCGGCGCCTCTTCAGATTCAGCCGGCACCCGCTCGGCCACGGCCTCCTGGGCCGGCTCCTTCTTGGCCCGACTCTTGCGCGCCGCGGGCCTCTCCTCGGCCCCTTCGGTCGGCCGACTGGTTCGAAGATCGACCTCTGGAACCGGCCCGGATGGGGCGGCGACGGGCCCACCGGGACCCATGATCGGGCCGGGAACCGCCTCAACTGGCGCGGCCGCCTTGCGGCCGGACCGGCGCCCGCCCGGTCGGGCCGGCCGGGCCGGCGCCGCGTCGGCCGGCACCACCCCGGCCCCGTTGGTCCCGGCCCCCCCGCCCACACCGGCCAGCACCTCTAGTTCCTCGGGCTCCGCCGATATCTCGGCCTCCAGCGTCTCCGCGGTCGGCCCACCGGCCACCTTGGCGAACCCGGGGAGGGCCAGCTCGATGCCCCGGCGGGGCGGGTCGAAGGCCTGCACCACGAACGACCGGGGTTCACCCTTGGTCACCACCTCACGGGCCCGGCGGGGTGGTGGTGACGCCATGGCGGACAGGGGGATGTAACAACGCGCCCCGTCGGCCTCGACGAAGGCCCCGTGGGACGAGTACTCGAGCACGGTGCCGACCACGTCGCTGCCGAGGGGGTGGGCGGCAATGAAAGTGATGAAGGCCAGCGGCTCGTTCACCGGCTCGGCCGGCGGCGAGCTGGAGCGGCGGCGGCGGGACTTCGACCCGGATTTCGGCTCGACCACCTCTTCGGTGGCCCGGGCGATGGCCCGGTCGACCGCCTTGGACCGGGCCTTCGGCTTGGGCTCCACCGACACCTTGTGGACGACCTCCACCTCGGCCCGCTTCTTGCGCTTGGCCTCCTTGGTCACCTCGCGGCTCTTGGCCCCCCGCACCGGCGTACGGTCCATGAAGATCCAACCCACCCCGGGTACCGGCTTGCCGCCGAGCAGTCGACCCTTCTCGAAGAGCCACACGTGCTCGCCGTGGAACTCCTGGAACGAGTCGTTGGACAAGACGGTGGCGCCGGTCTTCTCGGCGATGCGCAGGAGGAACGCGTCCCCGCGGCCAATGGCTCCCGCCGGTGGAGAAACCACCTCACCGGCCGCCTCGGCCTCCTCGAAGTCGGCCAGCTCGGCCGGATCTATGCGGTGGCCGAACGACGCGTCGACGACCACGGTCACCTGGTCGGTCGGATTCTCCCCGATGAACTCACGCACCGCCTGGTCCAGCTGGGCCAGGCTGGGCATGCTGCGGCCCTCGGTGGCCAGGTTGGATCCATCGACTATTACGTGCCGCACTGACATTGGTTCCTAAGAGTCAAGCAGCCGCGAGGCCACGAACAGTGGGACCCTAGAATCCGCCAGGTGCACAAGCAGCCGGTCAAAGCGGTGTTCTGGGACTTCGGGGGCGTGCTCACGACCAGTCCGTTCGACGCCTTCGGGGCCTATGAGGAGGCCAACGGGCTCGACCCCGGGTTCATCCGCCGGCTCAACGCGACCAACCCCGACACCAACGCCTGGGCCCGCTTCGAGCGCTCGGAGGTATCGGCCGCCGAGTTCGCCGCCCTGTTCGAGGCCGAGGCCGAGGCCGCTGGAGCCCGAGTCGACGCCGCTTCGTTGATGGCCTCGCTGCGCGGTGATCTGCGGCCGGCCATGGTGCGGGCCGTCGAGCGCTGCCGGGCCCATGTCAAGACCGGCCTTCTCACCAACAACTTCTCGAGCGGGGACGACGGGCCGAACGCCTACACGCCGGTGCTCGAACTGTTCGACGTGGTGGTGGAGTCGTCGCGGGTGGGTTACCGCAAGCCCGACCCCCACTTCTACGAGATGGCGTGCCGGATGCTCGGGATCGACGCCGGCGAGGCCGTCTTCCTCGACGACCTCGGGGTCAACCTCAAGCCGGCCCGGGCCATGGGCATGAGCACCATCAAGGTCACCGACCCGGCCGCCGCCCTGGAGGAGTTGCAGCAGCTGGTCGACTTCCCTGTCACCTGACGGTGACATACCCCCGGGAAACGGGAAATAGGCGAACAGCCGGCCCGACGCCGACCCCGGGCTACCGGCCAAGGGCCCGCTCGAGCAGGTCGGACTGCTCCAGCTCGTGCATGGCGTGCGAACCGGTCGCCGGCGAGCCCGACGCCACGCGGGTTTCGCGGCTCACCCGGTAGTCGGCTTCGAATATGGAGTCCAGGCGGTCCCTGACGAAGTTGGCGGCTCCCATGTTGGCCGGCTCCTCCTGGACCCACACCACTTCGGAGGCCTGCTCGTAGTCGGCGACGGCGGCAACGATCTGGTCAGCCGGCCACGGGTGGAGTTGCTCCACCCGGACGATGGCCACGTCCTCCCGGCCGGACTCGACCCGGGCGTTGGCCAGGTCGAGGGCCACTTTGCCAGTGGCCAGGACGACCCGGCGCACGCCGGAGCGGTCGCCATCGCCGGCGGTGAACATCGGATCGTCCAGCACCTCCCGGAAGTGGCCGGCGGTGAACTCCGACACCGGGCTGTAGGCCTCCCGGCCCCGTAGGTAGCGCTTGGGGGTGAACAGCACCAGCGGCTTGCGGGTCGCCCGGATTACCTGGCGCCGCAGGAGGTGGAACAGCTGGGACGCGGTGGTGACGTCGGCGACTTGGATGTTGTCCTCGGCGCAGAGGTCGAGAAAGCGTTCGATCCGGGCCGAGGAGTGCTCGGCCCCCTGGCCTTCGTAGCCATGTGGCAGCAGCAATGTCAGACCGGAGGTCTGGCCCCATTTGATCTCAGCGGCGGCGAGGAACTGGTCGATGATGATCTGGGCCCCGTTGACGAAATCGCCGAACTGGGCCTCCCATGCGACCAGGCCGTCGCGGGCCACCAGCGAGTAGCCGTACTCGAAGCCGAGGGTGGCGTACTCGGAGAGCAGCGAGTCGTAGATGGAGAACCGGCCGGGCCCCAACTGGGTCAGCGGGATGTACTCGCTACCCGTCGTGTAGTCGACGACCGCGGCGTTGCGGTGACCGAAGGTACCCCGGCGGGTGTCCTGGCCGGCCAGGCGGACGTCGCGGCCCTCCATGAGGAGGGTGCCGTAGGCCAGAGCTTCGCCGAGCGCCCAGTCCGCCTCCCCCGAAGCCCACAGCTTGGCCCGGGTGTCGAACACCTTGACCAGCTTGGGATGGACGGTGAAACCATCGGGGAAGTCCGACAGGGCGGCCACCACCCGGTCCAGGTCCGGGGCCGGCACCCCGGTCTCGATGGGCGGCAGGACCGGGACCGGCACGAGGGCCGGCGGCAAGGAGGTCACCGCCGGGGCGGCGGCGGCCCGGGTCTCGTCGAGGGCGGCCTGGAGGCGGCCCGAGAAGTTCTTGAGGGCCGCCTCCGCCTCGTCGAGGTCGATGTCGCCCCGCCGGACGAGGGTCTCCATGTACAGCTTGCGGACGGAGCGGTGCTCCTTGATGAGCTGGTACAGGAGGGGCTGGGTGAGCGAGGGGTCGTCCTGCTCGTTGTGCCCGAAGCGCCGATAGCAGACCATGTCGATGACCACGTCCTTGTGGAACTGCTGCCGGAAGGCGAAAGCCAGGCGGCCGACCCGGACGCAGGCCTCGGGGTCGTCGCCGTTGACGTGGAATATGGGGGCCTGGACCATCTTGGCCACGTCGGTGGCGTACACCGACGAGCGGGCCGACTCGGGGTTGGTCGTGAACCCGAGCTGGTTGTTGATGACCAGGTGGACCGTGCCGCCCGTCTCGTAACCGGGTAGTGCCGACATGTTGAGCGTCTCGGCCACCACCCCCTGGCCGGCGAAGGCGGCGTCCCCGTGGATGAGCAGGGGCAGCACGGGGTGGGGACCTTTGTCCGTGGCCTGGTCCTGCAGGGCCCGGGCCATGCCCTCCACCACCGGGTCCACCGCCTCGAGGTGGGAGGGGTTGGACGACAAGCGGACGTCGATCGGCAGTTCGGAGCGGCCGATGAACTTCCCCTGGTAGCCCTTGTGGTACTTGACGTCGCCGGAGCCCTGGACGGTGCCGGGATCGATGTTGCCCTCGAACTCACTGAACAGGTCGCCGTAGCTCTTGCCCACGATGTTGATGAGCACGTTGAGCCGGCCCCGGTGGGCCATCCCGATGACCGCCTGGCCCAGCCCGTCGGCGGCCGCCCGGTCGAGCACTGCGTCGATCAGCGGAATAGCCGCCTCGCCGCCCTCGAGACCGAAGCGTTTCTGGCCTATGAACTTGGTGTTCAGGAACTGCTCCAGGGCTTCGGCCGCGTTGAGGCGGTCCAGGATCCACCGCTGCTCGTCGGGCTCCAGCGAGGTGGACACGCCCTCGACGTGCTCCTGGATCCACCGCTTCTGGTCCGGTTCCTGGATGTGCATGTACTCGACGCCGATGGTCCGGCAGTAGGCATCGCGCAGGACGCCCAGAATCTGGCCCAGGCTCATGTGCTCCGAGCCGGCCAGACCGTTGGTGTAGAACTCCCGCTCGAGATCCCACACCGACAGCCCGTGGCCAGCCGGGTCGAGCTCGGCGTGCATCTGCGGGTCCCGCCAGTCGAGAGGGTCGAGGTGGGCGATCAGGTGACCTCGGACCCGGTACAGGTTGATGAGCTGCTCCACCTCCATCTGCTTGCGCAGGTGCAGGTCGTGACCCTCGGTCAGATCGTTGATGTCCTTGTGGAACTTGACCGGTTCGTAGGGAACGCCCATCGCCTTGAAGATGCTCTGGTAAAAGGAATCCTCGCCGGTGAGCAGGCGGTGCACCCGCTGGAGGAACAACCCCGATTCGGCTCCCTGGATGATCCGGTGGTCGTAGGTACTGGTAACCGTTACCACCTTGGACACGCCGAGCTCGGCCAGCACCCGCGGGTCGGCGGCCTGCCATTCGGCCGGGTAGTCGATGCTCCCGACCCCGACGATGGCACCCTGGCCGGGCATCAGCCGGGGCACCGACTGGACGGTGCCGATGGTCCCGGGGTTGGTGAGGCTCACGGTGGCACCGGCGAGGTCGTCGGCGCCCACCTTGTTGGTCCGGACCTTGCGGATGAGCTCCTCGTAGGCGGACCAGAAGGCCCGGAAGTCCATTGTGTCGGCGGCCTTGATGACCGGCACCATCAGAGTCCGGGAGCCGTCGGGCTTCTCGACGTCCACCGCGATACCCAGGTTGAGGTGCTCGTGGCGGCGCACCCCGGGCGGCGCCTTCGGATCGTCGGCGTCGGGCTCGACGAACGAGGAGTTGAGGGCCGGCACATCCTTCATGGCCTGGACCACCGCGAAGCCGATGATGTGGGTGAAGCTGACCTTGCCCGCCGATCCGGTGCGGGACAGCTGGTTGTTGAGGATGCGCCGATTGACCTCGAGCAGCCGGGCCGGGAGGACCCGGAAGCTGGTGGCGGTGGGGACGCCCAGGCTGGCGGTCATGTTGGCAGCCACGCGGGCGGCCGCCCCCCGCAGCGGGCTGGCCGGGGTGACCTCGGCCACGACCGCCGGGGTGGCGCCCTCGCGGACCGGCCGCGGCGGAGCGGCCGTGATCGGCGCCGCCGCTCCGGTCGGCCGGTCGCGGACGGCCTCGCCGGTAGTCGTCTCGTCGGACTCCGCCTCGGCGCCGGGGGGCGGCGTGGCGGGCCGCACCTCCGGGGTGGAAGGCCGGGCCAGGTTGGCCCCGCCGGGCCGGTAGTCGAGGAAGAACTCCCGCCAACTCTCGCTGACCGAGGACGGATCCTGGCGGTACTGCTCGTACATGTCGTCGACCAGCCAGGCGTTGGGACCGAAGCTGCTTTCCCCAGGGGAGGGTGTACTCATAACGAAGACCCAGAGTACGCCGCCCGGCCCGCGAACCAGGCGACGCCCCGGCGGTCCGTACCACCTCGATCGGCCGAGCGGCCTCCATCGGCCAGACTGGAGGGGTTATGGCCGCTCAGTACATCTTCACCATGCGAGACCTGCGCCGGTTCTATCCACCCGACCGGGAGGTGCTGCGGGGGATCAACCTGTCGTTCTACCCGGGGGCCAAGATCGGCGTCATCGGCTCCAACGGCTCCGGTAAGTCCTCGCTGCTTCGCATCATGGCAGGGGTGGACGACGGCTTCACCGGCGAGGCCCGCCTGACCGCCGGTTTCTCCGTCGGCTACCTGGCCCAGGAGCCCGAGCTCGACGAGACCAAGGACGTGGCCGGCAACGTGGCCGAAGGAGTGGGCCCGGTCAAGGCGCTCCTCACCCGCTACGACGAGGTGTGCGCGGCCATGGGTGACCCCGATGCCGATTTCGACAAGCTCCTGACCGAGCAGGCCGACCTCCAGGACAAGATCGACGCCGCCGGGGCCTGGGAGCTGGACCGCCAGCTCGAGATCGCCATGGACGCTCTGCGGCTACCGCCGGGCGACGCCGCTGTCGCCACGTTGTCGGGGGGCGAGAGGCGCCGGGTGGCGCTGTGCCGCCTGCTCCTGTCCTCCCCCGACCTGCTGCTGCTCGACGAGCCCACCAACCACCTCGACGCCGAGTCGGTCGCCTGGCTGGAGAGGACGCTGAAGGACTATCCCGGGACGGTGGTGGCGGTCACCCACGACCGCTACTTCCTGGACAACGTGGCCGGCTGGATCCTGGAGCTGGACCGGGGCTTCGGCATCCCGTGGGAGGGCAACTACTCGTCCTGGCTGGAGCAGAAGCAGGCCCGGCTGGCCGGCGAGGAGAAGGCGGACAAGGCCCGGCAGCGCACCCTCGAGCGCGAGCTCGACTGGATCCGGATGTCGCCCCGGGCCCGCCAGGCCAAGAGCAAGGCCCGGGTGAGCGCCTACAACGAGCTGGTCGCCTCGGCGGAGGCGGCCGCCGCCGAGCGGGGTCCGGAGAAGCTCGAGATCACCATCCCCCCCGGACCCCGCCTGGGCGACGTGGTGGTGGAGGCCACCGACCTGGTGAAGGGGTTCGGTGACCAGCTGCTGATCGACGGGTTGTCCTTCTCGTTGCCCCCGGGGGGCATCGTCGGCGTCATCGGGCCCAACGGGGCGGGCAAGACCACGCTGTTCCGGATGATCGTGGGCACCGAGACCGCCGACAGCGGCTCGCTGCGCCTCGGCGACACCGTGTCGCTGGCCTACGTGGACCAGTCGCGGGCCTCGCTCGACCCGGACCGGACGGTGTTCGAGGAGGTGGCCGACGGTCAGGATCGCCTGGTGGTCGGCGGCCGGGAGCTGCACGGGCGGGCCTACGTGGCCGGCTTCGGGTTCAAGGGCAGCGACCAGCAGAAGAAGGTCGGGGACCTCTCCGGTGGTGAGCGCAACCGGGTCCACCTGGCCAAGGTCCTGCGGTCGGGTGGCAATGTGCTGCTCCTCGACGAGCCGACCAACGACCTCGACGTGGATACGCTGCGGGCCCTCGAGGACGGGCTGCTCGGCTTCCCCGGGTGCGCGGTCGTGATCAGCCACGACCGCTGGTTCCTGGACCGGGTGGCCACCCACGTGCTGGCTTTCGAAGGTGACTCCGAGGTGCGGTGGTGGGAAGGGAACTTCTCCGACTACGAAGCCGACCGGCGCAAGCGGTTGGGCGTGTCTGCGGACCAACCTCACCGCATCAAGTACAAGCCACTGCTACGGGGCTGACGCCCTCGCTCAGATACCGAGCTCGGTCTTCAGCGCGTCCAGGTCCTCTCTCAGCGCTCGCACCTCGCTCCTCAGCTCGTCCACCTCGTCGCGCAGTGAGCTCGTCGGCGTTCCGCTCGTCTCCTGGCGGTTCGGCCGGGCCGTGTCCTGGGGTTCGTCGTGCTCCATCAGCAGTTGGTGCCAGCGGTCCTCCTTCTGGCCGGGCCTCCGTTCCTGGCGGGCGACCAGAGGCGGATCCCATCTGGTCAGGCCCTGCAGGTCCGATTCCACCTCGGCGACCGTGTCGAACTCGGCCATGCGCTCGGTGCGCGTGCGCAGCTCGCCGACGGTCTGCGGACCCCGGAGGAGCAAGACGGCGACGAGCGAGAGCTGGCGGGGATCGAGAGCCAGCTTCTCGTCCAGGACGTGGCGGTAGCGGACCACCGATCGGCCGTGCGAGGGCAGCACGAAGCGGACCAGCCCCTGGCCTTTGAGCGAGTCCAGCGCCTCTTGGACCCGGCCCTCCGGGTAGACGACGACCGGGTCGCGGTTGGAGGCCTGGTTGCACGCCAGCGTCAGCCCGTTGAGCGTGAGCGGATACTGCTGCGGGGTGGTCAGCTGCTTCTCGATCAGGCTCCCGACCACCCGGCCCTGCACGGCATCCAGCGGCATGCCGGCGAGCATACGGCGGCTCCGGCGGGGCCCGGCCACCGCCCTCCGGTACGGTGACCGGCCGTGCCCGACACTTCCCCGCGTGAGCCGGCCGGCCCGGGCGGTCTGCGGGTGATCCGCCGGGAGCCCATGGCCGACGGCCCGGCCGCCGGACGGTTGGTCGTGTGCGTGCACGGGGCCATGGACCGGGCCACCAGCTTCACCCGGCTCATGACGAAACTGCCGGACTGGACCGTGGTGGCCTACGACCGCCGGGGGTATGGCCACTCGGCCCACCTGGGCCCGCCGGAGACCTTTGACCAGCAGGTCGAGGATCTGTTGTCGGTGCTGGACGACCAGCCGGCGGTCGCCTTCGGGCACAGCCTGGGCGGTGACGTGGTGCTGGCCACCGCCTCCCGCCACCCGGGGCTGATCACCGCCGCCGTGGTGTGGGAGCCACCTCAGCCCTGGCTGTCGTGGTGGCCGAGCGAGTCGGCGGCCCGGGCGGCCGGGAGCGAGCTCGAGCCGGAGGAACGGGCGGAGTGGTTCATGCGGCGCATGGTCGGTGACCGGATCTGGGAGCGGCTCCCCCCGGCCACCCGGGAGCAGCGCCGCTCCGAGGGCCCCACCCTGAGCGCCGACATCGGCCTCCTGTCGAGGGCGGCGGTGTTCGACCCCCACCGGATCCGCATCCCGGTGATCGTCGGACGGGGCGGCGATTCACGCCCCCACCAGCGCCGCTCGGCCCGGGAACTAGCCGCCTCGCTGCCGCACGGCCAACTGGCCGAGATCGACGGCTGCGGCCACGGCGCCCACCTGAGCCATCCCGGTGAGGTGGCCGCGCTGCTCGCCCGGGTGGCCGCCCTCACCTGTTGAGAAGTGGGCGGCCTAGCGGGTCCCCAGAAGGTCCACCACGAAGACGAGGGTCTCTCCTCCCTTGATCACCCCGCCCGCGCCACGAGGGCCGTAGCCCAAATCGGGCGGGATGGTCAGCCGGCGGCGGCCTCCCACCTTCATTCCCGCCACGCCACGATCCCAGCCCTGGATCACCTGGCCCGCCCCCAGTCCGAACTCGAAGGCTTCGCCGCGGTCCCAGGAGGCGTCGAACTGCTTCTGGGTCGACCAGGCCACGCCCACATAGTGGACCGAGACCTGCTGACCGGGCCGGGCCTCGACACCGTCGCCCTCCACCAGATCCTCGATCTGCAGGTCGGTGGGCGGCTCGCCCCCGGCGATGATCACGTCCGGTTTGGGCACGTCGCTCCTTCGCTCTAAAACGGCGTACGCACCCTACCGGGACCGACCGACGGTCAGGCCGACCGAAGTGTCGATCCGAGATCGACCTTGACGTCCTGGCCCGGGTTCACCATCGTGACCCGGGTGAGCGAAGACCCGGTCCCGGTCGAGACACCGACCGATCCAATCCCCGACCTGGCCCGCATCTGGTGGGGCTACTCCAAGAAGGTCTACGGGCCCGACTACCCCCTTTACCAGGCGCTGGCGGCCGGCGTGGCCGACAACGGCGATCTGCTCGAGATGATCGCCGGCTGCCGGCCAGCCGCCCACGATCCCAATCTGTTGCTCGCCTCGGTCCAGTACCTGCTGCTGAACGGGGCCGACCACCCGCTGGCCGACCTCTACGGGGACCGGTCCCAGCCCGACAGGGCGTCCCTGCGCCGGGCGGGCGCCCTTTTTTCCGCCTTCTGCGGCGAGCACCGAGACTCGATCGTCGACCTTCTCGGGACCCGCCACGTCCAGACCAACGAGACGGGCCGCTGCAGCGGGCTGGCGGTCGGCTTGGCCGAGGCTGCGGCCCGGTTGGGGCAGCCCCTCAACCTGGTCGATGCCGGAGCCAGCGCCGGGCTCAACCTGGCCATCGACGAGTACCGGCTGGACTTCGGCGCGGCCGGCGCCTGCGGCCCGCACGACTCGCCGGTCCTACTGCCGTGCCGGATCCGGGGCGCTCCTGGGTTCCGGGCACCTGATCCGGTCCCGATCGGCCGCCGGGTGGGGCTCGACCGGGCGCCCGTCGATGTGACCGACGAGGTGGCGGCCCGCTGGATGCTGGCCTGCATATGGCCCGGTAAGGGCCGCCAGGAGAGAGCCCGGGCCGCCATGCGCCTCAGGGCCGGCCGGCCCCTGCCTGTGGTCGCGGGCGACATGGTGGACGACCTGGGTGAGTTGCTCGAGGCCATGCGGCCGGGGCCGACCGTGGTCGTGACCTCGTGGTCGTACAGCTATCTGCCCTCCGGAGTCCGCCCCCGCTTCCTGCAAATCCTGCGGGACGAGAGCAAGCACCAGCCGCTCGCCTGGCTGTGCCTCGATCTGCTCGGCGTGGAGCCGCTGTTCACCCCGATCACCCCGGCCCCCGCCGGCGAACCCATCCCCAGTCTGATCGGCCTGGCCGTGCTGGACACGGGGCGGTTGGCGGTCCGCCCGGTGGCCCTGACCCACTCGCACGGCAGCTGGTTGCGCCCGCTGGACGAGCCGTACCGCCCGGTGGTCTAGAGCGCGGTCAAGCGGTACTGGCCGCCCTGGAGGGCGGGCGGATCAGCAGGATGCAGAACGGCGGCGGTCCACACCTGGACCACGACGGGGCCGACACGCGGCGCACGAGCAGTAGGGGGCCCGGCGGCAGACGACTCCGACCAATGGATCAGATCCCGAGCAGGCGCCGGGCGTTTCCGCCGAGGAACCCGGGCCACACGTGGTCGCGGAAGGGTACCTCGGGCATCTCCCCGAAGATGCGCTCCAAGCTGAGGCCCATCGGGAAGTAGCCGGCATAGAGGATTTTCCCGGCGCCGCGGGTGTTGGCGTAAGCGATGATCCCATCGGGGTAGTAGCGGGGAGCGAACCCGCTGGTGGAGTAGTACAGATTGGGCCACTTCACCATCAGCTTCACAGCCAGGTCGGTCCATGGCTCGGCACCGTGGCGCATGACCACCACCAGTTCCGGAAAGTCGTACATGACCTCGTCCAGGCGCTCCACGTGCTGGCCCGCCATGGGCAGGCGGGGTCCCGGTACGCCCACCGTGATGAAGACGGGGAGTCCCAGCTCGACACACTTCGCGTAGTAGGGGTACGCGGCCGCGGCATCCAGCGCGACCGCCGGTTGGCAGGCGTGGGGAGTGAAGGAAACGGCCCTGAGCCGGAACTCACGATGGACCCGTTCGAGCTCCCGCAGACCGGCCACTCCCTGGTTGGGATCGACCGTCCAGCCGGCCACGAACCGACCCGGATGGCGGTCGAGCGCCACCTCGACGGTATCGCGGTTGACGCCGAGGCTGACCAGCCCGACCTCGATCCCGTACCGGTCCATCTGGGTGAGGGTGGAGGCGATGGCCGCGTCAGTAGCGGTCCGGGCCTGCTCGGGCACGTCGTGGAACATGTAGCCGGCCGGCATCTCCAGGTCCTCTAACGACTCCCGGTCGCGAAGAGAACGGCGCACCCCGG
>JAKBAX010000119.1 GCA_021808785.1 Actinomycetes bacterium | reverse complement strand
GTCGCCGTCTCCGAGGCCTCCCATGCGGGCCGTCCCGGCCGGGTGGTAACCGGTGCTGCAGGTGGCCCGGGCCAGGGCCGCGATCTGATCGTCCGAAGCGGCCACAGCCGGCTCGGGGGAGATGATGCCGTCGACGAAGTCCTTCATCGCCGGGCTGTGCAGGACCTCCAGCCCGGTGTGGACGCCTTCGACCGCCAGGGCCACGTCGCCCGGGTGGGTGAGCAGCTGGAGTTGGATGTCCGGCGCCGCAGCCGGATCCGAGGATCTGATGCGGATCCAGCCCCGGGACTCGGGGCGCCACGTCCCCGCAGTCAGCGAGATCACCGGTGGGCCGGCCGGATCCCCGAAGAACTGGCCGAGAGGTCGCGGGTCGAAGAGGGTCAACAACGCCATGGCCCGGGGGCCGTCCCGGAAGAACATCTCGAAGTACACGCTCTCGTCGCGCTGGCAGCCGGGCCGGGCCCGGGCCGCCACTCCGCCGCCGGAGTGGTCCATCAGGTTGGCCCCCACCCCTGCCAGCGGGGCCACCACCGGTATGCCCAGACCCCCTAGAAGGTCCTCCGGACCGACGCCCGAGCGCTGGAGGATGGCCGGGGTGCCGACCGCTCCCGCGGCCAGCGTCACCCGCCGGGCTCTCAGCAGCTCGCGGTGGCCGTCCACCACCGCTTCCACCCCGACCGCGGCTCCCCCCTCCACCACGACGCGATCGACCAGCACTGCGGAGCGGATCTCGAGATTGGGCCGCCGGCGGGCGGCGGCCAGGTAGGTGGCATTGACCGACATGCGGACGCCCCCGCGGACGTTGAACGAGCACGGCCCCACCCCGAGACGACCCGGCTCGTTGTGATCCTCGAGCACGTCGTGGCCCATGGCCGACATGGCCTCGGCGAAACCGGCGCTGATCGGCTGCCACTCCTCGCGCCGGGGCCGCTCGATCCAGATCGGTCCGCTCCGGCCGTGGTAGGCCGGGTCCCCGACCGCCTCGGTCTCGAGTTTCATGTAGTACGGGAGCACTTCCTTATAGGACCATTCGTCGCAGCCGGCCCGCACCCAGATGTCGAAGTCCTCCACCGTCGCGCGCGCCGCCACCGCGGCGTTCACCGCGGTGGAACCACCGATCACCCGGCCGCGCGGGTAGGCGATGGGTCGGTCCCCGGTCATGGCCTGGTAGCCCCAGTCGTGGGCCTCGAGCGAGATCCACGGGTCGCGCAGGTCCTCGGGCGTCTCCTCCAGAGTCGGGTAGTCCGGGCCGGCCTCGACGAGCAGGACCTGCCGGTCGGCGTCCTCGCTCAGCCGGGCCGCCACCACCGCGCCACCGGCGCCGGCTCCCACCACCAGGTCATCGAATTCCACTTGTCGTCCCTCCCTGCTGTCGACCGTCGGGCCGGGGCCCGGCCAGTTGACACCGGCGTCCCAGCCCCTATAGGTTTCGAATGATATTCAGTTTAGCCACCGACCTGGCGCCGAGCACCCAAGGGGGAAGTCCATGAGCGACCCGAAGATCGAAGCACTCGAGGCCAAGATCGAGAAGCTGGAGCAAAGGGTCCGCGAGCTCGAGGACGTCCGCGAGATCAACGAGGTCTTCCGCAAGTGGCATCACGCGTGCACCGGAGGATTCAACGGCCTCCAGGCCGGCCGCATGGAAGCGCTGGATGTGCTGACCGAGGATGCCACCATCGAGATCCAGGCGTTGCACGAGCCGGGCAAGGGGCCGAGGGGTCGCGAGGAGTACACCAAGTACTGGGACTTCTACTTCGGCGACGCCGGCCCGCTGCCCTACGTCTTCCAGACCAGCCTGGATCAGAAGATCCGCGTCGACGGGGACAGCGCCGTCCAAGACTCCAACCAGCTCGGCATATTCCAGCCCCGCAACTCTCCGGCCCGGCTGAGCCTCTCCCGGCGGACCAACTGGCTGGTGCGCACGCCCGAGGGCTGGAAGATCCAGAAGACCTACGGTGACAGCGCCTTCGCCACGACGCTCAACGACCTGCTCGGCCCGCTCAACCCGCTGCCCGAACCCGAGGCCCGTGAGCAGTGGACCCATTCCGACTCCGCCGACGAGGTCGACCCCATGGGTCCGATCTCCGGCAAGGAAGGCTCGTCTCAGATCGAGGCCTGACGGCCCTCCGCTTCCGCCGCTTCGGGGCTACTTGGGGGCCGCGGCGGCGGTCCGACCCCGGCTAACGATCTGCTTCCACAGATTCAGGTCCTCGTCGGTGGCCTGGCGGCCGACCCGGGTGACCACGTCGACGTCGGGCGACTCGGCCCGCAGCGCCCCGGCCGTGCACTGCTCCTTGGGCCGGTGGGCGAAGGGGTCGAAGTGGTAGTGACGCATGGCGTTCTCGTGGGTGATCTTGGCCACCGCGTCAGCCGGTACGCCGGCCAGTAGCTCGACCAGCGCTTCGGGCGCCTCCGGCCAGGTACCGTCGGAGTGCGGGAAGTCGGACTCCCAGCACAGGTTCTCCACGTTGAGCTGGTCGAGCAGCTTGATGGATATCGGGTCGTTGATCATGCAGCACAGGACGTGCTGGTTGAAGATGTCGGTGGGCCCGCGGTAGGACCCGAAGTCGTGCTGGATCCAGCCGGAATGGCGGTCGTTGACGTGCTCGGCCCGCCACAGGAAGTAGGGGATCCAGCCCACGTCGCCCTCGGTGATGGAGAACTTCAAGTGGGGGAAGCGGTCCCAGAAGGGCGCCCACACCAGGTCCACCAGCGTGTAGATGGACATGGCCGACGAGGTGGTCATCTGGACCCCGGCCGGGGCGTCGGCGGGAGCCGGGATGCTCTTCGACGACGAGCCCAGATGGCAGGCCAGCACCGTCTCCTCGTCGGACGCGGCGGCGAAGACCGGGTACCAGTAGTCGGAGAATATCGAGGGCATGGACAGGGCTTCGGGGTTCTCGCTGAAGGTGACGGCGTGGCACCCCTTGGCCGACAGCCGTTTGATCTCCTTGACGGTCTCTTCGACGTCGAAGAGGGGGAGGATGCCGCAGGGGATGAAGCGGCCCGGGTAGGCACCGCACCACTCGTCCACGTGCCAGTCGTTGTAGGCCTTGATCATGATCAGGTTGAGATCGCGGTCAGGGCCCTGGTTGAGCACCTGGCCGGAGAAGCCGGTGAAGTTGGGGAAGTTGAGCCCGGCCAGATGACCGCCCGCGTTCATGTCGCGGACCCGCTCGTGCACGTCGTAGCAGCCCGGGCGCATCTCGTCGTAGCGGGCGGCGTCGATGTTGTAGAACTCCCGGGGCTTGCCGGCCACCGCGTTGAGGCCCAGGTTGCGGCCCTTGACCTCGCCGTACCACCACTGCTGGCCACCGTCGGGATCGGTGACGACGCGCGGCGCTTCGGACCGGTAGCGATCGGGGACGTGGCCATCGAACATGTCTGCCGGCTCGCAGATGTGGTCGTCCACGCTGATCAGGATCAGGTCCTCTGCGTTCACGGTGCATCCCCCTCGGGCAACGGGTCCGGGCCGACCAACCGGCGCCGGTTACCGTCGATCCTACCGTGAGTCACCCTCGGGCGGTCGGTCCCCCTCGGGCGGCCAGTCCCCCTCGGGCGGTCAGTCCCCCACGGGCAGGACCCGCTCGGGAAGGGGATGGCGGAACAAGCGGGCCGCGTTCTCACAGCACAGCGCCCGCAGCTCCTTGGCCGGCAGGTGGCCCCACGCCTGGTGCAGCACCTCTTGGGTATCGGGCCAGGTGCTGTCGCCGTGCGGGTAGTCCACCTCGACCATGATCCGGTCGACGCCGATGGCGTAGCGGGTGTCGATGGTCGAGGGGTCGTCGATGGTGCAGAACCAGAAGTTGCGGCGCAGCACGTCAGCCGGCCGCACGTCCCAGCCCATCCCGTAGCCGGATCGGTCGATGATATTTTCCAGGCGGTCGAGGAGCATGGCGACCCAGCCGATCCCGCCCTCGCTCATGGCGATCTTCAGGTCCGGATGGCGCAGGGCGTGGCCGGACCACACCCACTCGGCGCAGGCCGACAGCGACAGCTGGCCGAACAGGGTGGCGCCCAGCTGCAGCCGGGGTGCCCCGTCGGGGTAGCTGTACATCCCGGAGCTGCCCACGTGGAGGCAGATCACGGTGGCGGTCTCGGCGCACGCCTCGATGATCGGATCCCAGTGGTCGCGGTCCCACAGCGACGGCAGGCCGATGGCATGGGGTCGCTCGGGGAGAGAAACCGCTTTGAAGCCACGTGCCGCGTTGCGGCGGATTTCCTCGGCGGCCAGGGCCGGATCGGCCAGATAGGTGATCCCGAGCGGGATGATCCGGTCCGGGTGGGGCTGGTACCACTCCTCGTAGAACCAGTCGTTCCATGCCCGCACGCAGGCCAGGCCCAGCTCCCGCTCCTGGGCCGAGAAGAAGACCCGGCCGCAGAAACCGGTGATCATGGACGGGAAGTTGACCGATGCCCACATGCCGCACACGTCCATGTCGGCGATGCGGGCCTCCACGTCGTAACAGCCGGGGCGCATCTGCTCGAACCGGAACGGTTCGTAGGCGACGCTCTCGGGGCGGCGCCCGGCCACCGCGTTCATGCCGACCTGGGTGTACACCTCGCCCTCGAACTCCCAGACCTGGTGGCCTTCGGGCGTTTCCACGATGCGCGGCGCCCGCTCCTGCAAGCCGGCCGGCAGGCGCCCCTCGAATGTGTGGGCCGGCTCCACCAGGTGGTCGTCCACCGAGATCACGGTATAGAGCACCTCACGCGGATCGGGCTCCGGCAGGAACAGCGTGGGGTCCAGCTGCGCTCCAGTAGTCATTTCCACCACAACCTTTCGCTCACCGGTCTCCCGGTCCTCGACCCTAGGCCCGCGGCGCAACGTAGGGCAGCCAGATCCCACCGCCGGCCGGGTGGAACTGCACCTCCAGCGCCATGCCCTCGCGTATGTCCCCGTCGTCGCAGCCGACCAGGGCGGTGACCAGCCACCAGCCCTCGTCCACGGCCATCACCACCGGCGCGTACGGGGTCACGAACGAGGGATGCTGTGGGCGCCACACCACGGTCCAGCTGTGGAGGGTCCCGGTGCCGGCCGAGTCCAGCCACTTCAGCTCGCCGCCGCCGCATCGCCAGCACCGGCGCGACGGGCGGGGCGGGACGTGACCGCATCCGGCACATTTCTGGTACACCAGCCGCCCCTCCCGGGCCGCGTCCCAGTACGGGGCCGAGACGGGCGAGGGGCTCGGCACCGGGATGCCCGGCGGCTGCGGACCGAGGGCGGTCACGGCCGCCCCGATCCGAGCAGGAGGACGTCGGTGAAGAGGGCCCCCGAGCCACCGTTGCTGCAGACGGCCACATCGGCACCGGCCACCTGGCGGGTGGGGCAGGTGCCGCGCAGCTGTTGGACGCCCCGGATCACCCGCTGCAGCTGCTGGGCGTTGATACCGGGGTGGCTGAAGGACATGGTGCCTCCGTCGGTGGTGACCGGAAGACGTCCCTCAGGCCCGATGTGGCCGGCCTCGACGAAGCCGCCGCCCTCCCCCTCGCCGCAGAAGCCGAGCACTTCCATCTGGCGGATGATCTCGAACGAGAACGGGTCGTAGAGCTCGGCCACGTCCACGTCGGACGGTCCGAGGCCGGCCTGGCGGTACGAATGGCGGGCCGCGTTGGCTCCCACCCGGCCGGCCGGCTCGTCGGTCCGGCCGGTCATCTCCCACACCGGGGCGATCTGGTAGGCCGGGCCGTAGGAGTCGCTGCCGCCGCCCAGGATCCACACCGGGCGGCCGGCCACGTCACCCAGCAGGTCGGTGTGGGCCAGCACCAGGCCGCACCCGCCCTCGGAGGTGGTCGCGCAGTCCAGCAGGTGGAACGGGTCGGCCACCATGCGCGAGGCCAGGACGTCGTCGGGGGTGAAGGGTCCCCGCCCGTGGTACACCGCCTCGGGGTTGACGTGAGCGTTGTTGCGGATGGTGGCGGCAACCATCGCCAGCTGCTCCGGCGTGGTGCCGTAGGTGAGCATGTGGCGGCGGGCCATGAGGGCGAACTCCGCCGCGGTGAACAGGCCGTAGCCGACGACCATCTCGTTGGCCGGCCGGGTCCAGGGTGCGGTGGCGCTGCGGTCGGTGTAGATCGCCGCCCCGCCGGCCGCCATGAGCACCACGCGGGCCTGCCCGCAGGCGATCATCTGGGCCGCCTGGAGGACGGCGGGGATGCCGAGCGAGTTGGGCACCCTGGCACAGGGACCCAGCCCGAACGACAGCACCAGCTCCTGGCTGAACGTGCCCACGACGGCGTCGACCTGTCCGGCCTCGAGCCCGGCGTCGCGCAGGGCGCCGGCCGCTCCTTCCATGGCGATGGACTCCGAATCGTGGCCATCGAGCCGGCGGCCCTGGGCGGTGTTGTGGACCCCGACGATGGCCACGTCGCGGTAGGGGTGAGGCACCGCTGGACTATATAACTTTTGAGGCTTGACGGCTCCGGCGGGGTTCGCTCAGAAGGTGATCGGCACGGAGCTCCAGCCCCGGACCGTGCTGGTGTGCTGGCGCACGGCCCGATCCAGGTCGACGTTCCATTCGGGAAAGCGGGCCAGCGTCTCCTCCAGCCCGATCCGGCCTTCGAGGCGGGCCAGGGCGGCGCCCAGGCAGAAGTGGATACCGAAGCCGAACGACACATGGCTGGTCTGGTCTCGGGTGATGTCGAAACGGTCGGGATCGGGGTAGCGCCGCTCGTCGCGCCCGGCCGCACCGGTGAGCAGCAGCACCTTCGAGTCCTTGGGTACCACGGTCCCGTGCAGCTCCACGTCTCGCGCCGTCCAGCGCCCCTGCACCGGCGACGGCGCCTCGTAGCGCAGCAGCTCGTCGACCGCGCCCGGGATGGTGGCCCGGTCCCCGGCCATCATGGCCAGCTGGTCGGGATGGGCGGGCAGCGTCACCGCGGCCCAACCGAGCAGGCGGGCGACGGTCTCGGTGCCGGCGCTGACGAGCAGGTTGCCGAAGGCGGCCGCCTCGTCGTCGGTCAGCTTGCGGGTGCCACCCCGATCGTCTTCGATCTCGGCCTGGGTCAACGCGGTAAAGAGGTCGTCCTGCGGTCTCCTGCGCCGCTCCTGCAGCGCCTGGGTCAGGTACTCGAAGAGCCAGATCTGGGCGCCCACGGATACGTCGTTGACCATCCCGACGCCGGGCTCGATGTGGAACACCGCGTCGATGTACCGGCGCACCTCCTCGCGCTCGGAGTCGGGCACCCCGAGGAGGGCGGAGATGACAGTGGAGGGCAGTTGCTGGGCGAACCCGACCACATAGTCGAACCCCGATCCCCCCACCTGGGGGTCGAGCAGGTCGGCGCATATCTGCCGGATGCGGCCCTCGAGCGCGGCGACCCGCCGGGGGGTGAAGGCGCGCGACACCAGGGCCCGCAGGACGTCGTGCTGGGGCGGGTCCATGAAGATGATCATGTTGGTGTCACCGAGATCGGTGCCCATGTGCTCGAGGACCGTGCCCTTGCCCGACAGGAACGTCTTGTGATCGGTGTGGGCCGCCTGGACGTCGGCGAAGCGGCTCAGGGCCCAGAAGTCGTAGCGATCGTTGCGGTAGAGGGGGGCCTCGTCGCGCAGCCGCCGCCACACGCCGTAGGGATCGGTGTCTATCTCGATATCGAACGGATCCCAGTAGATCTCTTCGGTTGCTGTCGCCATGACGACTCCTTCCAACTCGGTTGTAGAAGCTATTGATCCCCCGAGGAGGCTCAGACCTGGGCCGCGGCGCGCATCATCTCGGAGCTGCCGATCACCGGGGAAGGGCTGCGCAGGACCAGGTGCTCGGCCCCGATACCGGGGTACTCCAACAGCGTGGTCACGATCCCGACCAGCACCCGGGCCAGCTCGTCGGCATCCATGAACGCCTCCTGGGCCAGCCCGTGCCGGGTCCACACCTCGAGGGCGGTGCCCAGGATCTCGCCCTCGAAGTCACGCCCGAACTCGGTGGGAACGGTGGAGCCGACGGCGACGGTACCGAACCTGAGCCGGTGGTACTCGTTCCGCCAGGCCGCGAACGACGTCTCCAGCGCCGCCTTGCTCGAAGCGTAGGGCCCGAGGCCCCACCGGGGCATGGCCACCGACTCCGACGACAGGGCCAGCACCAGGCCGCCGTCGCCCACATGGGGGGCCAGGGCCGCGATAGCGGCATTGATGCTGGCCACGTTGGCCTGCAGAACGGCCGACCAGCCCGAGAGGGTCATCTCCTCGATGCGCACCAGTGGGGCGGAGCCGACCGAGGAGACCACTGCGTCGATGGGACCGAACCGGGCCGCGGCCTCGGCCAGCCGGGCACAGCCCTCGTCCGAACCGAGATCCACAGGACAGGGCACCCCGCGACCGGACTCGTCACGGGCCGACTCGAGGGCGTCGGCCCGGCGACCGCACAGGAGCAGCTCGGCTCCGGCCCGACCGGCGTTGACGGCGAAGCGCCGGCCGATGCCCGCCGATGCTCCCAGCACCACCAACTTCCGTCCTGTCAGCGCAACTGACATGAGTACCTACCCCCGAGAGTCGACGAGACCGCCGAACCTACTAGAAATGATTGCATGGTTACCGACCACGGTGATGCGACGGGCCCCCTGACCGGACGGCGGGCCATCGTCGTCGGAGGGGGCTCCGGAATCGGCCTGGGCAGCGCCCGCCTGCTGGCCCGGGATGGGGCGGAGGTCACACTGGCCGGACGGACCGAGGCCAAGCTACGCGGGGCCGCCGAGGAGCTGGCCGGCGAGGGGCTCCGGGTGAGCTTCGTGGCCTGCGACGCCAACCGCAGCGAGCAGGTACGCGCCGCGGTGGCCGAAGCGGCCGGCCCCGGCGGGGAGATCGACATCGCCGTAGTGGTTCCCGGCGGGGGCGCCATGAAGCCCGTGCTCCTCTACGACGACGACGAGTTCATCCAGCAGGTCGTGGGCAACATCGCGCCCGTGTACTTTTTCCTGAAGTATGCCGGTCAGGCCATGCTGCGGAACGGCTCCGGTTCGTTTGTCGCCATCTCCTCGACCGCGGCCGCCTTCTCCGCCCGCTTCCTCGCCTCCTACTGCACCGGCAAGGCCGGCGTCGACCATCTCGTCCGGGTCGCCGCCGACGAGCTCGGCGAGTACGGGATCCGGGTCAACTCGGTGCGCCCGGGGATGACCGAGACGCCGGCCACCGCCGGGACCTTCGCCTACGGGGAGCTGCTCTCGGATTTCCTCGACGGGCAGCCCCTGCGGCGGCCCGGCCGGGTCGACGACGTGGCCGCCGCGGTGCGCTATCTGGCCGGCCCCGAGTCCAGCTGGGTCACCGGCCAGACCCTGACCGTGGACGGCGGCCACACCCTGCGCAGCTTCCCCGACTACCGGCGTCGGCTGCGGATCCCCGACGCCCGGGCGGTGGTCCTCGGCCAGACAGAAGCCTGAGGGCCCGTCGTGGGGGGCCACTGCGAGGAGCTGGCCGGCCCGTTGGCCGGCGTGCGGGTCGCTGAGCTGGCCTCTGGCCTCGGCGGTCTCAGCGCCGGCGCCCTCCTGGCCGGCCTGGGGGCCGAAGTGCTGCAGACCATCCCTCCCGGCGCCCCGGCCGACGACGACCCGGTGCGGGCCTGGTCGGACCACTCCAAGCACGCCACCGGGCTGGATCCCTCCAGGGCCGCCGATCGCACCGAGCTGCGCCGTGTGTGCCTCGAGTGCGACGTGCTCGTCTCCGACCTGGCCCCCGGCCGGCTGGAGGGCTGGGGGCTGGACCGGGTCACCATTGCGGCCCGGCGCCCCGACACGGTGCAGGTATGGATGCCCGCCTACGGGACCGTGGGGCGGTGGAGCCCTCTCCCCTACGACCCCCTGCTGCTGGCCGCGGTCAGCGGCTACGCCGACCACTACCCCTCCGACCTCGACCGTCCCATCGCCCCTGTGGTACCGACCTTCTCGTACCTCCACGGTGCCCTCGGTGCCTCGGCCGCGGTGGCCGGCCTGGTCGGACGGCGCCGCGACGGCCGGGGGCGGGCGGCCACCGTCACCGGCCTCCACGCCACCGGAGCGGCCCTGGCCAGCCTGATGGTCCACAGCCCGGAGGGCAAGTCGGTGATATCGGCGGGGCGGGCCCTGCGGGGCGGGCCCTTCTTCCGCCTGTACCAGGCGGCGGACGGCGGTTGGTTCTACCTGGCCGCCCTGTCCCCCAACCTGTTCTTCCGGGCCCTCGACGCCATCGATCGCATGGACATCATGGTCAGGGAGGATGTGGCCGGCGAGTTCGCCCGGCTGATGCTGCCCGAGGTGTCGGACGCGGTCAACACCGAGTTGGAGCGCACCTTCGCCCGTCAGCCGTGCGACCACTGGCTGGCCCTGCTCGCCGCAGCCCAGGTGCCGGCCGCCCCGGTGTGGTCGCGCGACCGGTGGATGGCCAGCGACCTGGCGGCCGCGGTCACCGGCTGGGAGGAGGTCGCCGACGACCGGCGGGGACCGGTGCGGGTCCCGGCCTTCCCGATCACCTGCACTGCCTATGCCACCGGCACCACCGGCACCGCCGGCACCACTGGCACCACCGGCACCACCGGCACCACCGGCACCCATCCGGGGCCGGACCGCGGCGGGGAGGAACGGCCCGACCCCGACGGGCCCGGCGGTCCCCCCGGGCTGCCCCTGGCGGGATTGGCCGTGATGGACATCTCGACCTACTTCGCGGCCCCCTTCTCGGCCGCCCTGCTGGCCAACTTCGGGGCCGACGTGGTCAAGCTGGAGCCGCCCGCCGGTGATCCCTACCGGGTGCACTCCATAGCCCACGCGGTGGTCAACCAGCACAAGCGGTCGGCGGTGCTGGACTTGCGGGCCGACCGGGGCCGCCAGACGTTCCTCCGGCTGCTGAGCGGCTACGACGTACTGGTGGACAACCTGCGCGACGGGGCACTCGAGCGTCTGGGCCTGGACGCGGCCGACTTCGAGGGGGCCAACCCCCGGCTGGTGCGGGCCTCGGTCAGTGCCTTCGGCACCGACAACGAATGGTCGACCCTTCCCGGGTTCGATCCGGTGCTGCAGTCGATGACCGGCCTGGCTGCGGCCCAGGGGGGCGACGGGCGCCCCTCTCCCTCCACGGCTCCTGTGGTCGACGCGGCCACCGGCGCGTTGGCGGCCCTCGGCATCCTGGCCGCCCTCCACGCCCGCCATGTCGACGGCCGCCCCCGCCGGGTCCGTACCTCGCTGGCCGCCGGCGCGGTGTTCGTCCAGTCGGCCGAGATGACTTCCTACCCGGACCGGCCGCCCCGGGAGGCGGGGGGCCCGGAGTTCGTCGGCGCCCACCCCCATCGCCGCTTCTACCGGACCGCCGACGGCTGGCTGGCCGTCAGCGTCGACGCCGGCGACGGCCCCGACGGTCCCCGCCGGTTCGCCGAGGTGGCCGGGCCCGATCCCGAGGCGGCCCTGGCCGGTGCGGGGACCGAGGAGTGGCTGGACCGCCTGTCAGCGGCCGGCGTCGCCGCGGCGGCGGTATCGCGCAAGGCGCTGGCCATCCTCGACGAGCATCTGCAGGCCAACGCCCGGGTGACGACGCTGTTGGTGCCCGACCTGGGCCCGTACCTGGTCGTGGGGTCCTACGGGGTATGGGAAGGGGCGCCCGAGCCGACCGGCCGGGCCGTCCGTTTGGGGGCCGATACCGACGAGGTACTCGCCAGGATGGTGCCGTCGGGGCGGTAGAAGATGAGCTGGTGGTCGGGGTGACCGCTGGCGGTCCAGCCCTGGTGTAGTAGACGGTGGTGGGCGGAGCACAGCAGGATGGCGTTGGATACGTCGGTCGGACCGCCCTGCTCCCAGCTTCGGTGATGGTGCACGTCCACGTAGTGGCGGTTGGCGCAGCCGGGGAAGCGACAGCGGCCGGCGTCGCGGATCATCACCGCCCGCCGCTGAGCCGCCGTCCAGGTCCTGGTCCGCCGGCCCATGGCCAGCGGCTCCCACCCCTCGCCGACCAGGAGGCGGGCGCCCGAGCTGTCGCAACCCAGGCGGCCGGCGGTGGCCTCGTCCAGACTGGTGCCGTCGAGCAAGGCCACCTCTCCGTCTGTGGACACCACATGCACCATGTACCTCTCGGCGCTCGTTGCCGCGCCCTCGCCCAAGTGCTTGACGGCAGTGCGGGCCATGTCCATCGCCGCATCGGCTCGTCGACCAGCGGGGAAGGTGTCCACACGTGCGGACACCTCGTCTCCCCTGTCGCTACTGTCCGCCCGTGCGGACACCCCGGCCCCGGGCACCCCGGCCCCGGACACCTCGGCCCCGGACACCCCGGCCATGTCTTCGTCGCCGTCGGCCGGCGCCGAGCGGACCGCGCTGTCCTCGAAGGCATC
>JAKBAX010000118.1 GCA_021808785.1 Actinomycetes bacterium | reverse complement strand
CGAAGTCGCGATCGTCCCGCCATTGGTCGTCGCTCCAGCGGTGTCGTTGTCGAAGACCGACCCGGCTGCGAGATCCAGTGCCTGGCCGGACGCGACCGACACGGTCCCTTCGTTGTCGATATTGCCCGTCACGGTGGTCGGTCCGTTGACGGTGAGAGTGGAGCCCGGCTCGATGGTGATCGTGCCCGACCCTTCGAAAGTGGCGTTCTGGGAACTGATGACGCCTGTCAGGCCGACCGGCCCGGCCGTCTCGAGGGTCCCATCGTTTTGGATCAGCAGGCTGGCGATCACCGACGGGGCCGTTCCCACCAGGTCCAACGTTCCTGGCTGTTCGACCGTGACACCACCGTACGGGGCGTAGAGGCCAGCCCAAACAGGGCCGCCGGCTACGTCTACAAGGCCACCCGGCCTGAACGGGTTGGGGACGCACACATAGTCGTACTGCCCTGGGACCAGTCCGGTCGACCAGTTGTTGGCGTCATAAATAGATGCATCGGGATTCTGTTTGAGAGCAGCGTCGTTCCCGGTCCACGAGTCGGTGCAGTACGCCTCGTGGCCCGGCACCATCGGGTTGGGGATCGGCAGGGGGAGAGGTGTGAGCGCCGGGATGGACTGGGCAGCTAGCGGTTTGGCTGCCGGAGTAGCTTTGCGTACCGTCGGCTTGGGTGGCAGGGGTGGTGTCGTGGTCTGGGTCATAGCTCGTACCTGCGAGAGGAGCGACGCCGACGGGCTGGACGGGCCGGGGAGTGTCCTCGATGTGGCGGTCGCCACGACCTTTCCGAGGGGCGTGATGGGCGTGCTCGGCGATACCGCTCGTTGAGCCGCTTGGAGAGGTCGCTGCGCGGGCGGTGCGGCCACCGCGGTGATCGGGTAGGGTCCGACGAGCCCCACGGTGACAGACACGAGCCCGATGAACGCGATCCGGCCAGGAGCGGACCGTCCCCACGGGCGGCCGAACAATCCGTGCGTCCGCCCGGGGTGACCTCGGCGTCGCGGAGTGAAGCTCCAAGTGGCCTCGCTGCGTCGTGCGACAGGTCTGAATCCCATGGGCGAAGTATTGCATGACGCTGGTAACAGTTCGGTAACAGCGCAAGGCGCGGATAGGCATTCACCTCTCGTGGCGCTCGGAATGACATGAGGGTGCACGTCAACGCGCATGGAGTGTGACAGAATGTCGGAGGGTCCGATGTCGGCCTGCGCCAACAGCTGCGTGATGCTCTGGCGGCGGTGGAGTCACCTGCGGCAGCGGACCAGCAGGCGGGCCAGCTGGTGCTCCAGCACGCTGGCGGCCGGCCTGCAGAATTCGCCCACTCTAGGACCCTCTTGGTCCACGGATTTTGGATCTTGTGACAAGTTCCAGGCTGCTGCTGCGAGTCGTGAGCTGGCTGGGTCTCGGCGGCCCTCGGCAGTGGCGACCTCAGATCAGGCCCGGCACCCGCCCGCCGAGGAGGCGGCTCCCGTGGCCCTCCGTCTCCCACAGCGGCGGCGGCCGGGCGCTGACCGGCGGCGAGGGCACGAAGGGCATGTCCGGTCAGGCGTGTCGGCGGCTGCGCTCAATCCTCTCGGCCGCAAGGGGCGCTTCGAAGGTGGCAGCTGATCGCTCTGCGTCGTCGAGGAGCGCCTCGCGTGTCGGTCCCGGCGCTTCGAGCACGGCGAGTGAGTGAGCGACGGGGCCCCAGTAGGCGCCTCCGCCGGCGAAGCAGTTGAGCAGCGACTGCTGGCCGTTCCATGGCAGGAGCAGCTCCTTCAGCGCCGAGCGTTCGGATGCGGCTCCAATCTGTGGAGCGACATGGGCCAACACGCTGAGGGTGAGGAGGCGGTTCGTGTCCATGGGGATCGTGGAGAAGAGGTCGTCCGCGAACGCCCGGTAGGCGGGTACGGCGCGTTCGGTGTCCCCGGCTTCGACACAACACAGAGCCAGGACAGCGCGATATGCCGGGATGTGGGGGTTCTCGTCGGCCGCGACCGCCAACAGGTCGATCACCTCGGCGGCGCGCCCCTGGTACAGGCGAATGTCGACCAGGTTGACCCCGAGACAGGCGATCGCCTCGGGATGGTTCGGCTGGATGGCCAAAGCCGCGAAGGCGAGAGCTTCAGCCTCGTCGAGGCGTCCGTCGGTGACAGCCGACAAGGTCTGCCAGGTTCGCCCCACCCACGACCAGTACGGGTGCCCGAACTCGTGGGCGAGGTCGCTGAGTGCCTGTAGGGCGAGCCGAGCTTCCGCGCGCTTTCCGAGCGCCAGCAGGTCCTCGTGGCGGGCTGCGAGAGCGGCGAGTGTGACGTCGGTCGGTCGGACAGCGGCGGGGAGCGCGAGGATCTCGTCGAGGTCGGCGAGCCGCGCGTGGATCTGGTCGGGTCCTATCCGCAAGAGGCGTCGCGACAGTAACGCCCCTGATAGATCGGAACGGTCGGTTCGATGCCGTGCGATCTCGACGGCTCGCCGGGCCAGGGCGTCGCGCTCGGCGACGCTGCCGGTGAGCAGGAGGGCCAACGCCAGTTCGCTCAGCAACCGGACCAGGAGGTCGTCGCCGTCCCCGCCGTCTATAGCTGCCAGAGCCTCCCGCAGCAGCCGGGCGCGATCAGCGTCGGCCAGTTCCACGGCGACCCCCCGCCCGCCGCCACCGACGAGCGCGAGCACACCCTCCGCCAAACGTCGACCGAGGCCTTCCCTGCGGGCGATGTCGATCGCCGATTCGAGGGATTCCCGCGCCGCTTCGGTCTGCCCCAGCGCCCGCTGCGCTCGGCCTCGCAGCACGAGTGCCTCGGCGGTCTGGTCGGGGCTCGAGGCCCGACCCGAGGCTCGGGCGGCCAGGTCTGACGCGGTCATCCAGGCTCCCTGATCCAGAGCGGATCGCCCGGCGAGGAGGGCGTAGTGGTAGGCGCGTGGATCATCGGGGGCGCCCGAATGGCCGAAGTGGTAGGCCAGCAGGTCTACCGGAGCACCGGTGCCGGCTTCGAGGGCTTCGCCGATGCTGCGGTGCAGCCAGCCGCGTCGTATCCCCGACAGGGATTCGTAGATCGCGTCCCGGACGAGCGAGTGGACGAAGCGGAGCTGCCCGGGACCGGTCTCTTCGATGAAGCGCTCCCGCAGCAGGAGGTCGCAGACATCGATGAGCGCGGCGTCTCCTAGGCCTAGGCGGGCGCAACGCCGCAGGAGGTCGAAATCCACATCGAGGCCGATGGCGGAAGCGAGGTTGAGTACGTCGGCGGCCACGCCGTCGAGTGAGGCACGGCGCCGCTCGATCCATGTCCGGAGCGTGGAAGGGATGTGCTCGGGGTCGAAGGCGACGTCTTCATCGAGCCCTGTGCTCGCCAACAGCGCCGTGGCGAAGAACGCGTTGCCTCCGGTGCGGCGGCGCATGGTCTCTGCCGCGGCCGTTCGGTCGCTCACCCAAGGAGCCATCTCGGCGATCATCTGCCCGAGGTCGGTTACATCCAGCCCCTCCAAGGAGATGCACCGGGCGCTGAAACTGCGCTGCCAATCGGCGAGGGCGCGCGCCACGCCTCCGGCCGCGGCCCTTGTCGTGGCGATCAGGAGCAGGGGCCGGCCGGCAAGGACGCTCAGCAGGTGGTCGAGCAGCGGCAATGTGTCCGCGGAGGCCCAATGCAGATCGTCGACGACCCACACAGTGGGTGAGCGGATGATCCCCTCGAAGGCAGATCCGACCACCTGGAACAGGCGCCTGTGGCCGTCCTCGTCCGGCGCCGACGCCGAGCCCGGACCAGGAAACCTGTGCTCGAGCTCGGGGAGGATGAGACCCAGCGCACTGACCTGGGGCCCGAGGTGGTCGAGGACCGCCGGATCGTGCTCGAGCACGTGTGTGAGGACCTGGACAATCGGCTGGTAGGGCAAGCCGACCGCTCCGCAGTGGCCCATTATGACCGCCGCCCCCTGCTTGTGGATGGCGACCGCGGCCTCGGTGGCCAGCCTGGTCTTGCCGACACCGGCATCGCCTTCGATGACCACCACCCGAAGGCCGCCCGTCGAGATGACGTCGTGCCAGGCGTCCCGCATCGCTGCCATTTCGGCTGACCGGCCGACAAAAGGCGGGTGCCCGACGAGCGTCTCCTCGGGCCCGAGCGGCGCGAGTGAACCGGAGCGAGCCACGACAGGGTTCTCCATCAGCGTGGAGTCGTCGGCGAGGATTCGGGCCTCCATGGCGCGTAGGTCGTGACCCGGATCAAGACCAACGCGGTCGACCAGCACCCGTCTGGCCCGGGCGAAGCCCTGCAAGGCGTCGCGGCGCTGCCCATCCCGGTACAGGGCGAGAGCGTAGAGCCACCACCGCCGTTCACGGAATGGGGCCTCGACGACCAGCCGATCGACGAGCGAGACCGCTGCCCGTGCGTCCCCTGCTTCGATCAAAGCGACTGCCAGATCTTCGTCGGCCTGCAGGAGCTGCTCGGAGTGCTCGGCCCTTCGCGCCTGGACCGCTGTCACGCCGGGGAGGTCCGCGAACATCTCCCCTCGAAGCGCCGGCAATGCCTCTGAGAGCACCCGAGCCCGTTCGGTCGGGTCGGATATCGCGGCTGCAGCGGATCGTATCCGAGCGAGGGCGTCACGATCGGACTCCACGCTTCGACCGAGCCGGTAGCCGTCCCCGCTGGTCTCGATGACGTCGTCTCCGACGGAGCTGCGGATACGAGCGACGTGATTCTGGATCGCCTTACGCGCCGTAGGTGGCGGCTCCTGCCAGAGAAACTCGGCCAGTTGAGCGACGGGGACCGGTTCGGGCGCGAACAGTGCGAGCGCGGCCATCAACGCCCGCTCCTGGGGACGGAGCTCGGTGATGCGTCCATCGACCCAGATCCGCCATCGGCCGAACACCGACACCCGTCTCGCGACCGGCTCCATATGCAGACCTTACAGCGGGTGCTGTTACCACCCTGTTACCGCCGTCATCGCACGATCCTGGCCTCACGCTTAGGATCCCGATTCAGCTGACCGGGAGAGACCGCTCATACGAGGGCACCCACGACGTCGAGGTCGGGACGCGGCCAGGACTCAGCTCTCGAGGAGTCGGTATTCATCCCATGGACAAGGGGCAGAGCGCTGCCATGAGGAAAGCATCGCCCCGGACGACAGTAAGCACCAGTTCACATATGTAGGCACAGTAGTAACGTTTCCTTATGTGTTGGACTTGGTGCAGGTGCGGTCCTTTCTGGAAGTGGCCGAACGTGGCACCGTCGCGGCCGCGGCCGCCACCCTGGGTTACACGCCACCAGCGATCACCCAGCAGTTGGCCAAGCTCGAACAATCCCTCGGGGCCGCCTTGTTCGACCGTGTTGGCGGGCGCCTGCGGCTGACCACCGCTGGTGCTGCCCTTGTCCCCATCGCAACCGACCTCCTCGAACTGGCACGCCAGGCGACCGACGCAGTACAAGCAGCGCCCCCTCGCTCCCGGGTCGTGATCGGCGGCATCGCCTCGGCATTGGCAGCACTGGTGGTACCTCACCTCACCGCCCTGGCCGAGTGCGCCAGGATCGAAGTCATAGAAGTTGAGGACACTGATGCGCTGCGCGAGCTCCGGCTCGGCCACATAGATATCGCGCTAATCCAGGAATACCCCGGCGACGAACTACGCCGTGATCGTCGCCTCCGCTACTCCGTCGGACTCACCGACCCCCTTCGGCTCATCTTGCCCCCCACAAGGCCATCGAGCACGCCACTGAGCGACGTGCGTGACCAGGCATGGATCATCAACGGCACCGGCACGCGATGCGAACACGCAACCCGACAGATTCTTGAAGCCAACGGCATAGAACCCGTCGTCGTCGCCGACGTCTCCGACAACCGCCTGCTCATCGCCCTTGTCGCCGCCGGCCACGGTACGACCATCGTGCCCGACCTCGTCCTCGGAGAATCCGCACACAACGTGACAATCTCCTCGCACGACCTCTGCAGTGCTCGCCTACTCATCGCGGTGACGCGCCAGCCGCCCTCTCCCGCCGCCCTCACCGTGCTCGACCACATCCTCACCGACGACCAGCGAACCCAGCCGCGCGACTCCCCAGCCAACGAGATCAAAGCATCCACCCGAACAAACCCAACCGAACCAGCCGCATAACGTTCAGCCCCGATCGGCCCCACAGGTGACCGTAAACGCCGGCTGTGTGGCGGCTATCGGCTTCTACCCGGCACCGATCGGACTTTCCGCTTCCGTCCACAGGCTTGACTCTCCAGTAGGTGGAAGCTGGATGATTGAGTTCATGACGATCGGCCAGCTGGCTGCGAGAACGGGGCTGTCGGTACGAACGCTGCGCTTCTACGCAGATGCTGGTCTGCTCCCCGAGGCCGGACGTTCCGGCTCCGGCTACCGGGTGTTCGGAACAGAGGCTGTACATCGGGGCCGGCTGATCCGCACGCTGCGCGAGCTCGGCGTGGGACTGGACGACATCAAGAGGGTACTCGACGCCGAAGTATCGCTGAACGAGGTGGTCGCCGAGCACTCCCGCGCCCTGGACGCCCAGATACGGCTGCTGCAGCTGCAGCGGGCCGTTCTGAGGAGTTTCATACGAACTGACGATCCGAAGGAGTTGCAACATATGGCCGATCTGACCTCCCTCACCGCGGTGGAGCGCCGCCGCATCGTCGAGGATTATCTCGACGCTGTGTTCGGCGACCACGCTGACGCCGTCGCCGAAAAGCTGAGCATGGCCGTCCGTGAACTGCCCGAGGACCCCACCACCGAGCAGCTCGATGCCTGGGTGGAACTCGCGGGCCTGCTTCGCGATCCCGACTTCATCGCCACCAGCCACGGGATGGCCGAACGCGCCCGTGAAGAGGGACCCGAGCCAGACGTCGCCCAGTTCGAGATCGGAAAGGCTGTCGGCGAGATCGCCGGCCCCGCCGCCCGAGCAGGGGTGGACCCCGCCTCCGCCGAGGCCCTGGCGGTCGTGGAACGCCTCGAGGCCCTCAGCTCCAAGCCCCCCGAGGATCGTGGAGTCGTCGCCGAACGGATCGCCGCGTTCACCGACCGTCGTGTCGGCCGGTACTGGACCCTCGTAGGCGTCATCAACGGGTGGGGGCCCACCCAAGCACCCGATGACATCGTGGACACATGGGAGTGGTACGGGCGCGCTCTTCGGGCCCACTGTTGAATCTCGACCGGGATACGGGCCGAACCGAACACACTACGGAGCAGCGAAGAGCATTCGAGGGGAGACTGAGCATCCCCTACCGCTCACAGACAGCGTCCCACTACCGCGACCACCACGTATCCTCTACCGCCGGCTACCGGGCGGATATTCTGCGCTCATCCGGCTGGCGACCGAGAGGCTCCGTGGGCGAGCCGAGTCTCTCGCCTATCGGCGCGGCGGCGGTCGCATCGTTAGGAGCGATATGTTCAGAGGCGCTCGGAGATGAAGGCGCGGCAGAGCGTGATCGCCGTTGGCGGGTTGTCTCCATGGGCTCCAGGAGCACCGAGCAAGACCTTGTCGGTCGAACCGAGGAGGTCGAACAACGCACGTTGGCCGTTAAAGGGGAAGAGCTGGTCGTTGATCTGGGCGTGGAACATCGCCGGGGCGGTGAACCTAGTGCCGCTTCCGGGAAGGTTGGCCTTGTAGGTCCACCACCTGGGGGGTGCTGGTAGCGCACCCTTTTCAGACGTAATCGACGTCTGAAGTGGAGGTGGTGGTGTCCAGAGAAGGGCTGCGGGTCCGCGACCTGTCGAATGATGAGGGGAACCGGCTGTTGCGCATCGTCCGGCGCTCGTCGGGGTCGGTGGTGACCTGGCGGCGGGCGCAGATGATCCTGCTGTCCGCGCAAGGGATGGACGTGGCCGGGATCGCCAAGGTGTCGTTCACCATCCCGGACCGGGTCCGGGATGTGATCAACAACTTCAACGCCGACGGCTCCGACTCGCTCTATCCCAAGTACGCGGGCGGCCGCCCCCCGGTCTTCACGCTGCCTCAACGTCAGCAGATCAAGAAGATCGCCTTGTCCCGTCCCGCAGATCACGGTCTGCCCTTCTCGACCTGGAACCTGGCCAAGCTGGCCGACTTCCTGGTCGCCGAGGGGGTGGTCGACGACATCAGCCATGAAGGCCTGCGGGAACTGCTCCGCAAGGAAGAGGTGTCCTTTCAAGCCATAAAGACCTTCAAGCAATCCTCTGACCCCGACTACGAGGCGAAGAAGAACCGGGTACTGGAGCTGTACGACATCGCCGAGGGTCGAGCCGAGCCGGGGCCGGGTGATCCGATGGTGGTGTTCTCGATGGACGAGTTCGGGCCGCTCAACCTGCAGCCCCGGCCGGGCAAGCGGTGGGCGCCGGTCATCCACCGCGCCGAGACGGGATCGACCGGCTCCCCCCGCCGGCGCCGGATGCGGGCCACCTACAAGCGGACGAAAGGAGTCCGCCATCTCCTCGCCGCGCTGGACATGAACACCGACCGGCTCTATGGGCACATCAAGACCAACAAGAACCGCACCACGTTCCTGGCGTTCTGCCGCTACCTGCGGTCGCTGTACCCGCCCGAGGTACGCATCGCCATCGTGATGGACAACTTCAGCCCTCACCTGTCCACCAGCAAAGACGGACGGGCCGGAGATTGGGCCGAGGCCAACAACGTCGAGTTGGCCTACGTACCCACCAACGCCTCGTACCTCAACCGGATCGAATGCCACTTCCACGCTCTGCGCTACTTCGCGCTCAACGGCACCGACCATCAAAGCCACGAGGAGCAGAACTCGATGATCCGCCGCTACATCGCCTGGCGCAACCGCAACCGCCAACATCCGGAACTTCGTGCCATCTCATTACGCGCAAAGGTCGCCTGACGCGGCACTAGGTTTCGGCGAGGTTTGAGAATAGGAACGCTCCCGAGGCAGGATCGACTGCACCCACGACGGTTGCAATCCCAGAGCTGCCTCCACCCTTGGACGTGTAAGGAACCTGGCATTCGATCACTGCCCAGACTCGCTTCGACGTGTGCACGTAGGGAGGCCCTACAGTCGCCAGAACGGTGCGGATCGCGGTGGCTCCAGGTTCGTACCGGAGGGCGGTGGCCTTCGCGGTGGTCCAGGTCACCTGGGGAGTCGGATCTGCGGAGGCTGTTCCGAGTTGAACGTGGGCGACGGTAACTGTGGTCGCTTGTGCTTTCCCGTCGGGCGGCCGTTCCGGATGGCCAGCACGCTCCCGAGGACGTGGCCGAAGTCGAACCGGCTGTCGAGTGAGTCGCCGGCGAGCTACTACCGGATGACGCGACTATGAACGCTGCTGCCAACAGAGGAGTTCCGTCGATGAATCCCCGCCTGGTGCGTCGCCCCCAAACCACGACCACATACTTCCCGTTCTGCGCTCGCCGCGCCACGAAGTTGAGGCCCCTCCAAGGGAGGGCGGAACGACGGGTCGGCGCTCGCCGCTCCTTTCCCCTCAAGCCGCCCATGGCTACAGAACGCGAGCGCAAAATGTCAGGACAGGACAATCGCGGGGCCTGTACTGACTTATAGGCCGATTCCGGGCTCCGGTTGGTGGGCCGCCGGGTCGATCCACGATGTGGGGAACGGGTCGAGCGATCGGCCGGCCGGGAGCCGGGTGGCAGCCCGGTTTCGTTGGGCTCGCTGGGTCTGGTCGAGGATGGCACCGGCCTGCTCAGCGAGTTCGGCCCATTCGGCGGGCTGGGGCCAGGCGGTTCTGGTTTCAAGCACGCGGTCGGCGACGGCTATCTGGCGGCGGGCCCGGTCGGTATGCGGGCTCCAGCCGGTCCAGGCCGGGCTGCGGCCGTCGTTGCGGTCGAGAATGGCTTCGATGTCGAGGGCGTGATGGCACCACACGGCCCGCCCTGCGGCGCTTTGCGGTGGGGGGCCGATCCGGGCGACCAGATGTTGGGGCGGGCTGTCGGCGAGATCGGCCACCCGGTCGGGCCGGCTGTGGTCGAGGGCGGCGTCTATCTGGGCCAGGGTGCTGTCGAGTTGTCGGCGTTGGGGAGTCACATCGGCGATGTGCTGTCGGCGGTGCTGCTGGTGCTCGGCCAGGGCGGCGAGCCGTTCCCGATGCTGGCCTTCGGCGTCGACGGCCTGCTCCAGCCGGCGTTCGGCGGCACCGACGTGTGCTTGGGCGTCGGCGATTGCGTGATGGTCGTGGCGGCCCCACCGCCGCCGTCCGGCGTCTTCGAGCCGGGTCCGGCTGTCAGCGAGTCGCTGTTCGGCTTGGTGGCGCTGCCTGATCAGGTCGGGCAGCTGACGGCGGGCCTGCTGCCACTGGTCGGCCCGGTCGTCGGGTATCCCAGCATCGATCTGGTGTCGGTCGCCGTCGATGGTGGTACGGGCGTGGCGGAGCTTGTCGATCCCGTAGGCCAGAGGGTCGTCGGCGCCCACGCAGGCCGCGACGACCTGGGCCCAGTGGTGGTCGAGCTGATGGCCAAGGCGGGCGAGATCCTCTCGTCGCCACCCCTCGGCCTTTTCGAACCGCTCGTACGCGTCCTGTTCGCGCTGCAGCTGTCGCACCCGGGCGGCGATCTGTTCGTGCCGGTCACGGGCGGCGGCCGCCCGTTCGGTGTCCCGATCGAGCTGCTCCTGGAGGCGGCGGCGCTGATCCCGGCCGCCGCGGCTCAATCCGGCCAGCGCGCCCAGAGCGTCCAGTTCGGCGGCCCGGCGGGCGGCGGCGTCGTCCAGGCCCGCCATTCGCCGGCGCGCCGAAAGCAGCTCGGTGCCGGCCGCGACCAGGGCGTCTTGGCGGTCGCCGGGTCGGCCGGAAAGTATCCGCTCGTGCTCGGCGATGAGCTCCCGCAGCTTGCGATCCAGGGTCCAGGGGTCGCTGCGCGCCGCCAGGGAGGGGTCGGGGTGCCGGCTGAGGGCGTCGGCTACCTGCTCGGCCCCGTCGCGCCCATCGGCCAGGATCCCGCCGTGATCGACGACTCCGACGAGGGTGGTGTTCCAGGTGTGGGTGGGCTGGCGGGAGCGGGACTGGCCGGTGTAGCCCCGGTAGGCGTCCAGGGCGGCGCTGCCCAACAGGTGGCAGGCCTCCCAGGTGCCGCCTTGGGCGCCGTCTACGGTGCGGGCCCACGCATGCGACAGGTTCGGGGAGCCGTCCTTGCGGGTGCCGGCCACGAAACTGGCCGGCAGTATCGCCGTCTCGCCGTCCCGGTCCAGGCGGATCGTGAGACCGGCTTCGTCGAGGTGGGTGACGGTGGCGGTGGTGCCGTTGACCAGCCGGCTGCTGGACGGACCGTATCGCGCGTGCAACAGGATTCGATCCCCGGCCCGGTACTGGCGGTCGGTGGTCCATCCCGGCCCGGTCATCACCGGCCCGGTCAGGGCGCCGCTGTCGGTCAGCTGGGCCCGGATGCGGTCGGCCAGGTCCTCGGCGTCGCCGTGGGAGACCACCAGCGCCGCCACCTGCTCGACGCCGTAGCGGTCGATGTCGGCGCACACGGCGCCCGCCATAGCCTGGCGGGTTAGGCCCGGGGTGGCGTGCTCGTGCTCCCAGCCCCGCTCGGCCCGCAGCTGCTGCGATCCGGTCGGGTCGCCGCCGCGCAGCAGATCAAGGGCTTCGCGGTCGGCCGGGTCGACCTGGCGGCGGTTGACCGTCAGGCGGGCGGACCGGATTACGCCGGCATCGGCCAGGGTTTCGAGGTGGTCGGCGACCCCGCCGGGCCCGACCGGCTGGGACTGGCGCGGGTCGCCCAACACCCAGACCTCTCCGCCCGGGCAGGCGTCGATCGCAGCCAGAACCGCCTCCACCTGATCGGTGGGGGTCTGGGAGACCTCGTCCAACACCAACACCGTCCCCGCCGCCAGCGGCCCGTCCGCCAGATCGATACGCAGCCGGGCGATCGTGCGAGCGTCCAGGCCGGCGCCGGCCAGCTCGGCTACCGCTTTGGCCGTGGTGGCCACCGCCAGCACCGGCCGCCCGTCGCCGGCGGCGACCCGGGCCGCGGTGTGCAGCATGGTCGTCTTGCCGTAGCCGGCCGGCGATAGCACGGCCCGCAGACTGCCGCCCTCCCCGGCCAGCACCCGAACCGCCGCGATCTGATCGTCACCCAGTCCCGGGGTATCAGCCATCACCGCATCCACCGCGGTCGAGGTGACACTCGGGCGGGCCGCAATGCCAGAGTGTCCATCAGCGCCAGCGTGCGATCCTCCAGGGCCCGGTGCGCCGCCGTCGACCATTGCGCTGGCTTGCGCCCGCCCGCCTCCACATCGGGAGTCAAGCGCACCGCCAGGTCCGAGTCCACGAACCGGTCCGCCATGGCCGTGACCTCCTCGGTCGGCAGCCGGCCCCCGGAGATGGCGCAGATGTGCTCGACCACGTCTGCCCTGGTGAACCGGGCCGACCGGGAGCACAACCCGACCTCCGGATCGACCAGCACCGAGGTGATCTCCTCCCAGCCCGGCCCATCCGGCAACCCGCCGGCCCGGCAGACCGCCGTGTCCAGGTCCGCCCCCACCGCCAGCCCCACCTGGTCGGCCTCCTCCTGCCAGCGGCCGGCCAGCAGGGTCGGGGTCGACGAGTGGTCCTTGGCCGTCCGGGTGGCCAGCG
>JAKBAX010000117.1 GCA_021808785.1 Actinomycetes bacterium | reverse complement strand
CCCGCCGCACCGTCGGGCTCCGCCGCCCCGGCTGCGGCGACGGCCCCGCCGGGTCGGGCTGCGACCGGTCGGCCGGGTCGGGCTGCGGCGACAGCTCCGCCGGGTCGGGCTGCGCCCGGTCGGCCGGGTCGGGCTGCGGCGACGGCCCCGCCGGGTCGGGCTGCGACCGGTCGGCCGGGTCGGGCTGCGGCGACGGCTCCGCCGGGTCGGGCTGTGACCGGTCGGCCGGGTCGGGTCGGGCCTCCCTCTCAGGCATCGGACCACGCCTCCCGGGCGTCGGCCGGCCGAGCGTCACCTTCGGTGCGGGGCGGGCCGGCGGCTCGGCCCGGGCCGCGCCCGGCCGGGCGGCCGGGCCGGCGCTTGCGGGTCGGAACAGAACTGGTCTGGATGAACCAGCCCGGCTCCGTCTGCTCGGAGTAGCCGTCGGCACTGACCCGCCGCCGGCGTTCCCAGATGAGCCCTACCACAGCCAGGCCCCAAAGAGCCATCTCCCCGATGTAGCCCACGCGCACCGGCGTGGGCGTCGAGTACTCGAGGGTGGCCCTGGTGGTCGACCCCGACTCGGGCGGCACCTGAAAAGCCATGGCCCAGCCGAAGGCGGGCCGGGAGCCGATCGTCCGGCCCCCGGCGCTCAGGTGCCAGCCCGCCGATCGGGTGGACCCGAAAGCCACGGTGGCGCCGGCTGGGACCGGACCGGACGACGAGGTGGCCGGACCCCCGGGCAGCACCGGGGTGGATTGGTGGAGATCGGTGTGCTGGAGTAGCCGTTCGCCGTCGACCCCATGGGCCGCGGCGGCCGCCGCGGCCTGGGCCGGGAGGACGGCCCGGACCGGGGCCCACGCCGCATTCTCGAAGACGGTGTAGTCCGGATCGTCGGTCAAGACGGTGAGGTCGGTCTGCAGGCTCAGCCCGGCCAGCAGGGAGTTGGGCACGGGCACGGCCCGACCGCCGGCCCCGGTCGGGCCGACGTGGTTGGGTACCACGATGTATCGGATCCCGGCGGGGGCCAGCAGGTGACCCAGCTTGGTGGTGAGCTGGCGCTGCACCAGGATGAGATCCCGGGCCAGGACGGGGGCCGCTCCCGCCGGCCCGGTGGGCCAGTCGTCGGCGAGTGCCGGCTCCCCGTCGTAGCTGGTCCCATAGGCGAAACCCTGCTCCAGCTGCCGGCCGGCCAGTGGCAGAGCGGCCGGAGCCCCGACCCACAGCACCCGGTAGTCGCCCGACCGGGCACTCGGCAGCAGAAGGACCGACGAGGCGTCGGCCGAGGGGAGATCCCAACGGCCGCTGCCCGCCGCCGCGAACCACGGGATGGTGGCAAGGGCCAGGCACACGCCGGCCAGGCCGGCCGCGGCCTGGCGCCAGCCGAAGTTGTAGCCCGGCAGGTCCAGCTCGAAGGCGGCCATACCGAGCGCCGCCGAGGCGGCCAGGGCGGCCGCCGCCGGGGCCAGCAGGACCCCCGTCGGCAATGGCGGGAACCACCCGCGGCGGCTCGTCCAGGCCAGCGCGAAGAACATCAGGGTGACCACCCAGAGCCGGCCGGCCCAGGCCAGGCGCCAGTCGCGCCCGACGAAGAGCGGCAGGGCGGCGGCAAGCAGGAGCAGCCACTGCCAGCTCCCCGAGCCGAAAGGCCCGGTGTGGAAGCGCAGCACCTGGCCCAGCCCGAGGCGGCCCACCGGCCCCGGGTCGGCACCCACCAGAGCCGCCCGGGACGCCACGGTGGTGGCCGACCAGGGCAGCAGCACGACGAAGGCGACCACAGCGGCGGCCACCGAGACGCCGAAGGCCCGTACCCCCGAGACCGGACCGGTCGTGACCGCCGATCCGACCAGTAGAGCCAGGCCCATCAGGGGCACGACGTAGAGGTAGCTCGGGGCCACCGCGGCAGTGACCGCGATGATCAGACCGAGCCCGACGACACGACCCCAGATGCGCCGGGTCTGCGAGGCGGGCACCGGCGCCAGCGACGAGAGCCGGGCCAGCATGGACAGCACCCACGGCGTAGCGGCGTAGGCCACCAGGCCGTCCCAGTGGCCGCCGGCCAGGTCGTTGTAGGGCAGCGGCACCACCGCGTAGGCGACGGCGGCGATCATCTGGGCCCGTGGCGACCCCCAGAAGCGGCTGGCCCGGTAGGCCCCGATGGGCCCGATCACCAGCGGTGCCAGTACGAGGATGTGCTCGAGCGTCCCCACCGCACCGAAGAGGACGGTGCCCAGGATCCCGATCAGGGCCAGAGCTGGGCTGCTCGGCGCCGCCACTCCGAGCCCGCCCGGCTGCCAGGCGGACCACCACGAGCGCCAGATCGACGCCAACCCCTCCGAGGTGTTCGGCAAGGTGGCGATCTGCGGGATGCCTTTCCCGAACAGCGACCGGGTCCCGACGACGAACACCACCAGGAGCAGGGTGAGCAGGATCCCGTTCAGGCTGTGACGCCCCCTGCTGAGGGGCCCGACCGACTCCGGCGCAGCGACGGCGCGCCCGTCCGCGTCGGGTTCGGGGCCGCCGACCTCCAACGGACCGGTTCGAGTCGTCAGCCCCTGGTGCTCCAGCCCGGCCCGCACCCCCTCCACCCGGGCCTGGACATAGCTCCGCAGGCGGGCATTGCCCCGGGCCTGGAGGTCGCGGATGGCCCGGTCACCGACGTGGCGCTGATGCTGGACCCGGCGGCGCGACCGCAACAGGCCCGGCTGGCGAACCGATGCGACCAGGGAGCCGAACACCAAGCCGGCGTCACCACCGCGGCCCTGGACCACTAGCACGACCGCCTCCGCGCTGGCCCAGAAGGCCGCGAGGGGCAGTAGCCAGGCCAGGGTGTACCAGCGGTAGCACGTGAGCAGGAGGCGGTAGCGGTTGCGCTCCCTACGTCGCAGGTCGGGCGAGCCGGGCCGCTGGCCGGTGCGGGCCGCTTCGAGATGACGCACCCGGGCCGCCGGAACGACCATGACCCGGGCGCCGTAGAGCCGGGCCCGCCATGACAGGTCGGTGTCCTCGCCTTCGCTCGCGACCGCCTCGTCGAAGCCGCCCAGGGCGCTGAAGAGGTCGGCCCGGACCAGGACCGCCCCCCCCGGTGCCACCAGCACCTCCCGAACGGCGTCGTGCTGCTCCTGGTCCAGCTCCCCCGGGTCGACCAGGCTGCGGCGGGCCCCAACCTTATCGGTGGTGGCACCTACTGCCAGCAGATGGTCGGGCGCCTGCCACTGGACGTACTTCGGGGCGGCCACCCCGGCGTTGGAGCGGAAGGCCTCCTCCACCATCAGGTGCACCGCATCGGAGTCGAGGGCCACATCGTCGTGGCAGAACAAGTAGTGCGATGCGCCCTCGACGATCTGGAGGACCTCGTTCGCCGCAGCGGCGAACCCGGCCCGCCGGTCCAGGCGCCGCACGAAGGCCCCGGGCATGACCTCGGCCACCTGGGGGGTGGGATCTTCGTGGCTGCCGGCGTCGACCACCAGCACCGACAGGTTGGGGTAGTCCTGGTTGGCCAGCGAAGCGAGAGCTTCGGGGAACCAGGCGCCGGGGTCGCAGGTGACGACGACGGCCACCACGGCCGGCGCCGGCGAGTTGGATTCAGTTGCCATCCGGGTGGAGAAGACTAGTGAACGCCCGCCGGGGCCGGTTGGTCGCCCCACCGGCCGATGACATCTGCCACAGACTTTCCGCTAGCAATTCGCTTGCAACTGTTCTACAATGCTTGCAGGAGTTAGCAGAGGAGGAAGGCTCAATGCCCGACGTCAAGTTCCCTACCATCGACCTGGACAAGGCGGCCGCCGATCTCAACAAGGCGGTCCGGGACGCGGCCTATGTAGCCGTCGGCCTCGGGGTGATCGGGTTCCAGAAGGCCCAGGTGCAGCGGGTGGAGCTGTCCAAGCAGCTCGAGGCCCAGATGGCCGGGCTGGCCACCTTCGGTGAGCAGCTCAACGGTCAGGCCGAGCCCTATATCGAGGCGGCCCAGAAGCAGGTCGCCGACCTACGTGACCAGCTGACCAAGCTGGCCGGCGACCTCATCCCATCAGAAGCGCCGATCGACGCCGCCACGGTGCGGAGCCAGCTGACCGAGCTGGCCAAGTCGGTGGACGAAGCGCTGGCCCCGGTCCGCCAACAGCTCGAGGAGCAGCTGGACCGGCTGGAGGAGGTACTACCCCAGACGGCGCGAGAGCTGGTGCAGACGGTGCGGGGCGCCGCCGCGGCCCAGGAGCAGGCCGTGCGCAGCGCGGTCGGCCTCTAGCCGGCTACCCGGCCGTCCCGGAGCAGCCGGGGGGCTCAGCCCTCCTGCTGCTGCCAGTACGCGAGGACGTCGGCCAGGGTCCGGTCCAAGCCGATGGCGGGCTCCCAGCCGACCGCATCGCGGATGCGCGACGGGTCACCCCGCAGGTCCGGGATCTCCACCGGCCGCACCCGCTCGGGATCGACCACGATGGGCAGATCCACCCCGGCCAGGGCCAGCAGCCGCTCGGCCACCTCGAGGATGCTCACCGAGCGGCCGCGGCACACGTTGTACACCTGGCCGGGCCGGCCCCCCTCCAGCAGCAGCCGGTAGGCCCTTACGACGTCGCGTACGTCGGACAGGTCCCGCTTGGCATCGAGGTTGCCGGTACTCAACCGGTCGACCCCGCTGGCCACCGCCCGGGCCACCTGAGCAGCCAGGGCGGGCACCACGAAGTCGGGCCGCTGCCCCGGACCGGTGTGGTTGAACGGCCGGACCCGGACCACCTCCAGACCGGCGCCCAGCCAGGCCTGGAGGCCGATCATCTCGGCCGCCGCCTTGCTGGCCGCATAGGGGCTCACCGGCGCGAAGGGGCGGTCCTCTCCGAGGGGCAGATCGTTCGGGGCGACCCGGCCGTAGACCTCCGAAGAGCTCACCAACAGCACCCGGGGCCGGGACCGGCAGGCCAGTGCCGCGTCGAGCACATTGGCGGTGCCGACCGTGTTGACCTGATAGGTGGGCTCGGAGTTGCCGAAGGAGCCGCCCACGCTGGCCAGCGCAGCCAGATGGCACACCGCGTCGGGGGCGGCGGTCACCATGGCGTCGCGCAGACCGGAAGGTTCGGTGATGTCCACCTCGGTGTCGAGGCCGGTGACGTGGTCCCCCTGGTCCTCCAGGTGCCGGATCAGCCAATGGGCGACGAAACCCTTGCTTCCTGTGACCAGGACCCGCATTTCTCAGACGCTGACGTGAAACGGGGGCTCGGAGAGGAGGCGACGGCCATTCGCATGCCAATCTCGTGTCATTTGCTCCTCTATCGATGTCAGGCGAATGGCCGCCGCCTCCGCTTCGCGAGTCTCCACGACAGCCTCTCAGGACCCTATCGCCTGGTACAACTGCCGGGTAGCGGCGACCATGGCCGAAGCGGTGAAACGACCGCTGCGGTCCCGCCCCGCCTGCCCCCGCTCCTGGCGTTGCGCCGGTCCGTCGAGCAGTCCCTCTATGGCCGCCGCCCAACCGTCCACGTCGCCCGGCGCCACCAGCACCGCGGCCGGGCCAGCCACCTCCCGCATGACCGGGATGTCCGATGCCACCACCGGGATGCCCTGGCTCATCGCTTCCACCACGGGCAGCCCGAACCCCTCGTGGCGGCTCGGGAACGCGAACACGGTCGCGTTTCGGTACAAGACCCACAGATCGGCCTCGCTCACCCGCCCCACCTGGACCAGCGAAGGCCCGAGCGCCGCCCGGTCGGCCGCCGCGACCACCTCGTCGTTGAGCCAGCCCTCGTAACCGGCCAGGACGGTGGCCACCTCGGCCCCACCGGCTCCGGCCAGCCGGGCCATGGCGGCGACCAGTGTCCCCACCCCTTTGCGGGGTTCGAGGCTGCCGACCCAGAGGACATAGGGCCGGCGTCCCGGGCCGAGCCGCTCGAGCGCGTCGGCGTCGGCCGACCCGGTCGTCGGGTCCGGCCCGGGAGGGTCGACCCCGTTCGGGATCACCCGGATCCTCTCGGCCGGTATCGGCGAGTGGGCCACGATCTCGTCCGCCGCGGCCTGGCTCACCGTGATCACCACGTCGGCCCGCCGGGCCGCGGCGAGCAGCCCCAGCCGGTGGAACCGCCGGCCCCGGGCGGTGAAGGCCTCGGGGAACAGCTCGGGGGCGGCGTCGTGCACGGTGACCACCAGGGGGCGCCCTCCCTTCGGCGGCACGGCCACGGAGGGGGCGTGGACCACGTCGGCCCGGCCCACCGCCCGAAGGCCGGGCCGGCCCCACCTGACCCATGCCTCGTAGAGGAGGGGGGTGGGCAGCGCCTGCACGGCCACCTCCCGGCGGCTCACCGCGGGCACCCCCACTGCGGCCAGGGCGGCCTCCACGTCGGCGGCTTGGTGGCGGGCCGTGACCGGCACCATGCGGCAGTCATCGAAAGAGGCCGGCAATACTGTGAGCAGCTGCGCCGTGTACCGGCCGATGCCGCCGGGTGAGCGGTCCAGGAGCTGCTCTGCATTGACCGCCACTCGCAAACCGCGCATCCTCTCTGTGCAGCCCGTCAGCGACGGTGGCGGCTCCGAGCACGCCCTGATCGCGATGGTGGGCCAGCTCACCGCCGATGGCTGGGAGTGCCACGTCGTCCTCCCGGGTCCGGCCCGGCTGGCCTCAGAGTATGCCGCCGCCGGGGCCACTCTGCATCATCTGGCCATGCCCAACCTGACCACCTCGGGAGGCGGGGGCCGATGGGCCCGCTTCGCCGTGATGTGGCCCCTCACCGTTTCCCGCCTGGCCCGCCTGGCCCGCCAGCTGGACGTGACCGTGCTCCACAGCAACTCCCTGCACTCCTGGTACGGGTGGGCGGCGGCCGCGCTGCTGCGCCGCCCCCACGTGTGGCACGCCCGTGAGATCGTCTTCCAGTCGCGTGCCGCGCTAGGCATCGAACGGTTCCTGGCCCGCCACTTCGCCGTCCGGGTGATCGCCATATCGCAGGCGGTGGCCGCCCAACTCCACCCGGCCAATGTGGTGGTCATCTTCGACGAGGCCGACCCGGCCCGCTTCGGGCCGGGTCGGGCCGGGCGGTTCCGGGCCGCCGCCGGCGTGGGTGATCCGGTGCCCCTCGCCGGCTCGGTCGCCCGCTTGGACACCTGGAAGGGCTTCGACCTGCTCTTCGACGCCTGGCCCGCGGTACGCCGCGGGCGACCCGACGCCGAGCTGGTGGTGGCCGGGGCGGCGGTGGCCGGCAAGGAGGACTACGCGGCCCACCTGCGCGACCGAGCCGAGTCCCTCCCGGGGGTGCACTGGCTGGGGCCCCGTTCCGACGTCGCCGAGCTGATGGCCGATCTGGACGTGTTCGTGCAGGTGTCAACCGAGCCGGAGCCGTTCGGCCTGGTCGTGGTCGAGGCGCTGACCAGCGGGGTCCCGGTAGTGGCCGGCGCCGAGGGGGGCCCGCTCGAGACCCTGGGCCCTGAAGCCGCCCGGGCCACCACCCCACAGGGCCGGCTGGTGCCGGCCGGCGAACCGGCCGCCCTGGCCGAGGCGCTGATCGGGTTGCTGCCACCCCGATCGTCGACCGCGGCCCGGCGGGCTCGTCCCCGCCTCCGGGACGCGACCGCGGGCCGTTTCGCTCCGCTCTTCGACGAAGTGGCTCAGGGGCTAGCGGCCGCGTCCCGGTAGGTCGCGATCAGACCGGCGGCCGTCGACGCCCCGTCGAAGCGGGCCACCCGGGCCCGGCCCGCCTCGACCAGGGCGTGGCGGCGGCCCGGCTCGGACAGGACGGCGCCGAGCGCGCCAGCCAGCTCCTCGGGCCGCCCCGGCGCCACCAGCTCGGCCGCCGGCCCCACTACTTCGGGTACCGCTCCGGCCCGGGTCGCCACCACAGGCACCCCGAGGGCCATGGCTTCGAGCGGCGGCAGGCCGAACCCTTCGTAGACCGACGGGTAGGCGAACACGGCGGCCCCGGCGATCAGGGCCGCCCGGTCGGCGACCCACCCGAGGCGCCGGATCCGGTCGCGGTGGCGGGCCGAGGCGATGGCCACCGCCACCGCGTCCTCGGCCCAGCCGGGCGGGCCGGCCAGGTGCAGCTCGAGGTCGGGGTGGTCGACCGCCAGCAGGTCGAAAGCCCGAACCAGCCCCGGGAAGTCCTTCCGGGGCTCGGTCCGCCCGAGGCCCAAGATGTACGGCGGTCCCGCCGGCCGTGATCGCGCCCGGTGCGGACCGGGGTCCACCGCGGGCGGGACCACCCGCACCCGCTCGGGCGCCACCCGGAAGTGCTCCAGGATCTCATCGGCCACGAAACGGGTGGCGGTGTGGATCCACGCCCCGCCGGCCACCGCCCGCGCCACCAGCTGCGGGTACCGCCGTGACGTCGGGCTGCACAGCTCGGGGTAGCGGACCGCCGTCATGTCCCACACCGAGACCACGCGGGCGGCCCGCCCCGACGGGGGGACGACGAAGTTGGTGCCGTGCACCAGCCGGGCCGGGCCGGTCCACCACCGTCCGGGGGGCCAGTCCGACCGGGCCCACATTCGCAGCAGGGCGGCGGCCGGGGCCGGCCGACTGCTGACCCGGACCCGGCCGGACCCGATCTGGGCGGCCAGGTCCCGCCATCCCCTCAGGGTCAGGCCGTACACCGACAGCTCCAGCTCCGGGCGATCGGCCAGGTGCCGGACGAATCCATCCACTGCCACCCCGATGCCCGTCCGCGACCCCAGCAGGGGCGTCGCGTCGAGGGCCACGGTGAGCACGCTGCCGAGGATAGGGTGCTCGGGTGATCGTGGCCCTGGCCGGAGGCGTCGGCGCGGCACGCATGCTGAGCGGCCTGGTCGAGGTGGTGCCGCCGGAGGACATCACCGCCGTCGTCAACACCGGCGATGACACCGTCATGCACGGTTTGCGCATCAGCCCCGACCTCGACACCGTGACCTACACCCTGTCCGGGATGATCAACCCCGAGACGGGCTGGGGTCTGCGGGGCGAGACCTGGTCGGCCATGACCGAGCTGCGCCAGTACAGCGGGGGCCGCCTGGGCTGGTTCAACCTGGGCGATCGGGACCTGGGCACCCACCTTTACCGCACCAGCCGCCTGTCGGAGGGCGCCCCTCTGAGCCAGGTGACGGCCGAGATCGCGGCCCGGTGGGGCCTGGGCCTGCAGATCCTGCCCATGTCCGACGACCGGGTCGAGACCCGGATCGTGATCGACGACGCGACGGTGGCGGGCCGGGAGGTCAGCTTCCAGGAGTACTTCGTCGGAGCCCGCCACGAGGTCCCGGTGCGCGCCATCCGCCTGGCCGGCATCGACACCGCCTCGCCCGCACCAGGGGTGCTCGAGGCCATCGCCGCAGCTCACACCGTGGTGATCTGCCCCTCCAACCCGGTGGTGTCGATCGGCCCGGTGCTCTCCGTACCCGGCGTGGGGCCCGCCGTATCGGCCCGCCGGTCCCACGTGGTGGCGGTGTCGCCGATCATCGCCGGGCGCGCCCTCAAGGGCCCGGCCGACCGGATGCTGGCCGAGCTGGGCCACGACCGGTCGGTCGTCGGGGTGGCCCGCATGTGGGCGCCCTTCGCGGCCACCATGGTCATCGACGATGCGGACCGCCATCTCGCCGGGGCGGTGGAGGCGGAGGGCATGCGGGCGGTGGTCGCCCCGACGGTCATGTCGGGTCCCGAGGAGGCAGCCGCCCTGGCCCACATGGTCCTCGGGGCCGCGGCACCGGGCGGGGCGGCTTGACCATCTCGCTCATCCCGGTACAAGGGCTGCCCGAGATCCATCCCGGAGACGACCTGGCCCAGATCATCTCCGCCCACGCCGAGCTGGCCGCCGGGGACGTGGTGGTGGTGACCCAGAAGGTCGTGTCGAAGGCGGAGGGTCGCCTGGTGGCGGTCGACCCCGACGATCCCCTCTCCCACAAGGTGCACGTCGAAGCAGAGGCGGTACGGGTGTTGCGCCGGCGGGGCGACCTGGTGATGACCGAAACCCGCCATGGCTTCGTCTGCGCCAACTCGGGGGTGGATCTGTCCAACGTGGCCGAGGGATGGGCGGCCCTGCTGCCCCTCGACCCGGACCGGTCGGCCCGATGGATCCGCGACGGTCTGCACGCCCGTACCGGGCTCCGCCTCGGCGTCGTCGTCTCCGACACCTTCGGCCGGACCTGGCGCCGGGGAGTGACCGACGTGGCCATCGGCACCGCCGGGGTGGCGGGCGTGGTCGACCTGAGGGGCACCACCGACGCCCTCGGGCGGGAACTGGCCGTCACCGAGGTGTGTGTGGCCGACGAGCTGGCCGCCGCCGCAGAGCTGGTCATGGGCAAGGCGGCCGGCGTCCCGGTCGCCATCATCCGGGGGGTCGAGCCGACCTGGTTGCGGGAGTCGTCGGTACGGGCCGAGATCGTCCGGCCCTATCACGAGGACCTCTTCCGGTAGGAGCCGGTCTCGTCGGGGCCCGATCTTCAACCTGACCGGGACCGCCACCAGTCGAGCAGGGCGGCCGTGCCCTCGGCGAGGGTGGTCCACGGCCTCCAGCCGAGGTGGATGGCCGCCCGCCCGGGGTCGAGGGCGAGCCGCCTGATCTCCCCCGGCCGCCCCGGTCCCCGCTCGGCCGGCTCGGACACGCCGGCCTGGGCCGCCATGGCCCGGTACAGGTCGCGCACAGCTGTTTCGTGGCCGGTACCGACATTGATCAGAAGCCCCCCGCCCCGGGCGCCGGCCCGGGCCAGCGCGTCGACCGCGTCGTCCACGTAGACGAAGTCACGGGTGGCCCCACCGGTGCCGTGGATCACGCAGGGCCGGCCCGCCGCCAGGTTGGCCGCGAAGGTGGCCACCACCGGGGCTCCCGTCCCGGCCGCCTGCCGGGGGCCGTACACATGGGCCAGGGCCAGCGCGGTGAACTCCAGGTTGTGCATCTCCCGGTAGGCGTAGAGGTAGTCGGTCACCGCCTTCTTGGCCACCCCCGCCAGGGTGAGCGGGCGTTGGGGATGGGACTCCCGAAGCGGCAGATCACCCGGGTCGGGGTCGCCGTAGATCGCCCCGCCCGACGCGTACACCACCTTCTGGGCCCCCGACAGACGGGCCGCCTCGAGCACGCGCAACGAGCCGAGGACGTGTCCGTCGGCTCCCTCGAGGGTCCCCGCCGCCGCCCCCGGCGCGGCCAGGTGGAACACCACCTGGGGCCGCACCCGCTGCATCAGGTCGACCAGGGCCTCGTCGCGGATGTCCAGCTGGTCGAAGCTCGAGCCGCCGCCCGGTGAACGCCGGGCATCGGCCAGGTTGGCCAGGCTCCCGGTGGAAAGGTCGTCGACCACCTCCACCTGATGGCCCTCGGCCAGGAGGCGGTCCACCAGGTTGGAGCCGATGAACCCGGCGCCGCCGGTCACCAGGGTTCTCACCTCACCCAGCCTGCGGCAGGCGGGCCTCCATCAGCTCCGCACCAGGTTCCACCACATAGGCCTGCCCGATCACCGAGTGCCGCTGCACCCGGGCGCCGGAGCCGATCCGGGCCCCCGGGCCGACGATCGAATCGGTGACGACCGCCCCCGCCTCGACCACCGCTCCCTCCATCAGCAACGAGCGGGCCACCACCGCACCGGATGCGATCGACACATCATCGGCCAGCACGCTACCGCTCACGCCGGAGCCGTCCGGCCCGAGGGGGGCGTAGGCCAGGTTGGCGGCCAGCAGGGTGGCCGGCGTGCCGGCGTCGATCCACGACGCGCCGGATCCCATCGCGTACAGCCGGCCGTCGGCCACGAGGGCCGGGAAGGTCTCCCGCTCGATGGAGACCTTACGTCCCCCAGGGATCCGGTCCAGCACGGAAGGTTCCAGCACGTAGGTGCCGGCGTTGATCAGATTGGTGGGGGCCTGTCCGGGGGCTGGCTTCTCGATGAAGGCCAGGACCCGCCCGGCCTCGTCGGTGGGCACCACCCCGAAGTGGGAGGGGTCCTCCACCGGGGTCAGGGCGATCGATGCCTCGGCCCCGCGGTCGCGATGGAACGCCACCAGTGCGGTGACGTCCAAGTCGGTCAGGACATCACCGTTGACCACGACGAATCGTCGGTCCACGCCACCCTCCAGGGCGGCGAAGCGGATGGCTCCGGCGGTGTCGAGGGGCGAGTCCTCGACCGCGTAGACCAGCCGCACCCCGCAGCTCTCCCCGCTCGGGTACGCCCGGAGGAAGGCATCCGGCCGGTAGCCGAGCGAGAGCACCGCCTCGTCCACCCCGTGGCCGGCCAGCCACTCGAGCACCCGCTCGAGCATCGGCCGGCGGCCGACGGGGAGCATCTGCTTGGGCGTGACGAGCGTCAACGGCCGGAGGCGGGTGCCCTCGCCGCCCACGAGGACGACCGCCTTCATGCCTTGGCGGTCGTGGAGCTGGTCGCCTTGACGGTGGTGGCCGACTTCGCCGTCGTCGGCGTAGTGGTGGCCGGCGTGGTGGTGGCCGACTTCGCCGTCGTCGGCGTGGTGGTGGCCGGCGTGGTCGTGACCGGGGTGGTCGAAGCGGTGCTCCCGCTCGCCGCCGGGGTGGAGGTAGAGGTGCTGGCCGCCGCCTGCTGGTTCTCCAGATTGGTGAGATTGCTGAG
>JAKBAX010000116.1 GCA_021808785.1 Actinomycetes bacterium | reverse complement strand
TGGCGCCGCCCCACGGCTGGTGGCGCCGCCCCAGGGCCGGTGGGGCCGCCACCGCCAGAGCTGACTAAGCCCCATGCCGGGCTGATCAGTGCTCGGCCCGGTATCGCCCGCCGGCTCGCTCCTCGGGCGCGTCGGGGTTGGCCGAGCGGCCGGAGGTGTCGACCCCCGAGCGCAGGTCCAGCACCGACCGAGCGGTGGGGGCTCGCGGCGCGCCGGTGGGGGCGGCCAGGCGGGGCGAGGGCCCCTGCAGGGCCAGCGGGAGGGCGATGTCCTCGAGGGACTGGTTCTCGGCGTCCACGCCGAGGAACGCCTCGACGACGGCGCCGAGCAGCATGACGCCGGCACCCAACAGGTAGCCGGCGAACAGGGCGGTGTGGTCGGTCCCGTTGCCGATCAGCTGGCCGTAGATCCACGGGCCGAGGGAACCGAAGAACTGGGCTACCGCGAAGAACACCGCAATGGCCTTGGCCCGCACCTCCACCGGGAAGATCTCGCTCACCGTCAGGTAGGCGGCCGACGCCCCGGCGGAGGCGAAGAAGAAGATCACGCACCAGCACAGCGTCTGCGTCACCGCGTTGAGGGCGCCCGCTTTGAACAGGAAGGCGCTGACGGCCAGGAGGATGGCCGAGATGGAGTAGGTCCCGGCGATCATCTTGCGTCGCCCGACGGTGTCGAACATATGGCCGAGCAGCAGAGGGCCGACGAAGTTTCCGGCTGCGAAGACCATGAAGTAGTACGGCGTCGAGTTGGAGCTGACCCCGTACACCTTGGTCAGGACCAGGGCGTAGGTGAAGAAGATGGCGTTGTAGAGGAACGACTGGGTGATCATCAACGACGCGCCGAGCACGGTGCGCTTCGGGTAGGTGACCGCCAGCGTCCTGGCCAGGGCCAGGAACCCCGTCTGGTCGGGCTCGCGTACCTCGATGGCTTTGGACTGGTCCACCTCGTCGAGGGAGCCGCCGGACTCCTCGGTGTGCCGTTCGATCTCGGCCACCGCCGCCTCGGCCTCGCCCACCCGCCCGTGCATCAGCAGCCAGCGGGGGCTCTCGGGCAGGTTCTTGCGTACGAAGAGGACTATGAAGCCGAGGGCCGGACCGAAGAGGAAGGCGATCCGCCAGGAGTATCCCGCCGACAGGTGCTTGACGACCTCGAGGAACAGCGCCGAGGCGATCAGCGCGCCGCCCCAGTAGGTGCCGTTGACCGCGATGTCCACCCGGCCCCGGTAACGGGCCGGGATCAGCTCGTCGATGGCGGAGTTGATGGCCGCGTACTCACCCCCGATGCCCATGCCGGCGATGAACCGGGTGGCGTCGAGCCATATGACCCACCCCTGGCTGTGGCCCCAGGTCAGCGCCGTCAGCGCCCCACCGAGTAGGTACACGCCGAGGGTGATCATGAACAGGTTGCGTCGGCCCCACTTGTCGGAGAGCCGACCGAAGAAGATGGCGCCGGCGACCTCGCCCAGCAGGTAGATGGTGCCCACCGAGAACGACACCGACGCCGACGACATGTGCAGCGCGGCCTTGGACGAGATGATCGACGTGGAGTTGGAGGCGATGGTGATCTCCAGCCCGTCGAGGATCCACGCCACGCCCAGCGCCATCACCAGCCTGGTGTGGAATCTCGACCAGCGGAGCCGGTCTATGCGGGCCGGAACCAGGCTCAGGTTCCGACCGGCGAATTGCGTGCTCGTACCGCCTTCGAGTGTCGTCATCTTCTGACCTCCCGGAGGCCTCTGTACCCAAAGGCTGTTCAGGACAAAATGGCCCGACTTCGTGATCTTTCGCACCAGCCGGCCGGCCACGCGGCTCGGGTTCGGCCGATTACCGGAACGTTCAGAACGAGCCGGGTACGTAGATCGAAGTGGTCGGGGTGGGGGGCGGCTGGGGGTGCGCCGGGTGGCCGGCGGCGTTGGCCGCCACCATTTGGAGCAGGACCTCGATGATGCCGGTGCTGCCCACCCGGGCCACCGCGAACGACGGGTTGGGGATGTGCCAGTCGGAGAAGCGGATGGGGATCTCGGCGTTGACGTCGATGGTGTCATCGGGCAGTCGTTCGGCCGAGAGGGCGAAGCTGATGGACCGGCGCACGCCGCGCATGGTCAGGTCGCCGACGGCCTGCTCGGTGATCTTCTGGCCGATGGCCGGGACCGCCCCCATCTGGATGGGGGAGGTGAGCTGGAACGTGGCCTTCGGGTAGTCGGCGGTCCGCATGATGAACCCGCGGAACTGGGCGTCGCGCGCCCCCTGGTCGGACTTGACGCTGGCCATGTCGACGCTGAAGTCGGCGGCTGCGATCTCGGTGCCCGATATGACCAGGCCGCCGCTGACCTTCGACGTGCGCCCCACTGCGGTGTGGGTCTGGCCGAAGAGCAGCTCGTTGACCCGGTACCCGGCCAACGAGCCGGTGGAGGCCACCCAGGTGCCGCTGACCGGGCCGGGAGTGACCGATCCGGGGCCCACTCCGGCCGCAGTGGGCAGGTGGAGGCGGCTGGGCGGGGTGCCCTCGAAGAGGTCGATGAAGATGTATGGGCCGCCTATCAGTACGGCGGCGGTGATGACCAGCGCCACCACCACCCACCGGAGCGGGTAGGTGCGCCCGGTCGGACGGCCCCGGCGGGGTCGTCGGCGCCGCCACCCGGCCGGGGGCCGGGGTCGGTGATCCGCGGGGTCGGGCTGCCGGGCCGCGGTGCGCGGGCCGCCTGGGTACTCCACACCTCCAGTATCCCCGTCCATCTCGGGGCCGGGCCAGCCACCCGGGATCGATCCGGGCGCCCGGACCGGCCGCTCACCCAGAGCGGCGGTGCCGGCCACCGTCGGGACTAGCCCGTCCGGCCCCCGACAAACCCTCCTACCGGGCCATTCCGGCGGTGATCCCGGGTACGTACCATCTACGTAGTACCTCGATTCGCCGCTCGATCGCCGCCGAAATGGACCACGCACGCAGCTGAGGTACCACGACCAGAGGGGTGGGCACGAGGGCCGGTTCGGGGGGGCCGGCCCTCCGGTCGACCTCGGCCCACGCCGACCTCGGCCGCGCCAGCCTCGGCCCACGCCGACCTCGGCCGCGCCGGCTCGCTGGCCACCAGCACGGCCCCGCCGACCTGGTCGGTCGGCTCCCGGTGTCGCTACTCGGGACCGTAGTAAGGGGTTGTCGACACCGTGCCGAAGATGGTGGCCACGAAGACCAAGAAGGTGATGACGTGCACCGACGTGCACCATTCGCATATGGCGTGGATGCGGTACAGCTCGTAGTAGATCAGCCGGACAGCCGAGGCCAGGCCGATCACGCACCAGGCGATGCGGGCGGCCCGAAATGCCATGAGGCGGCGTCGCCAGGCCCACCGCGACTGCAGGGCCAGCATGATCACGAAGTAGACCAGGCCCAGCACCGCCACCGGAATGCCGTACCACATCGACCAGGGGCTGGTCGTGACCTTGGCGCAGTTGATGATGCTGTGCGGGCTGGCCGGGCAGGCCAGGGTGGTGGAGCCGGTGTAGTGCTCGTAGGTCAGGTAGGCGCTGACCCCGAGCCCGAGGACGGACAAGACGGTGCCGGCGATCCACGGCCACCGAGGGGCGGGGTAGTCCCCGTAGCCATCGTCGATATCGGCGAGCGTGGTGTCGGCCACCGGCGCCGCGGGGGATCAGCCCCCGCTGGCCGGGGTGGAGGTGCCGGTGTTGGAAGAGGTGACCGGGGCATTCACCTTGGCCACCGCCGAGCAGACGTTGCCCGGTTGGTTATTGGTGATGCTGCACAGGTACTTGGTGAACACGGCCGCGGCCGAGTCGATCTGGGCTCCGATGGTGTTGTCGTTGCTGCCCACCGAAGCCAGGATGCTCGAGAAGCTCTTGTTGTAGATCGTGGTCGGGCTGTACTGGGCCGACTCCAGCACCGCCTTGCCCCCGAAATCGATGAACGGGAAGCTGAGGCCGTTGGCGCTGGATCCCTCGTTGGCCTGCCATATGGCCTGCTGGGCCTTGGTGAGGGTGTCGAGAGGCTTGTAGTAGTTGCCGCTCGGCTGGTTGGTGTACAGCTCCCGGGGGGTGAAGACCAGGTACGGGCTCGAATAGGTGGACCCGTAGTAGCTCCAGGTTCCGGCATCGCCGTCGGCCACGGCCGAATGGGTGGTCTTCAGGCCGGTGAAGGTGCCGAACTTCATCAAGGCGATGGTCATGGGCCACCGCTCGGCAGCGCAGATGGGGCAGAACTCGGCCCCGATGAACAGCACCTCCGGCTTGCCGTTCTGGGTGAGGGTGCCGCCCGTCGCGGTGGTGGCGTCCACCGCGGGCGAGATGCGGTTGGCCCCATCGACCAGGGTGGTCAGGGAGATCGAGTTCAGCTGGTCTACGGCCGCCTGGGGGGCAGGTTGGCGGGGCGTCCCGCTGCTGCCCCCGCCGGACACGCCGATGGCCACAAAGACGGCGATGATCACCACCGCGGCGGCGACCGCCGCGTAGGCGAGGGTCCGGTTGCGCCGTTGAGTCGCCTGGCGGGCCTGACGGCCGCGCGGCGGGGGCCCGGAGCGTCCTCCCGATCCTCCGGCCCGGCCGGGCCGGGACCCGCCCTTTCCCTTGCCGGCGCGAGGCGGTACCGGCCGGTTGCCCCGCTCGCGCTGGTCGTCGTCTTTGCGGGCCTGGCTCACGGCGAAATCCTAGGAGAACGTTCCCTCCCGGGGGTGGCGGTGGACCGCGATCTCCGGAGCCGCCCCGGGAAGAGACACTTGTCACCCTTGGTCGGGATTGCCCCATAGATCCGTTAAGGGTATAACTACTGCCGGTAGGAAAAAGCTACCGGTCCGTCGTACTTCGCCGACGGCGACATGGTGGTGAGCCATCTGCTGGCCATGCTGTCCTCGTTCTTCCCCGAAGGAGAGGACTTCTTCGTCCGCTCGGTGCGCGAGTACCGCGACCAGGTGAGCGATCCGGCCCTGAAGAAGCAGGTGGCCGGCTTCATCGGCCAGGAGGCGGTGCACGGCCGGGAGCATCGCCGCTTCAACGAGCGGCTGGCCCGGCACGGCTACCCGACCCGCTTCGTGGACCGCTCCACCAAGCGGGGCCCGTCCCACCTGGCCCGCCGGGCCCCGCTCCGCCATCAGCTGGCGGTGACCGCCGCCCTGGAGCATTACACGGCCACATTCGCCGAGGTGCTGCTCTGCGATGAGCGGGCGCGACTATCAGCGAGCGGACTTCCATCCTGACGACCACGACACCACGCAGCTGCTCGAGCAGTGGCGGGCCGAACTGTTCGGCGCCGCCGGCGAGCTCACCGACATGCTGGCCCGGTCCGAGGCGGCCGGCCAGGGATCGGGTCGGGACTAGAGCAGCGCTTCCAGCTCCTCGGGGGTCATGGTGCCCGGTGGGTCGTGCCGCTCGGCGGCCTGCCAGGCCAACCGGGTGAGCAGGTCGTTGGCCGGGGTGGGCACACCGTGGAGGCGGCCGAGCAGGGAGATCTCCCCGTTCATCCAGTCCGTCTCGATCCGGCCGGTGCCCCGCTGCATGCTCTGCCAGCTCGACCCGCCGGGCCGGGACCGGCCGGCGATGGGGCGCATGCGGAGAGTGTCGCCGCGCCGGACGCGGTCCTCCTCGACCGACGCCACGTCGATACCGGCTGCCCGCAGGCAGGCCTCGCCCTCCTCCCGGGCCTGCCGGCTGACCGTGTCGGAACCGAAGTTCCCGCCGCAGAGGGCGTCCACCGAGTTGGCCAGGTTCATCAGCAGCTTCCGGTACTTCCACCGCATGATGTCCGGCTGCTCCACCGACTCGAAACCCCCGGCCCGGAAACCGGCCGCGATGGCGGCCGCGGCCTCGTCCACGCCGGCCGGGTAGCGGCCGATGTCGAGCAGGCCGGGTGTGGGCACGGAGTTCTGCTGCACCACGCCCGGCTCGAGATGGGTGGCTGGGCACATGACGCACACCGCGTAGACGTTGGGGAACAGGCGGAGGGCGGCCCGCTCGTTGTCCACCCCGTTCTGGAGGCAGGCCACGGCCACTGTCGCGGGCGCGGCCCGCCGCAGGGCGGCGAGGGCGTCGGCGGTGTCCTGCGACTTCATCGCGAGCAGGACGGCGTCGCCGGCTTCGACCCCGGCCGCGACCGGATCGGTCACCACCGGCACGTCGATGCGCCGGGACCCATCGGCCGACTCCACCGTCAGGCCGTGGGACGCGATGGCGTCGGCGTGGGCGCCCCGGGCGATCAGGACCACATCCCGGCCCCCCTCGGCCATGAGGGCGCCGGCCAGACCACCGACCGCGCCGGCCCCGTACACGATGAAGCGCATGTTCCCACCCTGGCACACCGCCGCCGGGGGCGGTGCGCTCAGCGGCGGCGCAGGCGGTCGATCTGGCGCCGGTCCCGCTTGGTCGGCCGGCCCGTCGCCGGGTCGCGCAACAGCCCGGACGCCGTGGCCTGGCGGGGCGGCAGGGGCGGGCTGTGATCCACGATGCACTCGGCCGCCACGGGGGCACCCACCCGCCGGTCGATGACCCGGGCCACCTCGAGCACCCGGTCCCGCCCGTCGAGGCGGATGGTCACCACATCGCCGACCCTCACCGTGGTGGCCGGCTTGGTCACCCCACGGTTGACCGCGACGTGCCCGGCCCGGCACGCCTCGGTCGCCAGGCTGCGGGTCTTGAAGACCCGGACCGACCACAGCCACCGATCGACGCGTGTCGATTCCGGGCCGGCCAGGTGGTCTGTCACCGCCCGCAGCATACGGTCGGTGCTTTCGAATCGGCGGCGCCGGGTACATGTCAGTTCGTACCGTCAGGCCCGTTGATATGAGACCGAAGGGAGCGATCGGCATGGGTGTGGCCGCAAGTATCGTCGTATTCGCGATCGGAGCCATCCTCCGGTTCGCCACCACCGTCAGGTCGGGCAGCTGGAACATCTTGGTGATCGGCGACATCTTGATGATCGTCGGAGTGGTGGCCTTCCTGGCCTCCCTCGTGGCCTGGGCCTATTGGGATGGCTTCGGGTGGGGCGGGACCGCCCACCGGCGGCGCCGGACCGTCATCCACGACGGCGCCCAGCCGGTGTACGGGCCCAACGGGTACGCCCGCACCACCTATGGCGACCCCGGCCGCCCCGTCGACGCGCGGGGCCGGGTGATCGAGGAGGAGGAGCGGTCGGTCTACTGACCATTCCCGCCCCGGCCGGGGGCCCGGTAGCTTGGGCCCGATGGACGCCAAGGTCATGCTGTGCGACTTCGCCGAGGTCAGCGGAGGCAAGCTCTTCATCACCGGGGCCGGGATCTCCCTTCTGGCCAGCCCGGCCCCGGCCTCTCCCTACCCGGTAAATGTGTCGCTGGCCGTCCTGGTGTCGATCCCCTGGACCGAGACCGACGCCGAGCACGTGATGACCGTCGAGCTCATCTCGGAGGCGTCGGGGGCTCAGCAGAGGGTGATGTTGAGCGACCAGTTGCCCGAGGGGCACGACCCGGCCGACATGGGAACCATCGTGTTCGTCTTCTCGGCCATCCGGCTGCCGACCATGACCGACGGCGACGAGTCGTCCATGCCGGTGGCCATCCCGCTGTTCGGGCTGCCGCTCCCCGAGCTGGGGCCTTACTTCTTCAGCGTCCGTATCGACGGGCGCGAGATGGACCGGGCATCGTTCCGCTTGGTGCCCCGCCAGGCCGCCCCTCCACCTCAGTAGATGTCTCAGTAGCTGTCGTGGCGGAGCTTCCAGCTGTAGCTGACCGATGGCATGGCGGCCTGGGTCGAAGCCGCGGTGCTCTCGCCGGGTCCCGCACTGACCTGGCCCACCGTCTGACCGGCGGACAGGGACCGGCCCAGGGGCTGCAGGGTGACCGATAGCGGCACCGTCATACCCCCGTAGCCCAGGCGGGTCAGGGGGGCATCGGTGGTGGCCGGGACCCGGTGTCCCTCGGCATTGGTGACCACCGCCACGGTGGTACCGGCCGGCACCACCGTCCTCACCCCGATGGAGGCGGTGATGGAGCGGACCATGGTGTTGGCCGCGCCGAGCGCGGCTGCGATCAGCGCGCTGGTGCTCTGCACCCCCGGGTCCTGGCCCAGCACCGCGCCCAGGATGGTGTAGGTGTGGCCCCCGCTCGTCTGGCGGTTGGCGAACACCAGGCAGCCCCCGGCGGTCGAGTCGGAGCCGGTCTTGACGCCCACGTAGCCGCCGGTGCCCACCGTCTTGAAGAAGTTGGGCAGCTTCCCGGCGACGGGCAGGGTCACGGAAGTCAGGGCCACCGTCTGGGCGAACACCGGCAGGCTCAGGGCCTGGCCGGCCAGCAGCAGCTGGTCGGTCGCGGTCGACACTGTGGTGGCGGCCAGGCCGCTCGGGTCGGTGTAGGTGGTGTGGGCCATACCGAGGTGCCCGGCGGTGGCCTGCATCTTGGCCACGAAGGCGGTCACCGATCCGGCATCGGAGGCGGCCAGCAGGTCGGCGTAGTTGTTACCCGACGCGACCAGCAGGCCCTGCAGCAGCTGCAGCTCGTCGAGCTTCTCACCGGCCGATACCTGCACCACCGACTGGGCCGCCGCCTGTCGCTGGCGGTAGTCGACGACCGCGGCGGGCGACACGGTGGTGGTGAACCCCGGCTGACCGGGACTGATGGGGTGGTCCTGGAGGACCACATAGGCGGTCATGATCTTGGCCAGGCTGGCGATCGGGATCGGCTGGCCCGATCCCGACGATCCGAGCGAGGTCAGGCCCTCGACCTCGGCCGCGGCCTGGCCGGCGGCCGGCCAGGCCGGTGCCGGCCGGGCTCCGGGGAGGGTCACGCGGGCCGGTAGGACCTGGCGTACGGTCAGGGTGGGGGCCGGGGTGACGGCCGCCTTGACCGCGCCGGCGGCCGCCGCCAGAACCACTACGAGGATCACCGTGCCGGCCACCTTCAGCGGCCACCGCCGCCTCTTCCGGGGCGCGAAATGGAGGTTCTTACTGCGGGTGCGGCCGCCGGTCACCGGTTCACGATGCCATACCGGACCGCCCGGCACCGGCCCCGCGGGGTCACCACCGGCAGGCCGGCCCATCCGGACAGGGCGGTGCAAAATCCGCCGATCGGCACTAAAGGCGAATATCTGGCTCAACCACGACGCCCAGGCGGCCGAGAGGAGGCATGCGGGAGCCACCTGGGCTCCCCGTCGAGACCACCCAGACGGAGCGGTAGAGAAGTGGCTATTCGGGACCTGCACGACGGGGCCGGGACGATCGTCTCGGGACTCCATCCGCGCGTGGCCGTGGTCCCGGTCGGCCCCGAAGGGGGCCAGCGGGCCCGGGCCGCGTTGGCCGAAGCCCCAGGTGTCCGCTTCGTCGGGTCGGCGGCGCAGCAGCCGGCAGGGGCTTGCGCCGATGCGGGGGCCCGGGAGGCCCAGACGGTGGCGGAGCTCGAGGCCCGGCTGGGCCGGTTCCTCCAGGACCGCGACCGGGCCGGGGAGGCCCTCGTCGAGGCGGTGTCCGGCGTGGAGGCGGCCCTCGGCGCACTGGATGAGTTCGACCAGGCGGAGCGGGAGCTGGGCCGGGCCCTGCTGCTGCGCGACCGGGCCACCGCGGCCGAGTCGCTGGAGGCGCGTCGCCTGGCCGAGGTGCTCGAGCGAAGGGTGCGCCTGACTGAACAGCGCCAGGACGCCATGCGGGTCATAGAGCAGATCGAGATGGGCGGACCGGTGCGCCGCTCGGCCGAGCTGCGCCGCCAGATCGCCGACATGGAGGCCGGGCTGGCCCGGGCCGAGGCCGAGCAGACGCGGGCCGAGCGGGCGGCCGAGGCGACCCTTCACCAGGCCCGGGAGAGCCGGCTGGCGGCGGCCGCCGAACTGGAGCGGGCGGACCGGGTACTGCGCGCCGACCTGCCCGGCCTGCCCGGGGTATCAGCCCAGGAGTGGCCGCCCGGGCCACCTCTGCCCGTCTTGGTAGCCGAGCGCCGGGACCGCATCGCGGCGGTGCTGGCCGAGCGTTACCAGGCCCGGACCGCGGCCAACGCGGCCATGGACGAGGCCGGCGAGGGACGGCGCGCCGCCGAGCGGGAGCTGGCCGGCATCCGGGCCACCACCTCGACTCTCGGGGACGCCGCGGCCCTGGAGCGCGTGCTGGCCGATCACGCCGGACCGGGGACCACGGTGGTCTGTGACGAGCCGCTCGCCGGCCCGGACCTGTCGGTCTTCACCTCGGTGGTGGAGCAGGTGGCCGGGGCCACCGGCGCCCAAGTGGTCATCCTGACCGGGGACGACGCCATCCTGGCCTGGGCCGCCGATCTGGCCCCCGAGGTCGGCGCCATCACCGCGCCGGCCGGGGAACCCGACCAGAGCGGCGGGCCGACCGGCGAGGTCGCCTTCGAGGGCCGGCCGCCGGCGACCATCACTCCGCTACGGCTGGCCGCTCCCGACCACCCGTCCCCCCTTCCGGCCCATCCGGCCCCGAGCCGGTCCGCGGCCCCCGCCCCCTCGCCGGGTCCTGGTGGTGGAACCGGGAATCTCCGGGCGGCCGAACCTCCGGCCCGCCTGTCCAGTCCCTTCGAGGAGGCGCTCCGCCATGTTTCGACGTATCCGTAGCCGGCTGATCGCCGCCTTTGCCGTCCCGCTGGCCTTCCTGGTGGTCGTCATGAGCGTGGCCGCGTGGGGCAGCTACCGCAGCGAGCAGTCCGTGTCGCAGGAGACGGCTCTGGCGCTGGCCGCCAACGGCCCGTCGGGCATCGTCAACGCGCTCCAGAACGAGCGCGACATGGCCACCGCCGACATGCTCGGGGTGGCGGGGGCCGCCCACCTACCGGTGAAGAGCAACGCCGACGCCCGCCACCAGACGGATCTGGCGCTGGCCGCCTTCCGCTCGTCGGTCGGCTCGGCGGGCGGCGCCACCGAGCAGGTGTTCCAGCCCGCCCTGGCGGCCCTGGCCCAGTTGGATTCGGTGCGCCAGCAGGTGGACTCGTTCCACGGCCAGAAGTCGCTCTCGAACCCCCAGGCCCGCATCGCCGACGTGACGTCTTTTGACCGCTATGCCTCGTTGATCGACGGATTCCTGAAAGCGGTGGCCGTCGCTCCGCAGTACATCAGTGACCGTTCCCTGCGCTCGAGCGTCGAGACCCTCGACCTGTTCCTCAACCAATCCGAGTCGCTGACCCTGGTCGCCCAGCAGATGTTCGCGGCGTCGATCCTCCATGCCGGCGGCGCGGCCGGGAGCATCGTCCCGGGTGCCGATCTGGGGACGTTCCAGTCCTGGACCAACCGGCTGGAGGCCTTCACCTCAGGGCCCGACGGCACGGTGGTCGCCGCCGTGGTGCGCGGCGCCGATCAGGCCGCCATCGCCATGACCCCCTTCGTGCAGGAGGCGACGTCGGGCCAGCCGCTCGACGTGGTGGGCTTCGAGAAGGCACTCGAGCCGACCGGGAACATATGGCAGCCGGCGGCCGGCGCGGTCGGTCGGCACATCTCCCAGCGGGCCTCCTCCCTGCGCAGCTCGGCCGAGTTGAAGGCCGTCTTCTACGGCGTCGGCGCCCTCCTGTCGGTCGCTCTCGTGCTGTTGCTGCTCCTCCGGGTCAGCCGGTCCATCTCGGCTCCCCTCACCCGCCTGGCTACCGATGCCCGGCGCATCGCCGAGGAGGATCTGCCGGCGGCCGTCGAAGCCATCTTCAACCCGGCTCCGGCCGGCGTGGCCCAGCCCCGGGTGGCCGAACCCGACGGTGACGTGGCGGGGCCGACCCGTAGCCCCTCCACCCTGCAGGAGGTGGAGGAGGTGGCCGGCGCCCTCGACGAGGTGCAGCGCAAGGCCCTGGATCTGGCGACCGAGCAGGCCACCCTCCGCCACAAGGTGGCCGAGGCATTCGTCAACCTGGGCCGGCGCAACCAGAACCTGGTGTCCCGCCAGCTCGAGCTCATCACCCAGATCGAGCAGCAGGAGGAGGATCCGGCGACGCTAGAGGACCTGTTCCGCCTCGACCATCTGACCACCCGCATGCGCCGCCACGCCGAGTCGCTGCTGGTGATCGCCGGCTCGGGGGCCACCCGCCCCTGGGCCGAGGCGGCCAGCGCCGTGGACGTGGTCCGGGCCGCCTCGGCCGAGGTGGAGGACTACCAACGGCTGCGCCTGCACCACTTCGACCACGCGGTGATCTCCGCCACGGCGACGACCGACCTGGTCCACATCCTGTCGGAGCTCCTGGAGAACGGCCTCAGCTTCTCGCCGCCGCACGCCTCCGTGGGGCTCTACGGCCGGGCCCTCGAGAGCGGTTACACCATCAGCGTGGTGGACGCCGGCATCGGCATGGATCCCGACGCCCGCCAGGCCGCCAACCGCCGGCTGTCGTCGGGAGGGGACCTGGACGACGCGGCGAACCGTTGTCTGGGCCTGGTCGTGGCCGGCCGGCTGGCGGCCCGCCACGGCATCACCATCACCCTGCACGACTCGGAGCTGGGTGGGGTGACGGCCCGGGTCACCGTGCCCGCCGCCGTCATCGAGTCCTCGGTGGCCGGCCCGATGGAGTCCGCCGGCGCCCCGGTGGCGCTCGACCCCCCGGCCGGCGACCTGTCGGCGCG
>JAKBAX010000115.1 GCA_021808785.1 Actinomycetes bacterium | reverse complement strand
CCCGCCCGACCAGGTGACGGCGGACGGGTCGGCCAACTCGAACTCGGGGTAGCGGGCCAGCCACTCCTGTAGGGCCACCGTGAGCTCCATCCGGGCCAGGTTGGAACCGAGGCAGCGGTGGATGCCGAGCCCGAACGCGGCGTGGCGGTTGTCGACCCGGTCCAGCTTCACCACGTCGGCGTCGGGGAAATGGCGCGGGTCCCGGTTGGCCGAGGGGAACGGGAGCAGCAACCAGTCGTCCTTTTTCATCGGGCAACCATGGAACTCGAAGTCACGGGCCACCATCCGGGCCATCGTGACCGGCGCGTAGGCCCGGAGCAGTTCCTCGATGCCGGTGGGCCACAGCTCCCCACCGGCCAGTTGCCTGCGGTCCCCGGGGTGCTGGGCCAGGTGCCAGAGCGAGGCACCGATGGCCGACCAGGTGGTGTCGATGCCGGCGATCATCAGCAGCACCATGGTGCCTCGGATGTGCTCCTCCTGGAGCTTGTTGCCGTCGATCTCGGCCTCGATCAAGAAGCTGGTCAGGTCGTCGCGGGGGTGGGCCCGGTGCCGGGCGATCTGGTCGTTCATGTAGGCGTCGATCTCGCCCTGGTCGATCACCTCCTGGCGTTCCTCGGGGGATTGGTCCACGTTCTCCAGCACCTGGGTGATGAACCGGCGGAACAGCTCGGCGTCCTCCTGCGGGAAGCCCAGCATCTCGACGATCACCCGCACCGGGATGTGCCGGGCGTACTCCACCGCGGCGTCGATCTCGGCCCGGCCGGCGGTGACGTCGAGCAGTTCCCGGCACAGGCCCCGGGTGAACGGCTCGAGCGCGGCGATGGGCTTCGGCGAGAAGGCCGGCAGGAGCATGCGCCGGGCGATGGCATGGAACGGCGGGTCCGACGTGATGGGCGGAGCCAGGCCGATGGGCGCCGGCAGATCCAGCTCGGTCGGTCTGATGTTGCTGACGACCACTGAGCGGGAGGTGAAGTTCTCCGTGTCGTAGGCCACCTCCGACACCAGCTCGTGGGTGGTGGGCAGCCAGGTGCCGCCGAAGCGTCCGCTGTGGGCCACCGGGCAGCGGTCGCGCAGGTCGGCCCAGATGGGGTAAGGGTCAGCGACCCAGGTCGGGTCGGTGTGGTCGAAGTCGGTGGCCCAGTCCGATACCGGGGCCTGCCGCCCGGTCACCGTGACACCTCGGTCAGGGTTATGGCGTACTCGGGGCAGTTGGCCACGGCCCGGCGGGCCTTGTCGAGCAGGTCGTCGGGTACGGACCCGTTCCCGGCCGCGCTGGCGGTGCCGTAGTCATCGACGTCGAACAGCTCCGGCGCCAGGGCGTAGCAGCGGTTGTGCCCCTGGCACTTCTCCGGGTCGACCTCGACCCGGTAGGTCGGTGTGCTCACTGGGAGGCCCCCTTCGTTGTCGCGCAGGTCAATAACTTAACGAAGTTATTACGCCGACGCGGGCCGGGGGGCGCCGCCCGATTCCCCACCTGGCGCAGGCGGCAGCTCCACCACCATGCGGGTCCCGCCCTCGCCCGTCAAGGGCGACTCGGCCCAGACCCGGCCCCCCATGGCGGTCACCAACTCGGCCACGATGGTCAGTCCCAGGCCGGACCCGATGGGGCGCCCGGGGCGGGACCCGTCGGGCTGGCGCCGGGCGCCGTAGAGCCGGTCGAACACCCGGGGCAGGTCGAAAGCGGTGATGCCGGGCCCGTCGTCGCTGACCCAGACGAGGGGACCGGTCCCGGTCGGGCCGCCATCGGGTCCCGGGGCAGCCCCCACCCACACCCCGGCGCGGGCGTAGCGCAGGGCGTTCTCGATCAGGTTGGCCAGGATCTGGGCCAGGCGGTCCGGGTCGGCGGTGGCGTACAGGCGCCGGCCGGGTGGGGCGGTGACGCAGGTGACCTGGAGGCCCAGATCGGCGGCCGACGGGCCGAAGCCGGCCGCCGCCTCGGCCGTCTGGGCGACCAGGTCCACGACCTGGGGCTGGAGGGTGAAGCGGCGGGCTTCCAACGTGGCCAGCGCCAGAAGGTCCCCGACCAGCCGCTCCAGGCGCCGGGCCTCGGAGGCGATCACCCCGGCCGCGGCCACCGCGTCGGCGGTTGCCCCGTCCTCGATGGCCTCGGCGAAGCCGCGGATAGAGGTCAATGGGGTGCGCAGGTCGTGGGACACGGACTGCAAGAAGTGGCGCTCGGCCGCCTGCGCCCGGGACAACCCCTCGGTCATCGAGTTGATGGCGGCGGCCAGGGCGGCCAACTCGGGGTCGGTGCCGGCCGGCTCCGGCACCCGGGCGTCGAGGTCCCCGGCCGCCACCCGGCTGGCCACCACCTCGGCGGCCCGCACCGGAGCGGTGAAGCGCCGTCCCAGGCGCCACGCCACCACCCCGGACACGATGAGGATGGCGAGCGCCGACAGTCCGAACCACGGTCCCGCCGTCTGCAGCGACGTGGGTGGGCGCCGGGTCAGGACCACTACCTGCACCACGCTTCGGTCCCGCCCCGCGATCCGGATGCTGGCCTGGTAGGGCACGGCGGCGAAGACCAGGCCGCCCGTCCGGCCAGTAACCGGCTGCAGCTGGTAGAGCCGCCGCCCGGGCAGGGCCGCGGCGGGCAGGCCGGCGGGTAGCGCCGGATGGCGGTTGAACGGGGTCAGGTTCACCAATTGACCGCCCGGCAGCACACCGATCACGGCGGAGCCGTCGAGGCGCAGCGACGGGCGGAGGGCGGCGAGGAGGGTGCGGAGCGTGGCGGCCGGATCTTTGTCCGTGGCGGAGTTGGTTCGGGCTTCCTGGGGGACGGCGGCGGCCAGGCCGGTGGCCTCGTGCAAGAGCTCGCGCCGGGTCGAGGTGAGCAGGCTCTGCTGGGCCAGGAACAGGCTCACCAGCCCGGACAGGACGAGCGTGACCAGGACCATGACCACCATGGCGACGGTGATGCGCCGGCGCATGCGGGGACGGGGCCGGCTAGTCCAGCCGGTACCCCACCCCCCACACGGTCCGCAGGTCCAGCGCCGGACCGAGCTTCTTACGCAGCTGGCCGACGTGCACGTCGACGGTCCGCTCGTCGCCGTACCAACCGTGGCCCCACACGCCGTCGAGCAGCTGCTGGCGCGACAGGGCCAGGCCCCGGTTGCGGGCCAGGTACGCCAGCAGGTCGAACTCCCGGGTGGCGAGGGCCACCACCTGGGCCTCCGCGCCCGAGGCACCCGAAATGCGGGCTTCGCGCCGCCCCAGGTCCACCTCGACCGCGCCCAGGTCGACAACGGTGGCTTCAGTGGTGGCCGGGGGGCCGTCGGCCCGGCGGATGATGGCCTTGACCCGGGCCGCCAGCTCACGGGGGGAGAAGGGCTTGGTGACATAGTCGTCGGCGCCCAGCTCGAAACCGACGACGCGGTCGATCTCCTCGTCACGGGCGGTCAGCATCAGCACCGGCACCCGGCTCGACGCCCGGATGCGGCGGCACACCTCGAAGCCGTCCATGTCGCCGGGCAGGCCGATGTCGAGGATGACCAGGCGGGGCCGCTCCCGCTCGACCGCGTCCAGGCCGGCCTGGCCCCGGTCCACCGAGATCACCCGGTGCCCGTCGCGGCGCAGGTACATATCGATGAGGTCGGCGATGTTCGGATCGTCCTCTACCACCACGATGGTGCCCGGCTCTGACCCCATGAGGCCATTGAGTCTGGCACCGGTGAGGGAAGTGTGAGGGTTCGGTCAGGCATTTCTCCGGGCCTCTCCCCCGGTCGCTACAGTCGCCGCCTTGAAGCGCATCGCCTTCGTCTGCCTGGGGAACATCTGCCGGTCCCCGATGGCGGAGCAGATCACCCACCGTCTCCTGGAGGAGGCCGGACGGGCCGAGGAGGTGTCGGTCGAGTCGTTCGGGACGGCCGGCTACCACGTGGGCGAGCCGGCCGATCCGGGGACCGACGCGGCCCTGGCCCGCGGCGGCTGGCCCGGCCGAGGCCACCGGGCCCGGCGCCTGGGTCGGGCCGACCTGACGGGGTTGGATCTGATCCTGTGCGCCGACGAGCAGAACCTGAAAGACGTCATCTCCCTGGCCGGAGGTCCCGACCCGGACCGCATACGGCTGCTGCGCTCCTACGACCCGACCGCGCCGGAGGGTGCCGCCGTGCCCGATCCGTGGGGGCGAGACGGAGCCGGCTTCGACGAATGCCTGGAGATCGTCGAGCGGGCCTGCCGGGGACTGGTGGCCTCCCTCGGACCGGTGACCTCGCCGGACCGGTGACGGCCTGGCCGCAGGAGCTTCGTGATGCCCTGGGCCCGGGCCGGATGGGCGCACCTCTGGGTGCCGGCGTCCACCGGGCCACGGTCGCGGGGGAGCAGATAGTGGTCAAAACGACGGCCGCCGCGCCCGACGAGGCCGACGGTCTGGAGCGCCTCCGACGGGTGGCCTCCGGTCCGCGCGTCCCTTCGGTCCTGTACCGATCGGCCACCCTCCTGGCGTTGGAGTGGATCCCGGCCGGGGCCCGCTCGCCCGCCGGCGAGGAGGAGCTGGGCCGGGCCCTGGCCGGGCTGCACGGGGAGGGCGAGCCGGAGTGGGGTGGGGGATCGTCGTGGATCGGCGACTGCCGGGTGGACCCCTCCGGCTGGGCGGTCGCGGCCGACTTCTACGGGGCCCGGCTCACTTCCCTGGCCGGCCGGTGCGGCCTGGACGGGCCGGTGGCCCGGGTGGTGGACCGGCTGGGCGAGCTGATCCCGCCCGGCCGCCCCGTTCTGGTGCACGGCGACCTGTGGTGGGGCAACGTGTTGTGGGCCGCCGACGGGCATCCGGCCGTGATCGACCCGTCTGTGCACGGGGGTCACCCGGAGGAGGACCTGGCCATGCTGGCCCTCTTCGGGGCGGTGCCCGACCGGCTGCTCGGCACCTATGCCGAGCGGCGGCCCCTCGCCGAGGGCTGGCTGTCGCGGGTGGCGTTGTGGCAGCTTTACCCCCTCCTGGTGCACAGCGTGGTCTTCGGTGATTCCTACCGGGCGTCGGCCCGGGCGGTGGCGGAGCGCTATGGCTGACCGCGGCGGTGTCGGGCCGGGCTCGGGCTTGTCGGGTGGGACGGGGCCGGGCTCGGGCTTGTCGGGTGGGGCGGGGCCGGGCCGGGAGTACTGGCCGCAGGTCGACGGCGTGCGGGCCATCGCCATCGCGGCGGTGGTGGCCTACCACCTGGGCGATCTGCCCGGCGGGTGGCTGGGCGTGGACGTGTTCTTCGTCGTGTCCGGCTACCTCATCACGACCATCCTGTGCTCCCAGCCCACCTCGGCCGCATCCCTTCGGACGTTCTGGGCCCGCCGGGCCCGTCGACTACTGCCTGCGGTGCTGCTCATGCTGCTGGTGCTGTCGGTGTACGCCTGGCTGTCGGGGCCGGGACTGGTGCCGGCGCAGCTTCGGGATCCGGGCCTGGCCACGCTGTTCTACACGGCCAACTGGCAGCAGATCGCCGCCGGCCACAGCTATTTCGCCCAGTTCAGCGCGCCGAGCCCCCTCCAGCACACCTGGTCGCTCGCCATCGAGGAGCAGTACTACCTGGTGTGGCCGCTTCTGCTCGGGGGCCTGCTGTGGTGGGGCCGCCGGACCCGGTCCCGAGACGCCGGTGAGGAGCCCGGCTCCGGCGCGCCGGTCGGGTCGGCGGGGTCGGTCGGGCTGGCGGGGTCGGTCGGGCTGGCTGGGCCGGGTCGGCGGGTGGTGTGGGCCACCGCCGCCCTGGCGCTGGCGTCGGCCGCCTGGATGACCGCCGCCTACCACCTCTTCGGCGCCAACCGGGCCTACCTCGGCACCGACACCCGGGCCTGGGAGCTGCTGGTCGGGGGCGTGGCGGCCATGCTGTGGCCCCCGGGTCGGCCGTCCCGGGTGCCCCGCCGCTCCGCGGCTGCCGCTCTGGTCGGCACCGCCGGGTTGGCCGTCGGCATCTCGCAGGCCGGCGGCCCTCCGTCGTGGATCTGGAACGGTGGGCTGGCCGCCTTGGCGGTGGCGGCCGCCGCCTTGGTGGTGGGAAGCGTGAAGTCGCCGTCAGGGGTCCTGTCCCGGGTCCTCGCCTGCCGTCCCGTGCGCTGGGTGGGGACCATCTCCTACAGCCTCTACCTCTGGCACCTGCCGGTCATCGTGCTGATGACGCCCGACACCTGCGGGCTCACCGGCGGGACCCTCCTGGTGGTCCGGCTGGCAGCCATGTCGTCCGCGTCGGCCGCCAGCTACTACCTCGTGGAGCGCCCGTTGCGCCGAGCCGACTGGGCCGGTTTGGCCCGGCGCATCCACGTGCCGGTCGCCAGCTTCGCAGGTGTCGGGGTGATCGCGGTGGCCGCCTCGGTGCTCACCGGGTCCGTCGGGCCCCCGGCGGCACCGTCACGGCCGGTCTCGTTGGGCCGCCTGGCCGCCCCCGCCACCGCGCTGGACCTGTCCGTCCGGCCCAATCCGCCGGGCGCGCCGTACCGGGTCTGGCTGATGGGCGACAGCGCCATGGTGGACGCCTCCCCCGGTATAACGGCGGCCCTGACCGCCACCGGCCGGGTGGCAGTGGCGGTCAACACCTCCTTCCCCGGCTGGGGTCTCACCCGCATCCACGGGTTCGCGGCCGACACCGCCCGCATCATCGCGACCTACCACCCCCAGATCGTCATCGGCACCTGGGAGTGGGACGACCAGACGGCGGCCACGTCGCCGGTCGCCTACCGGGCCGAGCTGCAGAACGCGGTGTCCGACATGCTGCGACCGGGGAACGGGGTGGAGGCGGTGGTCCTCATGCAGTACCCGCAGATCGGGCCCGACCCGAGCCTGGCCGATCCCGCCGCCCGGGCCCGGGCGTGGGTCCACCAGGTCGCCATCGGCCGGGCCTGGGACCAGGTGGCCAGGCAGGTGGTGGGCTCCTTCCCGGGCCGGGCCGCGTTCCTGACCACCCGGGAGCTGTTCGCCCCGGGGGGCCGGTTCTACTCCTGGTTCGAGGAACCCTCGGGGGGCTGGGTCAGGGCCCGCAAGCTGGACAACTGGCATTTCTGCCCCTACGGGGCGGCGGAGTTCGGGGCCTATATCGTCCGTGGACTGGCCGGGCCCCTGGCCTTGCCCGCTCCCCGGCCGGGCTGGGAGACCGGGGCCTGGACCAGGGATCCCCGGTACAACGACCCGCCCGGGGCCTGTCCCGACGACCAGCCGCCCGCCGGTTACCGGGGTACGCCGGTCCCCGCCTGACGCCGGACACCCCGCCCGGCCCCACGAGCGTCAGGGGAAGTCCGATCGATGACCCGCAGAAGCTACCGACAACGACGAACCCCTCGCCGCAGACCTCCACGGGCCTGCGGCGAGGGGTTTCGTCAGCTCGGGGGCCTCACTTTCGTAAGGACCCCCTGGCTAGGCGGGAGCGTCGACAACTACGCCCTCACCGCCCAGGGGTGGCAACAGATCTTGGATGCCGCATCGCCCAGCTAGTGGTGTCCTCAGGCATTGAACCTGAGACCGCCACGAATACCCTTCGGACCATCACCAGCCCCAGTACGTGTAGCCCATATCCAGCGGGGCCGGGTGCCACCAACCGCCGGCTGAGGGGCGTGCTGCTGGCTCATCTGTACTGTCGGACTCCGGTCCTTAAGGTGTGAGTTCGAGTGGCGCGACTAGGAGGCGGGCCGCGCTGGCTCCCGCGTGAAGCCGCTGGTCCCAGACGGCGAAAACGAGTTCGGGGTCTCCGATGGCGAGTGCGCTAGCAAGATGCACGGCGTCGGCGCCACGAAGTGCGTGCGATCGGGCGAGCTGTCCTGCGTGGCGCTCCACCGCCGGGCTCAGCTCGACAGGCCGGATCGCCGCCCAGTACTCCTCCCACGCCCGCTCGGCTGCGGCCAAGTCGACGTCGTCGAGGTCGTGATTGCGACCGGCAGCTGCGAGTGCCGCACGTACCTCGGGGTAGGCGAGGCGACTGGACAGGGCGGCGTCACAACCATCCCACATGTCGGCCACCAAGTCACTGCCGGCTTCTTCCACGACCAGCTTCACCAAGGCGCTCGAGTCGAAGTAGACGATGGCCACCGGCTCAGCGCCGCTGTTCGCTCACCATCTCTGAGACCGGGTGGCGAGGACGGGGCCGTGGTCGTCCTGTCGCGGTCGTCCGCTGAGTGCGTTCGGGACGGCCGATCACCCCTTCAGCGGCGAGGCGCTCGAGGGTAGCGGTTGCCGCGACACCAAGTAGGCGGGCGACGGGAACTCCACGCTCGGTGACGACGACTTCTTCGCCTCCTCTGGCTCGCTCCAGCCACTCGCTCAAGTGTGCTCTGAGATCACTTACGGCTACGTCCATGACCGCATTGTACAACTTGTCGGCGTGCAAATGTACTAGCAGTCTGCCAGACCATCCCCAAACGCGCGCCCCATTATCTCGTCCCCCGGGTCCAACGCCGGCTCGAGGTCGTTATCCCGGCTCGGTCTAGACGGTTGGGGTTCTCAGTCGGCCGTGCCCCTCGGGACGATCCATTCATGGGGTTGACCTGTCATCTGAGCAACTAGCTCGAAGTCGCCGTCGTAGTGCAACACGATGAGCCCGCGTGCCTCGGCGGTCGCAGCAACGAGGGCATCGACAAGGGAAAGGGCTCGGTGCTGGCTTCTGGCTGCGAGAGCGGCTTGGACCTCCAGTGCTCGTTGGTGATCAGCGTCTGTGGTGGGCACTGCGGGAAAGGATTGCAGTCGATCGGCGATCTCTCGGTAGTCGTCGGGGCTGCGGGCCGCATATCCGAGTTCGAACGCGACCGGGTTGCTCAGCGCTACTTGTCGCCCGGCCGCGAGCGGGGCAAAGGCCGCGGCCACGGCGGGCTTGGTCAGCCGTGCGAAAACGCTGGTGTCGACTAGGTAGCGAACGCCTGCCACCTATTCGTCGGAACCCCAGGCTCGTTCCGCCTCTTCGAAGTCGAAGCGACCGTGTTGGGCGAGCAAGGCGACGAGCTCCAGCCGCCGCCGGGCATGGACGATCTCGCGCAGGGCAGCATCGATCGTCGCTCGCAACGTGGTCGTGCCGAGGATCTCAGCCGCCTGCTGGACGATATCCGGGTCAACTTCAACAGATGTCTTGGACACGTAGCGATGATATCAGCGGAGGGGGGCACCGACCTGTCCGTTCCAGAATCCCATGTCATTCGATCTCGGCGTCCTCGAGCTCAGCTAGGCCATCAGGATCGTCGGCGACAGAGCAGCGGCCGACGCGTTTGGACCGCCTTCGCTTTCACACGACTCCCAAGTCGTGTGTAGGCGCGGATTCGGTTTGTGAAACGACATGAGGGCACGTGTCGGCCCTCGAGAACCGGATCGAATGAGTGGTTGGAACAGGGTCTTTGGCCCCTGCTGGAGGTCAACATGGTGGTCAAGGCCGTGATCGGCCCGGTTCTCGCAGAGTTTTCGTTCTACCAAAATTGTGCCCTTGACCTGGGCTTTTAAGCGGGGTGGTTACGAAACCTGGAACGGGCTGGTCAGGAGGCCGATCCAGACGCGAGGCCTCATCCGGTGCACGCGTTTGCGGTAGAGCTGTGCACGTCCCCAGGAGGCTTCGGCCGAGAGGTAAGCGTGGTCTGATCAGTTGTCGGGGGACGTATAGAACACGCCGGCGCCTGTTGCGCCATGCCGTTCTACTTGGCCCCTTTGGGCGGCCTGTGCGAGGGCCCTTGATGCCTGCACCTGGCCAATACCGCACGCATCGATCAAGTCACGGGCTCGGACCTCGCCGTGGTCGTGGAGAAGGTCTGTCATCACTCTCGCGTAGTCGGCCTCGGTGCGGCGCAGGTAGGGCAGGCGAGCTTTCAGTTGTTCACGCGGCCCGTCGGCAAGTCGGAAGTGACCTTCTCGAGAGGCGGGCACGGCCAACCCCGCATTCTGCGCCCTGCTGAGTGCGGCGCTCGCTTCGGCGCGGGTCTTTTGGATGACTGGGGCGAGCTGTGTCGCGTTGACGCTCGCTCTGGACTCCAAGGTGTGAAGGATCAGGAGGACGTCGATGTCTTGGCTGGCGGGGCCGGGCAGACTCCGCACAACACCCACGATGGCGGGGTCAGGAGGCCCGCCGATCAATACACATCGGACGCCCGTGCCGTCGGGCAGCTCTTCGATACTCGGGGTGGGAAGGCCTTGACGGACAGTCTCACGAAACATCCGGTCGACTCCGATCCCTTCGGCCTCAGCGAGACGAAGGCCGCGCAGGGCACGCGCGAGCCGAGGGTTGCGCGTCCGGGGTGGGGCAGTGATCACCGTGGCAGCTGTAACGCCCGGCAGGAACCCGCCCGGGCTCATAACGGTCAGCTGGGTGCCTTCGAGTTGAATCCTGATCGGGCCAGACGCTGCCCAGTCGCGGTGCGCAGCAGCGTTCACGAGGGCTTCACGTAACGCAAGATCTGGTAGGGCCCGGACCTGGCCGACCGCAAGCCCTCCTGGAAGGTTGTACTGGGGGTTCCGGACAGAGATAGCTGCCTCCATCTCGGCCAGGACGAGAGCCAGGGGTGTCTCTGTTGGGTCGATCCGTAGTTCCGTGTCGGCTCCAGGCGCGGGCCGGCAGGTGAGGTCCATGAGCGGACCCCGGCCCGGGAGGCGAACACAGAGGAGTTCCCCGGCGCGATTCAGCCGGCCGTCGGCGTCGCCCAGACCGAGTTGCCTCAGTAGGGTGCGGTCGTCGCTATCGGCCAGCTCGAGACGTGACGTCTCCCCGGACTGGCGCAGCCACAACCGCACCTGTGCGAGCGCCGCTGGGTCGGTATCGGTCACCCCTGAAGCGGATAGAGCGGAGGACCAGTCTGTGCCACTGCGGTGAACCGAGAACGTGCCGAGCTCTGCTCCGGACATGGTCTGGCAGTCTCTGCCCTGGCGCCTCCGGTAACTCCGAGACGTGTCGGAGACCGGTACAGGTGAAGGCTCCACCGTGATGGCCACAATCCGGGCGCCCGACACATCTACCGCTCGGGCCTGGACCTCGACGGCGACCAGCTGGCGGACTCTGTTCTGCAGCCATGCTGTGTCGCAAGAGGTGCCGACGAAGGCGGCCTTGCCAATCCTTTTGTCGTCCACGCCGACGACGACCACACCGCCATCTGCGTTTGCGAAGCACGCGACAGCATCAGCCGCCGTCTTGGCCAGCGCTTCGGAGCGTTCCTCTCCTGAGAGTGCAGCTCCGTGCTTATCTGGCCGCGACGGGTCCTCCTTGCAGTCGAGGAGCTGACCTTCATGGCGCTCGACCGGTTCGCCGGCAAGGACAGCGGCGACGAGTCGCTCGAGGGCGGCGGCACGGGCGTCAGAACTTTCAACCATCAGCCAGATAACTTATCACTACGTCAGGTCTGAAGCAGCGATAAGTTCTATCGCCGATAGCCGCACGTTTCGGGCCCAGGTCCGCCGAGGCGCCGCGGCCGAACCTCACGGACAGTGGCGGTCGTCCCTCGGGACGCGTGCCCCGAGCCGTCGTTATCTCGAGTGCCTGCGGATATGTCCTCGCCGAGGGGGAACCGGTGTAAGTGCCGCGTATCGGGCCTGGGCGAGGACGCGTTATCTGGGGTTGTCCTCGACGTCGTTGCTGTCGTCGCCGTGGTGGGTGGGCCAGCCTTCGGCCTGTTCGACTTGGTGAGCGGTCAGTTGTAGGAGCTCGGTGACGAGCTCGTGTAGCCGGCGGGCGTTGTCGAACATGGCCCGGTATCGCTCGGCCTGATCCGGGTTGAGGGTGCGGGTGACGGTTCGCTCGCCGATCTTGCGTGTCCAGGTCGGGTAGGGGCCGTGGCGGTATTCGGGGTCGTGGTGGCAACGGCAGCGGGGCGAGCCGCAGCGGGTGGTGCGCTCGACGAGATTGCCGGGCAGGCACGGCCCGAGTTTGGAGATCTCGGTCGTGATCTGGCGCTGCCGGGTCTTGGCGCTGACGGGCATGCCCCTGTTGCTATCGCGTCGCCGGGCATCCACCCGTCCATGCCTTGACAGTCTTAGTGTCAAGGCATGGTCCGGTCGGATCGGAGGCCCATGAATGCTGGTTCAACGGGTTGTGATGCCCGGCGGCGGTCCCGAGTCGTGGACGGTGCTCGACGACACCGGCGAGGTGATCGACCCGGCAGAGCGCTATCTGGCCTACCTGTCGGCCATTGAGCGTTCGCCGAACACGGTGAGGGCGTATGCCATCAGCTTGAAGTTGTGGTTCGAGTTCCTGGCCGGGGCGGGGCTGGTGTGGGACCAGGTGGGGATAGAGGACGTGGCCCGGTTCGTGGCCTGGTTGCGGGCTCCGGCGCCGAACGTGGTGGTGCTGGCCGAAGGGGCCGGCCGGCGGCGGCCGTCGTCGATCAACCGCTACCTGGCCGGGGTGTTCGGCTTTTACGATCATCATTCCCGCAGCGGGGTGACGGTGGCCGGGGAACTGGTGGCGTGGCGGCGGGTGTCGAGAGGCTCATACAAGCCGTTCCTGCATCATGTGACCAAGGGCAAGCCGATCCCGGTCCGGCCGGTCAAGCTGGCGGTCACCAGGCGGCGTCCGGCCACCTTGGAGCCCGAGCAGATCGTGGCCATCCTGGCCGCCTGCGATCATCTGCGCGACCGG
>JAKBAX010000114.1 GCA_021808785.1 Actinomycetes bacterium | reverse complement strand
TCGCGCACCGCGTCCACGTCCACCTCGGTGGCGTCTTCCAGGAACCGGTCGACCAGCACCGGCCGCTCGGCCGACAGGCCTCCCTCCCGACCGAGGGAGCCGAAGCCCGACAGCGCCTCCATGGCCCGACGCAGGTCGGCCTCGTCGTAGACGATCTCCATGGCCCGCCCCCCGAGCACGTAGCTCGGGCGCACCAGAGCCGGATAACCGACCTGGCCCACTATCCGCAGGGCGTCCTCGATGGTGACAGCGGTACCGCCAGGAGGTTGGGGAATGCCGAGGGCGTGGCAGAGCGAGCTCCACCGCTCCCGGTCCTCGGCCAGGTCGATGGCGTCGGGCGGGGTGCCGAGAATCAGCTCGGGCGGCAGGAGACCGGCCAGCTTGAGCGGCGTCTGGCCGCCGAGTGACACGATCACGCCGTGCACCTCGCCGTGGGCCGCCTCCACGTCGAGGACGTTGAGCACGTCCTCATAGGTGATGGGCTCGAAGTACAGCCGGTCGCTGGTGTCATAGTCGGTGGAGACGGTCTCGGGGTTGCAGTTGATCATCACGGTCTCGAAGCCGGCGTCGTGCAGGGCGAAGCTGGCCTGCACGCAGCAATAGTCGAATTCGACGCCCTGACCGATGCGGTTGGGTCCCGAGCCGAGAATGATCACCTTGGGGCGGGCCCCCGCCGTCACCTCGTCGTCATCCTCGTAGGTCGAGTAGTGGTAGGGGGTGTGGGCTTCGAACTCGGCCGCGCAGGTGTCGACGGTCTTCATGGTGGCCCGCACCCCGGCGGCCAGGCGGGTACGGCGGACGGTCTCCTCGGCCGTGCCCCACAGGTAGGCCAGCTGGGCGTCGCTGAAGCCGAGCCGCTTGGCCCGTCGCCAGTCGCCGCGGGTCAGGTTGGCCGGGTTGCACAGGTCGGCCAGGCGGGCCCGCTCGTCCACCACCAGCTGGATCTGGTCGAGGAACCACGGGTCGACACCGGTCGCCTCGTACAGCCGCTCCACGGAGATGCCCCGGCGCAGGGCGGCCTCCAGCTGGAAGGGCCGGTCGGGGGTGGCGATGGCCGCCCGCCGCACCAGCTCGTCGTCGTCCCACCGCTCCCACAGGGCCTCGCCGGTGTCGCAGTTGAGCCCGGCCCGGCCCCGCTCCAGCGAGCGCAGTCCCTTCTGCAGCGACTCGGGGAAGGTACGGCCGATGGCCATCGATTCGCCGACCGACTGCATGCGGGTGCCGAGCACGTCGGGGATGCCGGGGAACTTCTCGAAAGCCCAGCGCGGCACCTTGGTGACCACGTAGTCGATGGTCGGCTCGAAGCTGGCCGGGGTGGCACCGGTGATGTCGTTGGTGATCTCGTCCAGCGTGTAGCCGACGGCCAGCCGGGCCGCGATCTTGGCGATGGGGAAGCCGGTCGCCTTGGAGGCGAGGGCGCTGGAGCGGCTGACCCGGGGGTTCATCTCGATGACCACCTGGTCGCCGGTGCGGGGGTCGACGGCGAACTGGATGTTCGACCCGCCGGTCTCCACCCCGATGCGGCGGATGCACTTGAAGGCGTCGTCGCGCATCCGCTGGTATTCCTCGTCGGAGAGCGTCTGGGCCGGCGCCACCGTGATCGAGTCGCCGGTGTGCACGCCCATCGGGTCGAAGTTCTCGATCGAGCAGATGATGACGCAGTTGTCCGCCCGGTCACGCATCACCTCGAGCTCGTACTCCTTCCAGCCCGCGATGGAACGCTCGATCAGGATCTCGGAGATGGGGCTGGCGGCCAGGCCGGCCGCGGCGATGCGCTCGAGCTCCTCCCGGTCATAGGCGATACCGGTGCCGGCCCCGCCGAGGATGTACGAAGGGCGGATGATGATCGGGAAGCCGATGGACCGGCCCACTTCCATCGCCTCGCCGAGGGTGTAGGCGAAGCCCGATTCGGGCACCGCCAGGCCGATCTCGGTCATGGCCGCCTTGAACCGCTCCCGGTCCTCGGCGGTGGCGATGGCGTCGGGCTTGGCCCCGATCATCTCCACCCCCAGGCGTTCGAAGGTGCCCCGCTCGTGCAACGCCATGGCCAGGTTGAGGGCGGTCTGGCCACCGAGGGTCGGTAGCACGGCGTCGGGACGCTCCCGCTCCACGATGGCTTCGAGCACCTCGGGCGTGAGCGGCTCGATATAGGTGCGGTCGGCGAACTCCGGGTCGGTCATTATGGTGGCCGGGTTGGAGTTGGCCAGGATGACCCGGTAGCCCTCCTGGCCGAGCACCCGGCACGCCTGGGTGCCGGAGTAGTCGAATTCGCACGCCTGACCGATGACGATCGGGCCGCTGCCTATGACCAGGATGCTCTCGAGGTCGTCGCGCCTAGGCACCCATGATCCTTTCGAACTCGGAAAAAAGGTAGCTCGCGTCGTGGGGGCCGGGGCCCGCTTCAGGGTGGTACTGGACGCTGAAGGCCCGGAGATCCCGGCGGCTGACACCCTCAATGACACCATCGTTGAGGTTGACATGGGTCACCTCGGCGTCGGCCAGGCTGCCGTCCACCAGGGCGTAGTTGTGGTTCTGGCTGGTGATCTCGACCGCCCCGGTGGAGATCCGCCGAACGGGGTGATTACCGCCGTGGTGGCCGAAGGGCAGCTTGAACGTGCGGCCGCCCAGCGCGGTCGCCATCAACTGGTGGCCGAGGCAGATGCCGAACACGGGGACCCGACCGAGCAGCTGGCCCACCTGCTCGACCGCGTAACCGACGGCGGCCGGGTCGCCGGGACCATTGGAGAGGAACACCCCGTCGGGTCGGCGGGCCAGCACCTCGTCGGCCGGGGTGGCAGCCGGCACGACCTCGACTGCGCCGAGGGTGCCCAGGTGCCTGAGGATGGTGCGTTTGATGCCGAAGTCGTAGGCGACGATCCGGCGGGCGCCGTCGCCCACCGTGTAGGGCTGGGCGGTGGTCACCTCCGACACCAGATCCCTGCCCTCGGTGCCGGGCTCGCTCCCGGCCGCCTCCTTCAGGGCCGTCTCGCCGAGCGCGCCCGGTCCCGATACCGGACCGAAGGCGGCCGGCATGGATCCGGCGTCGCGGATGTGCCGGGTCAGCCGGCGGGTGTCGATGCCGGTCAGGGCGGGCAGGCGCTGTTCCAGGAGGAACTCGTGGATGGTGCGTTCAGATCGCCAGCTGCTCGGGCGGGGGGCCAGATCCCGCACGATCAACCCCCGGCAGAATGTCCTGGCACTTTCACTGTCACGACCGGTGATCCCGTAGTTGCCGATGTGCGGGTAGGTGAAGGCGATGATCTGCCCCGCGTACGAGGGATCGGTGAGGACCTCCTGGTAGCCGGTGAGGGTGGTGTTGAACACCACCTCGCCCGTCGCCACCACCGGGTCCTCGTCCCAGTAGCCGGCCGCCTCGCCCTCGAAGATGGTGCCGTCCTGCAGGACCAGCAGGGCCTCCCTCATCTCTGGGCCTCCCCGTCGATCACCACGGGCTCGCCGTGGAGGACGGTGTGGCGGACCCGGCCCCGCAGCTTGCGCCCCGCGTACGGGTTGTTGCGGCTGCGACTGGCCGACGCCGACGGGTCCACCGTCCACATCTCGTCGGGGTCGACCACGCAGAGGTTGGCCGGCCGGCCCGCCTCGACGGGGCCGCCGTGCCCGGCCGAGAGACCGGCGATGGCGGCCGGCTGCCACGACATCAACGCGAACACCCGCTCGGCCGGCAGGTCCAGCTCGGTGAGGGCCAGCCCCAGGGCTGTCTCCAGACCGAGCATGCCCGGGGGCGCCTGGTCGAAAGGAGCTTCCTTGGCCTCGGCCGTGTGGGGGGCGTGGTCGGTGGCGATGGCGTCGGCGGTACCGTCGGCCAATGCCTCCTTGACCGCCTCGATGTCGCCGGCGGTTCGCAGCGGCGGGTTGACCTTGTACACCGAGTCGTAGGTGGCCACGCACTCGTCGGTGAGGGTGAAGTGGTGCGGCGCCACCTCGGCGGTCACCGCCAGCCCCGAGTGCTTGGCCCCCCGGATCATGGCGAGCGAGCGGGCGGTGCTCAGATGCAGGAAGTGCATCTTGGCGCCGGTGAGGCGGGCCAGGGCCAGGTCCCGCATCACCATCAGCTCCTCCGCCTCGGCCGGCTGGCCGGCCAGTCCGAGGCGGCTGGACCACTCCCCCTCGTGCATGTGGCCGCCACCGGCGAGCGAGGCGTCCTCGCAGTGCTGGGCCAGCGTCACGCCGAGTGCGGAGGCGTACTCCATGGCCCGCCGCATGAGCCGGGAATCCTGTACCCCGCTGCCGTCGTCGGTGAAGATGCGCACCCCGAGGGCGGCCATCTCGGCCATGGGCGCCAGCATCCGCCCCTCCCGACCGACGGTGATGGCGCCGGCCGGGTGGACGTCGCAGAGAGCCGAGGCCCCGAGGTGCTGGACCTGGCGGATGACCGCCGCGCTGTCCATGGCCGGCTCGGTGTTGGGCATGGCCACCACCGCCGTGTAACCGCCGAGGGCGGCGGCGCGCGACCCGGTCTCCACCGTCTCGGCCTCCTCCCGTCCCGGTTCCCGCAGGTGGGTGTGGAGGTCGACCAGGCCGGGGGTGACCAGGCAGCCCGACGCGTCGAGGACGACGGTGCCGGCCGGCACGCTGCCCACGGTGGCGGTGACCGATGTGATGACCCCGTCCTGGATCAGCACGTCGGCGGGGTGGCTACCGCCCGGGTCCACGATGCGGCCGCCCCGGATCACCAGGCTGGCCGGACGGCTACGCGACGGCAAGGTCGACCCCCGAACCGAGCAGCAGGAACAGCACCGCCATGCGCACCGCCACGCCGTTGCTCACCTGGGCGGTGATGACCGAACCGGGCTGGTCGGCCACCTCGGCGGCGATCTCCACCCCCCGGTTGACCGGGCCAGGGTGCATTATCAGGGCGTCCTCCTCGAGCAGGGCCGCCCGGCGCCGGGTCAGGCCGTAGGTGGCGGTGTATTCACGGATCGAGGGGAGCAGCGCCTCGAGCATGCGCTCCCGCTGCAGGCGCAGCACGTACACCACATCGAGGGTGGGCAGGACCCGGTCGAGGTCATGGCTCACCGACACCGGCCAGCCGGCCAGGCTGGGCGGCAGCAGGGTGGGCGGGGCGACGAGCGTCACCTCGGCGCCGAGCGCGGTGAAGGCCAGCACATCGGAGCGGGCCACCCGGCTGTGGCGGATGTCGCCGACGATGGCGATGCGTCGTCCCGACAGGCCCGCTTCGGGGGCCAGGCCGAGCTTCCGGGTGATCGTGTAGCAGTCCAGCAGGGCCTGGGTCGGGTGCTCGTGCCACCCGTCGCCGGCATTGATCACCGACGGGCCGTCCAGCCACCCGGCCACCTGCCAGGGCACCCCCGATCCGGAGTGGCGGACCACCAGTCCGTCCACGCCCATGGCCTGGATGGTCTGAACGGTGTCCTTGAGCGATTCGCCCTTGTTGAGCGAGGAGCTGGAGGCGGAGAAGGTCATCACGTCGGCCGACAGGCGCCGGGCCGCCGTCTCGAAGCTGAGCCGGGTACGGGTGGAGTCCTCGAAGAAGACCGACACCACCGTCTTGCCCCGAAGGGCCGGGACCTTCGGGATGGCCCGGCGGCTGACCTCGACGAAGCTGTCGGTCAGGCGCAGGACGTCGGTGATGCCCTCCGCCCCCAGGTCGGCGATGGACAAAAGGTGGCGGTGGCCTCGGTGACGCCCGGCCATCTCGGCCAGGTCGATGGCCGCACCGGGCAGGCCGGTGGCGGTCTCCCTGACGTCGGTCATGGTGCCGTCACATCCCCGATGATGACCCCGGTGTCGGTGGCGTCGACCATCTCGTCGCGGCGGGTGGGCAGGTTCTTGCCCACGTAGTCGGGCCGGATGGGCAGTTCCCGGTGGCCCCGGTCGACCATCACCGCCAGCTGCACGGCGCGGGCCCGGCCGTAGTCGGCCAGCGCGTTGAGCGCGGCCCTGATGGTCCGGCCGGTGAAGAGCACGTCGTCGACCAGGATCACCGTCTTGGCGGTCAGGTCGAGCGGGATGTTGGTCGCGGCCTCGGGCAGTACCGGCCGCAGCCCGATGTCGTCGCGGTAGAAGGCCACGTCGAGGGTCCCGAGGCCGACGTCGTGGCCGGTCACCTCCCCGACCACCTGGGCCAGGCGCTGGGCCAGCCAGACGCCGCCGGTCTGCAGGCCGACGATCACCACCTCGCCGGTGTCGGTGTTGCGCTCGATGATCTCGTGGGCCATCCGCCAGGTGGCCCGCCGCACGTCGTCGGCATCCATGACCGTGGTCCGGGCAACAAAAACGCCCCCGTAGGGGGGCGCCAGGGCACGCTCTCTCTTCGCCAACTGTCCTCCTCGCTCCGTGCCGGCCTCACTGGACCGGCTTCACGGCTCGGGCGCCCATCATAGCCGCCGTCGGCGAGCAGATCAGCCGGGCGGCCCGGCGTCGGGGCGGACGGCGGCGGCGATGGCCGAGAGCACCCCGTTGACGAAGCGTCCCGACTCGTCGGTCGAGTAGGTCCCGGCCAGCTCCACCGCCTCCGACAGCACCACTGCGGTCGGGATGTCGGCGCGGGCCATCAGCTCGTAGGTCGCCATGCGCAGGAGGGCCCGGTCGAGCGACGGCATCCGGTCCAGGGCCCAGCCGATGGAGTGGCGCTCGATGAGGTCGTCGATGCGGGCCCGGTTGGCCCCCACCCCGGCCACCAGATCGGCGGCGAAGGCGTCGGGCGGCACCGGCAGTTCCTCTAGCACCCGGCTGGGCTCGGCGTCTTTGACCTCGGCCTCGTAGAGGAGCGACAGGGCCCGTTCGCGCGCCTCGCGCCGGGCGACGGGCGGCACGGGACTCAGGCCCGGGTCAGGTACTCGCCGGTCCGGGTGTCGACCTTGACCCGGTCCCCGGTGTTGACGAAGAGAGGCACCTGGATCTGCAGCCCCGTCTCCAGCGTCGCCGGCTTGCGGGCGCCCGACACCCGGTCGCCCTGCACTCCCGGCTCGGTCTCGGTGATGGTCAGCTCCACCGCTGCGGGCAGGTCCACGCCGACTATCTCGCCCTCGTACATCTGGATTACCGCCGAGTCGCCCTCCTTCAGGTAGGACGCGGCGGCACCCAGGCTGGCCCGCTCGGCGGTCATCTGCTCGTAGTCGGTGTTGTCCATGAACACGAAGCCGTCCCCGTCGAGGTACAGGAACTGCATCTCCCGCTTGTCGATCAGGGCCTGGTCCAGCTTCTCGTCGGCCCGGTAGGTGCGCTCGATCACCGCCCCGGTCCGCACGTTCTTCAGCTTGGTCCGCACGAATGCGCCACCCTTGCCCGGCTTGACGTGCTGGAATTCCACGACGGAGAAGAGGCCCTCGGGCAGATTGAGCGACATCCCGTTCTTCAGGTCGTTGGTCGATACGGCGGGCATTTTTTCCTAACTCTGGGCTCAGATGCGGTCTTTGGGCGTGCCGGTAAGCGGCCGGCAGCCGTCGTCGGTCACCACCACGGTGTCCTCGATCCGGACTCCTCCGAGACCCGGCAGGTAGACGCCGGGCTCGACGGTGACGACATGGCCGGTCACGAGTGTATCGGTGGAGGTGGGCGACACCGACGGAGCCTCGTGGATGTCGAGGCCCACTCCGTGACCGGTGCCGTGCACGAAGCGGTCGGCCCAGCCCGCCTCTTCGATCACCCGGCGGCAGGACCGGTCCACGTCCGCTGCGGTGACCCCGTTCCGCACCGCCCGCACGCCGGCCACCTGGGCGGCCACGACCACGTCGTAGGCCCGCCTCAGCTCCGGGTCGGATATGCGGTCCACCCACACCGTGCGGGTCATGTCGGAGCAGTACCCGTCGACAAGGGCGCCGAAGTCCAGGACCACCGCCTCGTCGCGCCCGACCGGACGGTCGCCCGGTCGGTGGTGCGGCTTCGCCGCGTTCGGGCCCGACGCCACGATGGTCTCGAACGACGGCCCCGACGCTCCGAGCTCGCGCATCTCGAAGTCGAGGGCCCGGCCGAACTGGGCCTCGGTCAGGCCCTCGGCCAGTCGGGGCCGGATGGCGTCGAGGGCGGCGTCGGCGATGCGGGCCGCCTCGGCCAGGCGGGCCGTCTCCGCCTCGTCCTTCACCGCCCGCAGACCCTCCACCAGCCCCACGGTCGGCTCCAGCTCCATGCCGGGGAACCACTCGGAGGCGAAGGCTCGCTGGCGGGCCCAGGTGACGTGGGCCGCTTCCAGGGCGAGCGCCCCGACGCCATGTTCGCCTAGCAGGGCCCCGGCGCTCTGGCGCTGGCCGGCGGTGGGAGCGATGCTGAGCGAGACGGAGATGGCACCCGAGGCGGCCAGCTGTTCGGCGGCCTGGCTCTCATAGCGCCCGTCGGTCATGAGCACGGTGGCGGTGGGCAGGAGGAACAGCATGCCGGCCGACCCGGTGAAGCCGGTCAGGTACCGGATGTTGGTCAGGCTGGTGACGAGCAGCGCCCGGTCCGGGCCGAGCAACTGCCGCAACCGGTCCATACGTGGCGAGACCACCATCGGGTCCAGCAGCAAGCCGGTCATGACCGCTTAGAGTAACCCGGTGCCTCTCGGAGCTTTGCGTTGACCGTGGTCCTCGTGGTCGGCGCCGCCCTTTACGGCCTGGCCATCGGCTCGTTTCTCAACGTGGTCATCTACCGGGTGCCGGCCGCCCGGTCCGTGGTGCGGCCGCCATCGGCCTGCCCGGTCTGCGAGCAGCCCATCACCACGAGGGACAACATCCCGGTCGTGTCCTGGCTGCTCCTGCGGGGCCGCTGCCGCAACTGCGCCACCCCCATCTCGGCCCGCTACCCCTTGGTCGAGGTGCTGACCGCGGCGGTGTGGGTGGCGGTGGCCCTGCGCTTCGGCTGGAGCTGGACACTGCCGGCGGAGCTGGTGTTCGTGACCGGGCTGATCGCACTCGCCTTCATCGATTACGACCACCTGAAGCTGCCCCGGGTGATCGTGTGGCCTCTGGGACTGACGGTGGCCGCCCTCCTGCTACTGGCGGCCGCGGTGCAGGGCACGTGGCACCGGCTGCTCGTGGCGGTGATCTGCGCCGCGGTGGAGTTCGCCCTGCTCTTCCTCATCAACTTCGCCAGTCCGCGGGCTCTGGGCTTCGGCGACGTGCGCCTCGGTCCCGTACTGGCCCTGGCCCTCGGCTGGTTGGGCTGGCGCGACGCGTTCTGGGGCTTCTTCGGGGCCAACCTGCTCGGCGCGGTGGTGGGACTGGCCCTGATCGCGGCCCGCCGGGCCGGGCGGCGGACCCCCATCCCCTTCGGCGTGTTCCTCGCGGTGGGCGCCTTCCTGGCCCTGTTGTTGGCCGGGTCCATCCACTACCCGGGCTGAGAAGCCCAGCCGCCATCAGGTGGCGGCCCGTCAGGTGGCCCCGCCAGGTGGCCCCGTCAGGTGGCCCCGTCAGGTGGCCCCGTCAGGTGGCCCCGTCAGGTGCGGCCGAGAAGCGATGCCACCGCCTCCACCGCGAGCCGGTAGCCGAGCCCGCCCAGCCCGGCGATGGTGCCGGTGGCGACCGGGGCGATGACCGATGTGCGTCGCCACGCCTCGCGGGCCTCGGGATTGGACAGGTGCACCTCGATCACCGGGCCCTCGAAGGTGACCAGAGCGTCGTGCAGCGACCAGCCGTAGTGGGTCAGAGCCCCGGGGTTGACGATCACCGCGGCAACTCGTCCCCGGGCCCCGTGCACCAGCTCGACCAGGCGAGCCTCGTGGTCGGACTGGTGGTGCTCCACCTCCAGCCCGCAAAGAGCGGCCGCCTCGGCCGCCGTCTGGACGTGGTCGTCGAGCGTGGCCCGGCCGTACACTGCCGGTTCCCGCTGGCCGAGCAGCTGCAGGTTGGGTCCCGACAGCAGGAGGATCAGGGGCCCGCTCACCTGCCGTCCGCCCCCAGCGTCGCGGCCACCACGTCGGGCGGTACCCGCTCCACCACTTCGAGCCCGAGCGGGCCGTCGAGGACGAAGGTCAGGCCGGAGCCCGATGCCTTCTTGTCCCGGGTCATGATGGTCACCAGATCGGCCGGGTCGAGGCCGGGGGGCGGGTCGGCGGGAAGGTCGTAGGAGGTGACCAGATTCCGGTGCTGGCCCACCCGGTCGGGTCCGATCCGGCCCAGGCGCTCGGCCAGCCGGGCCGCGAACACCAGCCCGATGGCCACCGCCTCCCCATGGCGCAGGTCGTAGCGGCCAGCCGTCTCGAGGGCGTGGGCCAGCGTGTGCCCGTAGTTGAGCAGGGCCCGCCGTCCGGACTCGCGCTCGTCCTCGCCGACCACCGCGGCCTTGCAGGCCACGCAGGCCGCCACCGCGTCGTCGAGCGACATGTCGCGCAGGCCGTCGACTCCGAGGAAGGCGTACTTGGCCATCTCGCCCAGACCGCTGCGGTACTCACGGGGCGCCAGGGTGGTGAGGGTCTCGGTGTCGCAGAGGACCGCGGCGGGTTGCCAGAACGCGCCGACCAGGTTCTTCCCCTCGGGCAGGTTGACCCCGGTCTTGCCCCCGATGGCCGCATCGACCTGGCCGAGCAAGGATGTGGGCACGTGCACGACCGCCACGCCGCGGTGGTAGGCGGCGGCGGCGAAGCCGGCCACGTCGGTGACGACTCCTCCGCCCACGGCGACGACCACGTCGCGCCGGTGCAGGCCCCAGCGGGCGAAGCCGCGGCACAGCTGCTCGACCGTCTCGAGGTTCTTCTCCGCCTCGCCGTCGCCCATGAGGAACGTCTTTTGGTCGAGGCCGGCGTCGACGGTCCAGGGGATCTGCTCCTGGGTGACGATGGCGGCCCGCTCGGCTCCGACGGGTACCACCTCGCAGAGGCGGTGGCGGGCACCGGATCCGACCAGCACCGGGTACGAGCGCCCGGGCAGCTCGACCTTCAGTTCGTGCATCGGGGCCGGCCGTTCATCCGGGGCTGCGTTTCGCCCCGAGGGCCTCGGTGATCCGGTCCACCACCTGGGGCGGGGCCAGCCGGTCGACGTCGAAGACCAGATCGGCCAGCTCGGCGTAGACCGGGGCCCGCTCGGCCGACAGGCGGGCCAGGGCGGCCGCCGGGCCCTCGTCGAGCAGGGGCCGTCCGGAACCGGTGCCGACCCGGGCGGCGAGCGTCGGCACCTCGGCCCGCAGCCACACCACCAGCCCGGCCCCGCGGATGGCTGCCCGATTGTCCAGGTCCAGCACCGCGCCACCGGCCACCCCGATCACCGCCGGACCGGCGGCCGAGCAGGCCTCCTGCAGGACCCGGGTCTCTTCGCGGCGAAAGGCCGGCTCGCCGTCCTCTTTCCATATCTGAGGCACCGTCCGGCCGGTCGACCGCTCGACCTGGTCGTCGCTGTCGAGGTAGGGCCAGCCGAGCCGCTCGGCCAGCAGGTGGCCGGTCGTGCTCTTGCCCGCCCCCATCATGCCGATGAGCAGTACTTTCGCCGGTTCGGTCACGGCGACGTCAGCGTCTCCTGGTAGGCGGCATGGTTGCGGACCAGCTCGGAGACCGAGTCCCCGCCGAACTTGCGCAGCGCTTCGTCGGCCAGCACCAGGGCCATCATGGTCTCGGCCACCACGCCCATGGCCGGCACCGCGGTGACGTCGGTGCGCTCCTTGAACGACACCGTCTCCTCCTTGGTGACCACGTCGACGGTCTTCAGCACCGGTCGGTTGAGGGTGGCCAGCGGCTTCATGGCCACCCGGGCCACCACCGGCTCACCGTTGGTCATCCCGCCCTCGATACCGCCGCTCCAGTTGGACTGGCGGACAAAGGACCCCGAGTCGCCGTCCCAGCCGATCGGGTCATGGGCCTCCGATCCGCGGCGGCCGGCCACATCCACCGCGTCGCCGATCTCCACCCCTTTGACGGCCTGGATGCTGAGCAGAGCCTGGCCGAGCAGCCCGTCGAGCCGGCGGTCCCAGTGGACATGGCTGCCGAGGCCCACCGGTACGCCGTAGGCGATCACCTCGACCACCCCGCCGAGGGAGTCGCCCACCTTGGCCGCGGCCTTGATCTCGGCCACCATGGCGTCCTCGGACTCCGGGTCGAAGCAGCGGACCTGCGACTCGTCGACCCGGGCCAGGTCGGCGACGCCGGGCCGCAGAGCCGACTTCGAGGCGACCGGGCCCATCTGCACCACGTGGCTGACGATCCCTACGCCGAGCTCGGCGAGCAGCAGCTTGGCCACCGCCCCCGCCGCCACCCGGGCCGCGGTCTCGCGCGCCGACGCCCGCTCCAGGACGTCGCGGGCATCGGTGAAGCCGTACTTCTGCATCCCGGGCAGGTCGGCGTGGCCGGGGCGGGGCTGGTGCAGGGGCTTCTCGGTGCGGCCCGGCGCGGGCGACATCTCCTGCTCCCACTTGGGCCATTCGGTGTTGGCGATCTCGATGGCAAGTGGCGATCCGAGGGTCCGGCCGTGGCGGACCCCGCCGAGCAGGGTCAGCTCGTCTCGCTCGAAGCGCATCCGCGGGCCCCGGCCGAAGCCGAGGCGGCGGCGGGCCAGCTCGGCCTGGACGTCGTCGACGGTGACGGCCAGCCCAGCCGGCAGGCCCTCGACGATGACGACCAGGCCCTTGCCGTGGGACTCGCCGGCGGTCAGGAAGCGGATCACGCCGCCAATGTTAAGGGACCATTCCGGACCGGACGAGCCGGCGGTGGATCAGCCGGCCGCGGTCGTCGGGAACTTGACG
>JAKBAX010000113.1 GCA_021808785.1 Actinomycetes bacterium | reverse complement strand
GCTCGGCCTGGGCCAACAGGTCGCTGGTACCTGCCGGCGTGCCCAGCACGCAGACCGGTGGGCCAGCCAACAGATCGTCCGCCATCTGGTCGACCCGCTCCGGCGGCGGTGTCCCGGGCGCGCCACTTCCGGAGCGACCGGACCGGGTCTGTATGTGGGTCGCCAATACCTCCACCACCTGGTCGTCGAGGCGGCGGGCTCCACCTGTCGTCCAACGGGCCCCTGATGTGGGAGAGGGCACCCGGGTCATGCGCTGGCAGAAGCGGTCGACCCATACGAGGGCATCGTCCACCCGGCAGCCGCCCGGCAGGGACGCGGCCAGTGCGACCACCACGTCGTCGGCGCGAAAGTCGGACCGGCGGCCCGTGAGCCGGACCTCCACCCGCCGGGCGAGCGCGGCGTCGTCGGGGTCGACGGTCGAGCCGGCACCCTCGGGCCGAGCGTGGTCCGACACCGGCCCCGGGCCGGCCACATGGCCGGCAGCATGGCCGGCAAATGCCGACCCCAATGCGAAGCTCGCCAACGGTGGAGGAGGCTGGCCCGGACCGGAGTCGGCCCGGCGCCGAGCTTCGAACCGGCCGGCGGAGGCGACCAGCCGGCTCTGGTGGCTGGCGGCCCGGACGGCCGCAGTGGGTACGTCGGCCAAGTCCGATAGCCCGTCCGGCCGGAGGCGCCACTCCAGATCCCAGCCGGATCGGTGCAGGTGGTGGCGGAGGCCGAGCTGGTAGAGGGCGGCCAGGCTACGTCGGTGCACGTACCAGGAGGGGTCGAGGGCGCGCCATGTGCCGCCGTCCCGGCTGAGGTTGGCCACCAGGACGTGGGTGTGCAGATGGGTTTCACCGGCCGAGTTGGCGAGGTGGTCGAACTCGGCCGAGATCAGACCGTCGGTGCCGCTCCGGCCCGTCCCCGATCGGCGCGGCCCGACCAGGGCGGACCCGACGTGGTCCATCACGTCGGAAACGGCGCCCCGGTGGGCTCCCTGGACGCTGGCCGCGGCGTCGCCGGAAGCCGAGGCGTGGAGAATCGAGAGCGACTTGGGGGCCGAGAAGACCAGGTCCCAGCCGCCGCGCCGCCGAGGGGGTCGATGGGCGGGAAGGAATCGCCCCGAAACCGGGTCGCGACCGTCGAGCACTCGGCGTAGGTCTACCGGCTTCGGGGGGCCGCTCAAGCCGAGCAGACGCTCGGCTCCCTCCGACCACCTTCCCGGGTGGCGCCCGTCGAGGAAGTACGGCACGACCGAGCTCCCGACACCGTTGATAATGAGCATGAAAAAACACTAGCAAGACATGAAAGTATCTGACATAGTGCTATCTGTCCTGCGATGAGGAGGTTCCGACCATGATCCACTTGTCCCCGGCCACCGTGGTGGCCGCGCTGGCGCTGCCCAGCGTCAGCCTCCACCCGAACGCGTCCGACCTTCCCGGCTCCAACGTCCTCAGCCAACTCACCAACGGCATCGGTGGCTGGGCCCTGGTCGCGGCCATGATCGGCGTGGTGGTGGGTGCCGTCATGTGGGCGTTCGGCCACTACAGCCAGAACTGGCAGCAGGCGTACAACGGGCGGAAGGGGGTCATCGTCTCCGGTCTGGCCGCCGTGCTGATCGGTGGTGCCCCACCGATCATCAACTTCTTGGTCCAAAAGGGCGGAACCATCCGTTGATCCCCGTCCCTCATGTCGGGCTGGCGGTCCCGAGCCTCTGCCTGCCAGCCATCCCGTGCCCGTCCCAGATCATCGATGCCGGCGGCGGGGTTGCCTCTTCGCTGGCATCCCAAGCCGCCGACTCGGTGTTCCAGGGTCTCGGCTCCGGCCTGCAGCAGGCGGCTGACTGGCTCATCGGCCATATCTTCGAGATGGTCGTGAAGTCCACCAGCCCGCAGGTGGGGGCCAACTGGTTCGGTCCCGAGATGGGGCTGATGGAGAAGGTGGCTCTGGCGGTGGTGTTGCCGGTCCTGATGGTGGCGACCATTGGCCCGGTGCTGCGCCAGGACGGGCGCCGGCTGGCCCGGGTGTGGGGAGTGGGCCTACCCGTCTCGATCCTCGGCGGGCTCGTCGCATCCCAGCTGGCGGGCTGGCTGCTCCGGGCCACGGATGCACTCTGTGACCTGGTGCTGGGCGGCGGTTACCAGCGCCTGGGCGGGCAGTTCAGCGCAGCCATGGTGTCGAACGCGGTCCTCGCCTCACCGACGTTCGTGCAGATCATTCTGGCCGGGCTCACCATCGCCGGAGCGGTGCTCGTCTGGCTGGAGCTGATGGTCCGTTCGGCGGGGGTGTACGTGGCCACGTTCTTCATGCCGCTCGCCCTCATCAGCTACATCTGGCCGGCCACGGCCGGACTGGCCCGACGAGCTATCGAGGTGCTGGTCAGCCTCATCCTGTCCAAGTTCGTCATCCTGGCCGCCCTGAGTCTCGGCCTGGATGCTCTGGCCCACGGGGGCACGGATGCCGCGGTGTCGGGCGCTGCGGTGCTGCTGATTGCTGCTTTCGCCCCTTTCGCCCTACTCCGTCTGGCTCCCGTAGTGGAGGCTTCGGCCATTGCCCATCTGGAGGGCATGTCGCGCCGTCCGCTGCAGGCGGCCGGCCGGGCCGCCACGGCCGCGGCCACCGCCCAGGTGCATCCCATCACCCAGGCGTTCATGGCGTCGGCCGGTCGCGGCGCTGGTTCGGAGCAGGACGGCGGCGGCCTCGGGACCAGATCGGTTGCCAGCCAGGCCATCCCGTGGCGCGCTCCCGGTATCCCAGACGATCCCGAGCCTTCCGGGCCATCGCGGGAGGGGTCGGATGGCTGACGGACCCCGTTACACGTTTCCCCCACTGGAGCGCCGGGGCCTGCTCCTAGGACTCGGGACCGGTCAACTGTTGACCCTCGGTGCCGGCATCGTGTCCGCTGTAGTGGTCCATTCCGCAGTGGGCGGATCGCCCGGATCGGCTTTGGCGGTTGTGACCGCCGCGGTATCTGTGGTCGGTGCGGTCTGGACCAGAGACGGCAGCTCCCTGGTCGTCTGGGCCCAGCTGGCCCTGTCGTGGCTGGGTCGCCGATCGAGAGGCGTCGTCGTCGACCCCGCACCCCTCGAGGGGCGGCCCTGGCGCAATGGGCCGCTGTTGGCCCCGCCCGGCCGGGTCGCTCCGGAGGGCGCCGGGACCACCGCCGCCGGGTCCCGTCGTCGCGGTACCGGTTGGCAGGGCTGCGCGGTGCCCGGGATCACCCTGCTCGATGACGACGGGCTACCGGGCGAGAGCTCTATCGCGATGATCCGGGATCGCCGGATGGGGACGTTGGCCGGCGTCATGAAGGTCGACGGCGGGCCGCTCTCCCTTCTCGATCCGGCCGACCAGGCCCGGCAGCTAGAGGGATGGCGGCAGGTGTTGGGCGCTGTGTGCCGCACCGGCAGCCCGGTATCGCGGTTGCAGTGGGTGCAGAGGAGCTGGACCGGTACTGACGCCGGAGTCGGGCTTTCACCGCCCGACCGAGACGGCGGTGTCAGGGCGGAGGCCAGCGACAGCTATCAGCATGTGCGCCGGGCCGTGCTACCTCAGGTGATCCATCACGACGCCTGGGTGGCACTGTGCGTCGGCGGGGCAGGGGTGGCGCGGCCACCCTCGGGCCGCCGTCTCACTTCGATCGGTCGGCCGCCCTCGGCCGAGGGGCGGACCGGCGATCGCCGGATCGCCTCGCTGCGTCGGGAGTTACGGTTGCTCACGGGTCAGCTGACGGCGGCTGGGCTGCGGCCCGGCGAGCCACTCGGTCCGGGTCCGCTGGGCGAGCTCCTGTGCCGGCCCCACCGGCCGGCGGTAGAGGCTGTCCGATCAGGTTCGCTCCCCTGGGCCCTGGCCATAGACGATCGCTGGACCTGTTGTCGGACCGATGGGATGTGGCATGCCACGTTCTGGGTTGCGGAGTGGCCCCGAGTGGAAGTCGGCCCCGACTTCATGGCCCCCCTCCTGCTAACCGGCGTGCGGGTGGCCGTGTCGGTGGTCATGGCACCGGTCCCGATCGACCGGGCCTGGCGCCAGGTGCGCTCGGCCCGCACCGCCGACGTGGCAGACGCCCAGCTGCGTAGCAGGGCCGGCTTCTTGGCCAGCGCCCGTCGCGACCGCGAGGCCGGCGGGGTAGAGCGACGGGAGGCCGAACTGGCCGACGGTCACCACGAGTTCCGGTACTCCGGCTACGTAACCATCTCGGCGGTCGATCCCGAGCAGCTCGTCTCGGCCTGCGCCGAGGCGGAGCACGCGGCTCAGACCTCCCGCCTGGAGTTGCGGCGGCTCTATGGCCGTCAGGTCGAGGCCCTCACTTGGACGCTGCCCCTCGGGCGGGGCTTGCGATGAGGCCGCCCCCGTGAGGCCGCCGCCCGCCCACCGGGCCACGACCGCCCACCTGCAGTCGCTGTACCCGTTCGTGTCCTCAGGCGGCATAGACGGGTCCGGGCCATTGCTCGGCCGGGACCTGCTCGGTGGTCCGTTCACCTTCGACCCGTGGGAGATGTACAGCTCGGGCCGGATCACCAACCCGAACCTGATCGTCCTCGGTCAGCTGGGCCGGGGCAAGTCCACCTTCGTCAAGATCCTGATCTGGCGGCAGCTCGCCTTCGGCCGCCAGGCCTGGATCATCGACCCGAAGGGCGAGTACGGCCCACTCGCCCGGGCCTGCCGGGTCGAGCCGTTGGTGCTGGAGCCTGGCGGATCCACTCATCTCAACCCGTTGGACGGCACCGGACCCGACACCGAGGCGGGTGGCCACGGCGCGCGCCGGGCGGCCGACCTGGTCGCCTCCCTACTGGTGGCGAGCCTGCAGCGGCCGCTTCGCCCGGAGGAGCGGACGGCCGTGGACCTCGCCGTGCGCCACCTGGCCCACCGACCAGGGGCCCGCAGTAGACGGCCCGCCCCGCCGGTCCTCCCGGACCTGGTCGATGTGCTGCTCCGACCCACCCCCGAGGCGGCCGCCTCGGTCAACACCGACGTGGACGGTCTGGCCCGCGCCGGACGCGACGTGGCCCTCGAGCTGCGCCGCATGGTCTTCGGGGATCTGGCCGGCATGTTCGACCGACCCACCACGGTCCGCATCGATCGTGAGGCCCCGCTGGTGGTGCTCGACCTTTCGGCGGTCTTCGCCTCACCAGCCCTGCCTCTGATCATGACCTGCGCGGCGGCGTGGTTACAGGGTGTGCTGGCCGCGGCCGACGGCGTCAAGCGGCTGGTGGTGATGGACGAGGCCTGGGCCATCCTCAACGATCTGGCCATCGCCCGGTGGTGCCAGGCCAACTTCAAGCTCAGCCGGTCGCTCGGGGTGGCCAACGTGGTGGTGGTCCACCGGGTGTCGGATCTCTCAGCGGCCGGCGCCGACGGTTCGGCGGAGGAGAAGCTGGCTGCCGGACTGCTCGCCGACTCCGAGACCCGGGTGGTGTTCGGTCAGTCTCCCTCCGAAGCGGCGGCCACTGGCCGCACACTGGCATTGAGCCGGACTGAGGTCGATCTCATCCCGACGCTGCCCCGAGGGGTGGCGCTGTGGCGGATCGGTAGCCGTAGCCACCTCGTCGAGCACCTGCTGGGCCGGCGGGAGCAGGTCCTGGTCGACACGGACGAGGCGATGCGCGAAAACCCCCGCCAGTTCCCAGCATCTGGGGCCGATTTCTCGGGAACCGAAGGGTAGGTGCTGGTGCCAAGCCTACCGGGTGCAGTGGCTTGGGGGAACCGGCGGTCAGCCGGCTTTGCGCCCGGGCGAGGTTTCGGGGGTGAGGAGCTGGTGGACGCGCTGGTGGGAGATGCCGAGGATGGCGGCGGCGTCGCGCATGCTGATGCCGCGGCTGGTGAGCGCGACGGCGGCTTCGTCGGTCTGGAACCACAGGGCGGCGGCTTCGCGCATGCGGGTGAGGGCTTGGTCGATCCCAAAGGAACAGAGATTTGACCTCCCAGTGGTCGTCGCGTCGGGTCGGCGGAACGGATTGGCGGGAGCCGGCCGGTGAGACGGCGATCCTGTACCTGACCGCAGGCCTGGCCCTGGCCGGCGGGTCCTTCTGGGCTGCATCCAGCCTGGCCGCATGGACGGCCACGGGACACTGGCCGCACTACACCATGTCCGCCACCATTGCCGCGATCGCCCACTTCGCCGCCCATCCGGCCGATCCGTTGGGGGCCTGGCCGCGCCCGCCGGGCACCAACCGCTCGACGGGGACCGTGATCTTCTACCTGGTGGCCGGCCTCTTGGCCGGGGCTCTGCTCGGCCTGGCCGGCACCGCGGCCCGGCGCGCTCGGTCCGGACAGCCCAAGGCCGTCACCGGCGCCCGTTGGGCCCGGCCGAGCGAACGACGATCGCTGCGGGTGCGCAGGTCGGGTTCCGCCGGACGGGTCGTGATCGGGCGGCCGCTCGCCGGTCGGGGCCTGGTAGCCACCGAGGCCCGCCATTCGCTGTTGGTGATCGGACCGACCCAGTCCGGCAAGACCACCGGTCTGGCCGTACCGGCCATTCTCGAGTGGTCGGGCCCCGTCGTGGCCACCTCGGTCAAAGACGACCTGGCCGCGGCGTCGATCTCTTGGCGATCGGGCTCGGGACCCTGCTGGGTGTTCGATCCCACTGTCAGCGCGGGGTCGGGCCCGCCTCGCTCGCGCTGGTCACCGCTGTCGGCCTGTCGGTCCTGGTCGGCGGCCCAGAAGATGGCCTCCTGGTTGGTGGAATCGACCCCCGGCCGCAGCGGCCTGGCCGACGCGGCCTTCTGGTACAGCGCGGCCGCCAAGCAGTTGGCGCCGCTCCTGCTGGCCGCCGAGCGGGGTGGGTTGGCCGTGGCCGACGTGGTCCGCTGGACCGATACCGAGGAGTTCGACGAGCCGAGATGCCTGCTCCAGCTGAGCGGCGAGGACGAGGCGGTAATGGCTCTGCAGGCCTGTGCCGCACGTGACGAGCGGATTCGCAGCTCGGTCACCACCACCCTGGAGACGGTACTGGCCCCCTTCGCCGACCCCTTGGTGGCGCGTGCTACAGCGGCTACCGACATCGACCTGCCTGCTCTGCTGTCCGGGTCGGGGACGCTCTACCTGTGTGGCCCATCCCACGAACAGGCCCGGGTGCAGGGCCTCTTCGCAGCTCTCGTATCGACGGTCATAGCCACTGCCGTCTCAGAGGTCGGGCGGTCCGGCCGGCCGTTGGAACCGCCGTTGCTCGTGGTGTTGGACGAGGCAGCCAACATCGCACCGATCCGCGACCTCGACACCCTCGCATCGACCGCGGCGGGGCTCGGAATCCAGCTCGTCACCGTCTGCCAGGACCTGTCCCAGCTGGCCGCCCGGTACGGCCAGGAACGAGCCCGCACCATCGCCAACAACCACCGGGCCAAGCTCCTCCTATCTGGAGTGGGGGACCTGCAGACGCTCGACCTGGTGTCGGGCCTGGCCGGTGAGCAGGCCGTCCGGGAGGAATCCACGACCCAGGATCTGCGCACCGGTGGACGCAGTCGCTCGGTGTCGACCCGTATCCGGCGCCTGGCTCCCACCGACGAGCTACGGCGGGTGGCTCCGGGCGAGGGTGTACTGGTGTACGGGCACCTCCCCCCGATGAGGCTGCGTCTCCGACCCTGGTACCGCGACCGGGAGCTACGGGCCCGCGGGGCTGCCTATTGAGGCGGTGGTCTCCGGGCCCGGCTGGGAGCCACCCGCGGCGGTTCCCCGGGCATCTTCGGGTACACCGGCGGCCATGGGGCGTCGGCCAGCCCGGCTTCGGCGTCCCGGCGGGACAACTCCTCTAGGGGCTCCAGCGACTGTGCCGTGCAGTCGGCCCAAGGGTCGCCACCGGAGGCCACCCGCTCGGGGACGCTGGCCAGCGTCAGGTCGTCGGGGTGGATGGTCTCGAGCTCGTCCCAGCGAAACGGAGTCGACACCTGGCCACCGGGACGGGCCCGAACGGACCAGGCGCCGAACACCGTCTTGTGGGGGGCGTTCTGGTTGAAGTCCACGAACACCCGCGATCCCCGCTCTTCCTTCCACCATGCCGCCGTGATCAAGTCGGGGCGGCGCCGCTCCAGTTCCCGCGCCACCGCCACCGCGGCGGCCCGAACCTCGATCGAGGACCACCTGGCTTCGAGGCGGACGTAGACGTGGATACCCCGGTTGCCGGTCGTCTTGGGCCAGCCGACCAGACCGAGGGCACGGAGCAGGGAGTCGGTCTCGTGGGCCGCCTCCCGCAGCATCTCGAAGGTGACCCCCGGCGACGGGTCGAGATCGATACGCATCTCGTCGGCATGGTCGGGATCGTCGGCCCGGTTGGGCCACACGTGGAAGCCCAGGCAACCCAGGTTGACAGCCCACAGGACATGGGCCAGATCGGCCGCGACCAAGGCGTTGGACGTGGTGCCGTTGGGGGTCGAGACGAGCGTCGTGCGGAGCCAGTCGGGGCGGCTGTCGGGGACGCGCTTTTGGAAGAACGAGGACCCGGTGGCCCCGTTCGGGAAGCGTTGCAGGAGGACCGGCCGTCCCCCCATGGCGGCCATGAGTGGTTCCTCTACGGCCTGGTAGTAGCGGACCAGGTCCAGCTTGGTTTCGCCTCGCTCGGGGAAGAAGACCTTGTCCGGGCTGGTGATGTCCACCGTCTGTCCGGCCGCCTCCACGGGCACCCGCTGGAGCGGCGGAGTCACGGGTGGGTCAGGACTCTTCCTCGTCCTCGGGCTTCTCGTCGGGCCGGTAGCTGGCCGCCAGAAGACCGGCCGAAGAACCCACCCCTATCAGGGCGGCCAGGACGGCCCAGCGCAGGCCGGATCGGTGCTTGCCCCGTGCTGCGTCGAGGGAGAGCCGACCCGGTCCGAGGGCGGCCATGACCGCCGCCACCGCAGCTACCACTCCGGTGTACTCCCACCCGCCCTTGAACACGAAGAACCCCTTGCCACGGTGATCGGTGCGCGCCGCTGTGGTCATCAGGCCGATGGTGGCCGCGGCCGGCAGAGGGCTGGCCGCTCCCAGCGTGAGCAGGGTTCCCGCCCCGATCTCGGTGGCGGCTGCCATACGGGCATGGACGTGGGCCGGCTTGAGGCCGAGCGAGTCGAACCAGCCCGTTGTGCCCTGCAGCCCCCCCTTGCCGAACACCTTGTTGTAGCCATGGGTGAAGAGCATGGGGCCGATCGTCAGGCGCAGGAGCAGCGAGGCGCTGTCCGTCGGCGTGCGGTCGGTGCGGTTCTTGGCGGCCATCACGCCCAAAGTAGCCGAGAGCCCCGCTGCCGCGGGCGGGCTACCCTCGGGGGCCGATCGTGGTGTCGACAGATAACTCCCCCCGAGCGCGGCCGAGACCCGACGCGACCCTCCCGGCCCGTACCCGCGTCGCGGCCACCCTCGGGGCGGCCGCGTCGGGGGTGTCCCGCCGGCTCGGGTGGGGAGGCGGCTCGGTGATCGGCGGTCGGGCCATTCTGGCCGTCGACCCGCACGCCCTGCAGCGTCTGGCCTCCGGACGGACCATCGCGCTGGTGTCGGGCACGAACGGCAAGACGACCACCACCAGCCTGCTGGCCGCCGCCCTCGGCGGCCCCGGAGCGATCGTGACCAACCTGCTGGGGGCCAACCTGCCGCCCGGTCTGGCCGCCGCACTGGCGGCCGGGTCACCCGAGCAGCCGGCCGCGCTGGAGGTCGACGAGGCCTGGCTGGCCCAGGTGGTGGCCGCCACCCGGCCCAAGACGGTCGCACTGCTCAATCTGAGCCGGGACCAACTCGACCGCAACAACGAAGTGCGTACCTTGGCCGCCCTATGGCGGCGCACCTTCGAGAGCCACCCGGAAGTGACGGTGGTGGCCAACGCCGACGACCCGCTGGTCGCCTGGGGGGCGTCCCGGGCCGGTGTCGTCTGTTGGGTAGGCGCCGGCCAGCCCTGGATGGACGACGCCGGAGGATGCCCGAGCTGCGGCGGCCGCATCGACTTCGCCGACGTGGCCGGCGCCGGTTGGACCTGCCACGACTGCGAGCTGCGCCGGCCCGACCTGGACGTGTGGCTGGACGGGTCGACGGTGGTGTGGCGCGACGGGACATCCGTCGCGCCCGACCTGCAGCTGCCGGGCCGGGCCAACCGGGCCAACGCGGCCATGGCACTTGCCACCGCCGGGGTGCTCGGTACGGACCGGGTCCTGGCGGGCCGGTCCCTCGGCTCCCTGACCGAGGTCGCGGGCCGGTATGCAGTGGTCGAAACCGGCGGGTGCCGGGCCCGGCTCTTGCTGGCCAAGAACCCGGCCGGTTGGTTGGAGGTGTTCGACTTCCTTCGTCCGCCCCCGCTTCCGGTGGTCGTGGCCATCAACGCCCGTATCGCCGACGGCCGGGACCCGTCGTGGCTGTGGGACGTGCCGTTCGAGCGCCTGCGGGGCCGTCTAGTGGTGGCCACCGGGGAACGCAGCCGCGACCTGGCTGTGCGCCTGCACTACGCCGAGGTGGAGCACGCGCACGAGCCCGATCTGGCCCGAGCCGTCGCCGCGGCTCGAAGCACCGACGTGGACGTGGTGGCCAACTACACCTCCTTCCAGCAGCTGAGGGTGCGCCTGTCATGACCGTGTCGATCGGGTTGTTGTTCCCCGACCTGCTCGGGACCTATGGGGACTCCGGCAATGCCGCCATCCTGGCGGCCCGACTGCGCTGGCGCGGCATCGACTCGGAGGTGCTGACAGTGCGTTCCGGGGACCCGGTGCCGGTGGGCTGCCAGATCTACGTGGTGGGGGGCGGCGAGGATCTGCCCCAGTCCCAAGCCGCCCGCCAACTCGGGGCCGGGCGCGACGGCGGTCCGCTGCGCCAAGCGGTGGATGCGGGCGCCGTCGTGCTGGCCGTCTGCGCCGGCCAGCAGATACTTGGCCTCACCTTCACCGGACCCGATGGCCGCCCGGCGCCGGGGGTGGGACTACTGGACTGCACCACAGTGCCCGGCGCCGGGGCCCGAATGGTCGGCGAGGTCGTGGTCGAACCAGATGACGATCTCGGCCTGCCCGTGCTGACCGGATACGAGAACCACGCCGGCGTCACGAGGTTGGGGCCGGGGGCCCGGCCGGTCGGACGGGTCCGCGCCGGCTCGGGCAACGGCGGCGGGTCCGGCGTGGACGGGGTGCGGGTGGGGAAGGTCTTCGGCACCTACCTGCACGGACCGGTGCTGGCCCGTAATCCGGCCCTGGCCGATCTGCTCTTGTCCTGGGCGGTGGGTGCCCTGGACCCCCTCGACGACAGGGAGAGCGAGGACCTCCGAGCCGAACGCCTCCGGGCGGTGGCCCCGGCGAGGCGGCGCCGGCGGTCGGGTGTGCGCTGGCGGTCGGGTGTGCGCTGGCGGTCCGGTGTGCGCTGGCAGTGATCTCGACCGCCCTCTACACCGACCACTACGAGCTGACGATGCTCGACGCCGCCCTGGCCGCCGGGGTGGCCGACCGGCCGGTGGTGTTCGAGGTGTTCACCCGCTCACTGCCGCCAGGCCGTCGCTACGGCGTGTTCGCCGGCTCGGGCCGGGTCCTGGAAGCCCTCGACCAATTCCTATTCGGCCCCGATGAGTTGGAGTGGCTGGCGTCGCGCCGCTTCCTCACGGACCGGGCCATCGAATGGCTGGCCGGTTACCGCTTCGCCGGGGACATCCGGACCTACCCCGAGGGGGAGCTCTACACGGGGGGTTCTCCTGTCCTGACCGTCAGCGGCACCTTCGGCGAGGCGGTCCTGCTCGAGACCCTCGTCCTCTCCATCGTCAACCACGACTCGGCGGTGGCGGCGGCCGCCTCCCTCGTCGCCGCGGCGGCCGGTGACCGCCCGGTCATCGAGATGGGCAGCCGGCGCACCGGGCCGGAGGCGGCGGTGGCGGCGGCCCGTGCCGCTTACATCGGAGGGTTGGCCTCCACCTCCAATCTGGAGGCGGGCCGGCGCTACGGGATCCCGACCGCGGGTACGACGGCCCACGCGTTCGTACTGCTCTTCGCCGACGAGCGCCAGGCGTTCGAGGCCCAGGCCGCGACCCTCGGTCACGAGACCACCCTGCTGGTGGACACCTATGACACCCGGGCCGCCATCGTGACCGCGGTTGAGGCGGTGGGGCCGGCCCTGGGTGCCATCCGTATCGATTCGGGGGATCTGGGCGCCGAGGCGGTCCGGGCCCGCCAGCTGCTCGACTCCATGGGCGCTACCGGCACCCGCATCGTTGTGACCGGGGACCTCGACGAGTCGTCCATCGCCCGGCTGGCCGGTGCCCCCGTCGACGTCTACGGGGCCGGTACCAGCGTGGTGATGGGAAGCGGCCATCCCACCTGCGGGTTCGTCTACAAGCTGGTGGAGGTGGAGGGCCGGTCGGTGGAGAAGCGGTCACCCGGAAAGGCGACCACGGGTGGGCGCAAGACGGCCTGGCGGCGGGCCGACGGGGGGACCGATGTGGTCTGCACCGGGCCGGCTGCGATCCGCGATGGTGACCGGAACCTGGTGGAGATGGCGGTGCGGGCCGGGACGGTCGTCGGCCGCCCCAACCTGGATGAGGCTCGCCTCCGTCTCCAGCGATCCCTCGAGGAGCTGGGTCCGGATCGGCCGTTGCTCCTGGAGCGGATCTAGGTCCCGGCCGGGGGACGGCGAGGCCGGGTCCGGGCCGGTGCCCTGGCCCCTGTGAGCCCGGCCGTACCCGCGGGGGTGGCGGGGGTGGCGGGGGTGCCCTGGTCGGCGGGGGTGGCCACGGCGCCGGGGCCCGCCGGGCCGCCCGGGGCCGCGGTCG
>JAKBAX010000112.1 GCA_021808785.1 Actinomycetes bacterium | reverse complement strand
GTCTTCAACGTGTCGGTCACCGACCGCTGCGGGCTGGTGGCGGCCGGTAAAGTGGTGCGGGTCGTCGTCGACACCGGCACCTTCATGGAAAAGGCCCGCTGACCGGACCCATTCGACCAGTACGTTCCCGAGCGTCCGGCCCCATCGACCGCCTGCCGGCGGGGGCGGACGACCATTAATCTCGCCCCGTTGGCCCAGACCCGCACCCTCGCGCCGCCCGCCCCGCCCCGCCCCGTCCAGCGTTCGCACTGGTGGCGGGAGGTGCTCATCATCATCGCCTTCTACGGGCTCTACACGCTCGTCCGGGACCTACGCGGCGACAAGCCGGTGTCGGTGGCCCAGGCATTCACCAATGCCCGGCGGATCATCCACGTGGAGCGCTGGTTCGGGATGTTCCACGAGGAGGGCATCCAGCACCACTTTCTCCATATCCGCTGGCTGATCCGGCTCTGCGACGACTACTACGGGACAGCCCACTTCCTCCTCACCATCGGCGTGCTGGTGCTGATCTTCTTGAGGTTCCCGTCCCATTACCGCAGGTGGCGCAACGTCTTGGCCCTGGTGACCGGGCTGGCCCTCGTCGGCTTCTATTTCTTCCCCCTCATGCCGCCCCGTCTCCTGCCGGCCCACTACGGGTTCATCGACACCCTCAAGGTCATCGGCGGGCTCTGGAATTTCTCCAGCGGCCCGGTGAACGAAATGTCGAACCAGTACGCGGCCATGCCCAGCCTGCACACCGCCTGGTCGGCGTGGTGCTCCTTTGCCCTGGCCTCGGTCATCCGGCCCTGGTGGGGGCGGGTGCTGGTGTTCCTCTACCCCTTCTTCACCATCTTCGCCATCATCGTCACCGCCAACCACTTCTTCGCCGACGCCATCGCCGGTCTGGTGCTGCTCGCCTTCTCCATCGCGGTCGTGCACCCGGCCACCGCGGCCCTGGACCGCCACGCCTTCAGGAGGGCCACCACCATCGAGACCGACGGGTCGTGAACCTGCCGGACGCGGTGCGGCCCGTGGCAGCTGCCGTGGAGGACCGCCTGCGGCAGCTCCTCGACCGCGAACGGGACCGCTGGGGTGCGGTGGACCGCGATCTCGAGGATCCCTTCACCGCCCTGCAGGACTACGTGCTGGCCGGCGGAAAGCGGCTGCGCCCGGCTTTTTGCTACTGGGCGTTCGTGGGCGCGGGGGGCCGTCCCGACGACCGGGCCGTGATCGATGCCGGGGCGGCCATCGAGATGCTCCACACCGCCGCCTTGGTCCACGACGACATCATCGACGGCTCGCTCCGCCGGCACGGGGCCGAGACGGTGCACATCCGCTTCGCTCGGCTGCACGGCGGGCGGGGCTGGAGCGGGGAGGCCGATCGCTTCGGCGAAGGTGCGGCCATACTCATCGGGGACCTGTCGCTCATATACAGCAGCCTGCTCCTCGCCGGGGCGCCACCGGCCGCGGTGGCCACATTCGAGGAGATGAGGCTGGAGGTCAATGTGGGCCAGTACCTGGACATCCTCGGCACCGCCGAAGGAGTGGCCGGCCCGGGTCCGGCTGCGGCGGCGCGGGCGCAGCGTATATGCCGGTTCAAGACGGCCAAGTACACCATCGAGCGGCCGTTGCACCTCGGAGCCGCCCTGGCCGCCCCGGACCGCCTCGGCGAGCTGGCCGGGCCCCTGTCCGACTTCGGCCTGCCCCTCGGCGAGGCGTTCCAGCTGAAAGACGATCTGCTCGGGGTCTTCGGCGATCCCACGATCACCGGTAAGCCGGTGGGCGACGACCTGCGCGAGGGCAAACCCACCCTCCTGGCCAGCCTGGCCGCCCAGCGAGACGCTCGCTTCGGGGCCCGCTTCGGGGCTTCGGACCTGAACCCCGCCGACGTGGCCGCCTTACAGGAGATCATCGAGGCGACCGGCGCCCGGGCCGAGGTCGAGCGGTCCATCGACGAGCTGGTGGCCCGGTCCGAGACGGCGCTCGACCGGCTCCCGATATCGGGGGAGGCCCGAACGGCCCTGGCCCAACTGGCCCGTTTCGTGGCCGGGCGGGACCGCTGAAACACCGATGACCGGACCGCCCCCGCCGGCCCGGGCCCCGGATGGCACCGAAATGGCGGCCCGGCGGAGGTAGCCTCGGAAGATGCTTCTGGAGTCGATCAGCTCGCCGACCGATCTGGCCCGGCTGGACCACGACGAGCTCGAGACGCTGGCCGCCGAGATGAGGGCGTTCATAGTCAACGCGGTGGCCGCCAACAGCGGCCACCTCGGCTCCAACCTCGGTGCCGTCGAGCTGACCATCGCATTGCACCGGGTGTTCTCCTCGCCCCGGGACATCCTGCTGTGGGACACCGGCCACCAGGCCTACGGGCACAAGCTCCTCACCGGCCGGCGAAGCATGTTCAGCTCCCTGCGCCAGGGCGGCGGATTGTCGGGCTACCCGTCGCGGGCCGAGTCGGTGCACGACTGGGTGGAAAACAGCCACGCCTCCACCATCTTGAGCTACGCCCACGGGATCGCCGCCGGGGTGGCCCGCAGCGCCACCCCGGACCGCCGGGTGGTCGCCGTCATCGGTGACGGGGCCATGACCGGTGGGATGGCCTTCGAGGGTCTCAACAACCTGGGTCACAGCGGCAGTCGGGTCGTGATCGTCCTCAATGACAACGGTCGTTCCTACGCGCCGACCGTGTCGCGCCTGTCGGAGAGCATGACCAAGTTGCGCCTTCACCCGGGACTCACGTCCGTGCGCTCGAAGATCGAGGAGCGCCTCCGCGAGCTGCCGGGGGTGGGGAGCCTGGCCTACAGCAGCCTGCAGGGGCTCTACTCGGCGGTGCGGGAGGTGATCGAGCCACCGGCGTTCTTCGAGGCCCTGGGCGTGCGCTATGTCGGCCCCATCGACGGCCACGACATCCCCGGTATGGAGATGGCCCTGGTGCAGGCGGCCGAGCACGAGGGGCCGATCGTCGTGCACGTGGTCACCCGCAAGGGGCGGGGCTACGCACCGGCCGAGGACGACGACGAGAAGTGCCTGCACGACGCCATCGTTTTCGACCCGGCGGTCGGTCCGGGCGACGAGCAGCACGCCCTCAAGGGCTACACCCAGGCCTTCAACGAGGCCATGCTGGCGGCCGGCGAACGCCACCCCAACCTGGTCGCCATCACCGCCGCCATGCCCGGCCCCACCGGGCTGCTGCCGTTCGCAGCCCGCTGGCCCGACCGCTTCTTCGACGTCGGCATCGCCGAGCAGACGGCTGTCACCTCGGCCGCCGGTATGGCCATGGCCGGCCTGCGCCCGGTGGTGGCGGTCTACTCCACCTTCTTCTCCCGTGCCTTCGACCAGGCCAACATGGACGTCGGGCTGCACGGCCAGCCGGTGGTGTTCGCCCTGGACCGGGCCGGCATCACGGGGCCCGACGGGCCCAGCCACCACGGGGTGCTGGACATGGCGCTCAGCCTTCGTATCCCGGGGATGAACGTGTTCGCCCCCTCCTCCGCCCAGGAACTGCCGGTCATGCTGGACACCACCTTGGAGATGAGCGGACCGTCGGTGATCCGCTACCCACGCGGCGCGGCCCGCCAGGTCGCGCCCGACCAGGTCGGCTCCGCGCTCTGCGCCCGGTTGGTGCGGCGGGGGGCGGATCGTACCGTGTGCATCCTGTCGGTGGGCAAGATGCTCGAAGCCGCCGAGGAGGCGGTACGGATCCTGGCCGCCGATGACATCGACGCCACCCTCTGGGACGTCCGGGTGGTCCGGCCCCTCGATCCCCGCATGGTCGTAGATGCCGGCAGGTACGACCTCGTCGTGACCGTCGAGGACGGCATCCGGTCCGGCGGAGCCGGCTCCCACATCGCCGATGCGGTGGCCGACCTGCAGGAGACCCGGCTGGGGCCGCCATTCCTCATCCTGGGGGTGCCGACCGCCTACATCCCCCACGGTTCCCAGGACCAGATCCTCTCCCAGCTGGGCCTCGACGGCCCCGGGATCGCGGCCAGCGTGGCCAAGGCCCTCCCCCGACCGGCGTGACCCTCGACACCGGCTCCCACCTGTCGGCCCTCACCGCGGACAGCGAGGCCTTCGCCCGCCTGGCCGAGGAGCACCTGGACCGGCCGGTCGAAAGCTGCCCGGGCTGGACGGTGGCCGACCTGGTCGGCCATCTCGGCGGCGTCTACAGCTGGGTGGAGCTGGTCGTCCAGGCCGGCGGGAGCCGGCCCGAGGGCCACCGGGATGCACCACCTGAGGAGCGGGCCGACCTGATGACCTGGTTCCAGGACTGGCGTGACAGGGCGGTGGACGCGCTCACCACAAGGGCACCGCAGGACCCGGCGTGGATGTTCGTGGCCCCGCATTCGACCAACATCGGCTGGTGGCGCCGGCGCCAGGCCATGGAGACGGCGATCCACCTGCACGACGTCCAGACCGCCGCCGGCCAGCCCACCGCAGTGGCGCCCGAGCTGGCCGCCGACGGTGTGGACGAGGCCCTCACCGTCTTCCTGCCCGGCTATCTGCAGCGCCAGCCGGTCGCCGGCCTGCAGGGCACCCTCCACCTGCATTGCACCGACACCGACGGCGAGTGGGTGGTCGACTTCACCGGGCCCCTACCCGAGGTGCGGCGCGAGCATGCCAAGTCCGATACCGCGCTGAGAGGTCCGGCCGCGGATCTGTTCCTCTGGGTGTGGAACCGTATCCCTACCGACTCCCCCGGCCTGGACGTGCTCGGCCGACGCGAGGTCGCCGAGGCCATGGCCGAGGTCCGGCTCTAGGGGGTTCCCCCGCCAGGAGGGTCGGGGCGCGGCTCCAGCAGCTGGGGCCCGTCGTTGGTGACCTTGTTGACCAAGGTGGACACCGGGAAGGCCTCGAGCACACCGGACGCGGCCGGTTTCATCAACGCCTCGATGGCCCCCAGATCGGTCTCCGGGGCCAACCAGAGCGGCCAGTCGGCCCGCTCCAGGACCACCGGCATCCGGTCGTGGATGGGGGCCATCAGCTCGTTGGCCGAGGTCGTGACTATGGCGCAGCTGCGGACCGGATCGGCATCGGGCGCCACCGGGTCCCGCCACACCTCCCAGATCCCGGCCAGGGCCATGGGCTGGCCGTCACGACGGCGGACGGCATAGGGGAGCTTGCCGGCCGGCCGCCCCGCCGGCCCGCTGCGGTGCTGCCACTCGTAGAAGGCGTCGGCCGGGATCAGGCACCGCCGGCGGGCCACCGCCTGGCGGAAGGCGGGCTTCTCGGTGATGCCCTCGGCCCGGGCGTTGATCATCCGGTTGCCCACCGACGGGTCCTTGGCCCACGAGGGGACCAGCCCCCAGCGGAAGGTCCCGAGCGCCCGGTGGGGACCTTTGTCCGGATCTCCGTCGCTCGGCCGGGTCAGCGCCACCGCGTACACGGGCCGGGTGGGGGCCACGTTGTAGCTGGGATCGAGAGGCTCGGCTCGCACCTCCTCCACCTCGAAGACCTGGGCCAACTCGGCCACCGTCGAGGTGGAGGTGTAACGACCGCACATGCCCACCACCGTAGGTGGACCGCGAGTAGGATTCGGCTCTCCGCTCGACCTGCCCCCATGGTTCTCGCGTCCCCCACCACCGCTCCGACCGGCTGGACCGGCTGGTTCCGGCAGCGCCTCGACTCCCTGGCGCCGTCGGTGCTGACCTTCATCCTGGCCTCCACCGTGTTGATCCTCGGCTGGGCCGGGGTCGACCAGGCGGCCCAGACCTACCGGACCCTGCAGTACCAGCTGCACGGCCTCATGCTGTGGGACAGTGGCTGGTACGCCGGCAACTTCCCGCTCGGCTACAGCGTCTTGTTCCCGGTGGTGGCCGGCACCTTCGGCATCAAGGTGGTGGCGGTGGCCTCGGCGGTCGTCGCGACGTGGTCTTTCGACCGGGTCATCCGCACCTATTTCGGCGCCCGGCCCCTCGGCACCTGGTACTTCGCGGTGTCGACCCTCCTACCTGTCACCATCGGGCAGTGGCCCTTCCTCGCCGGCGAGGCATCGGGCCTGCTGGCCCTGCTCAGCCTGCAGAAGGGGCGGCGGCCCCTGGCATTGGTCCTGGGCGTCCTGTCGGCCCTTTTCTCCCCTCTGGCCGCCGCCTTCCTGGCCATGGGCTGCCTGGCCTGGGCCGCCTACTCGAGCCGACGCTGGTGGATGGTGGCCACGGCCGGCGCCAGCCTGATCGTCATCCTGCTCATCGGCGTGTTGTTCCCCGGCATCGGGCCCTTCCCATTTCCCTGGACCGGGCTGGTCCCCTCCGAGCTGCTCTGCCTGTGCGCTTTGACCCCCCTGGTGCAGACCACCCCGGCGGTGCGGTTGGGAGCGCTGTTCTACGCCGCCGCGTCCCTCTTCTCCTATCTCGTGCCCAACCCCCTGGGCGGGAACGCCCCCCGGCTGGCCGCCTCGGTGGGCGTGCCCCTGCTGGCCTGCTTCCTCACCGTGCCGGGCCCGGCCTACGACCGGCTGTCGCACTCGGAGCTGGTACGGCGCGTCGCGGCCCGGGCCCACTGGCGCGCCGTGTCCCTGCCCGAACGGTGGCGCTACCTGGCCCTCCTACTGGTGGTCCCCTTCGCGATATGGCAGTGGGCTCCCTGGGATGGCGTGGTGACCTCCCGGCAGGCCGCCCCCTACACCCAGGCGTCGTTCTACCAGCCCCTCGTCTCGGCCCTTCAGGCGGCCTCGCTCCAGCCGGTCCGGGTGGAAATTCCGCCGACCATCGACCATTGGGAGTCGGCTTTCGTTGCGCCCTACGTGTCGGTGGCCCGGGGCTGGGAACGCCAGCTGGACATCGCCGACAACCCGCTCTTCTACACCCCCGCCGCCCTGGCCGGGACGCTGTCGGCTTCGGATTACCTGCAGTGGCTCGACGCCGAGGGCGTGAGCTACGTAGCCCTGCCCACCGCCCCCCTCGACTATGCGGCCAAGGCCGAAGGGGCGCTACTGCGGTCCGGGCAGGTGCCACACCTGTCGCTGGTCTGGACCAATCCCGAGTGGAAGCTGTGGAAGGTCGACTCGAGCCCGGGCCTGGTGAGCGGACCGGCCGTGTTGACCTCGCTCGAGCCGGATCACCTGGTCCTGCAGGCCAATCGTCCGGGCACCATCACGGTGCGGGTCCGCTGGACCAACTTCTGGACGGTGACCTCGGGTAACGCCTGCGTCGGTGCCGCCCCGTCGGCGACCCGGGCCGGACGCCCGTCAGCCACGGGCGTGGCGTCGTCGCCGGTCGCCCCGGCTGCTGGCGCCCGATCGAGCGGCCCCTCCGCCTCGGGGCCGGGCGGACACACGTCTTCCCAGCCCTACCAGTGGACGTCGGTGACCGCCCTGTCGGCCGGGACCATCGATCTGTCGGCGTCGGTGCTGCACCCGACCGCTCCGGCCGCCTGCCCGTCGTCCTGAGGTCGAATGGGGGGTGACCCTCGGGAACCCCTCTCCGCCACGTCACCGCCAACGCCGGCTGGGCCGACACAGACCCCGGTACCGGCGGGCCGCGGTTAACCTCGAGCAACTACCTGGCCGGCGAGACCACGGGGGGACGGCTTGACCCAGCTCTCTTATGCTCACGGCGGTTCCGACCAACCCCTGCTGGGCCAGACCATCGGCGCCAACCTGATCGCCACCGCCGCGGCGCGACCCGACCACGAGGCCCTGGTCGACGTAGCCTCCGGCCGGCGCTACAGCTACGCCGAGCTGCTGTCGTGGTCGCAGCGGGTGGCCAAGGCCCTGCTGGCCGCGGGTGTGGCCAAGGGGGACCGGGTAGGTATCTGGTCGCCCAACTGCGCGGAGTGGGTCGCCGTCCAGTACGGCACCGCCCTCATGGGGGCGGTGCTGGTGACGGTCAACCCGGCCTACCGGACCAGCGAGCTCGACTATGTGCTCCGCCAGTCCGGGGTGAAGCTGCTGATCAGCGCGCTTCAGCACCGCACCAGCGACTACCGCGCCATGGTCGAGGAGGTCCGGGACCGGGTCACCGGACTCGGTCAGGTGGTGTTCATCGGTGACGACACGTGGACCTCCTTCGAAGCCCGGGCCGGCCAGATCGGCGACGAGGAGCTCGATTGGCGCCAGCATTCGCTCAACTTCGACGAGGCCATCAACATCCAGTACACGTCGGGCACCACCGGCTTCCCCAAGGGAGCCACCCTGTCGCACCACAACATCCTCAACAACGGGTACTTCGTCGGCCAGCTCCTCGGCTACACCCCGGCCGACCGCGTCTGCCTGCCGGTGCCGTTCTACCACTGCTTCGGGATGGTGATGGGCAACCTGGGTTGTACCTCCCACGGATCGACCATCGTGATCCCGGCCCCGCTCTTCGACCCCGACGCCACGCTGCGGGCCATCGAGCAGGAGCGCTGCACCTCGCTGTACGGGGTACCCACCATGTTCATCGCCGAGTTGGCGCTCGACGGCTTCGCCGGGTACGACCTGACCTCCCTGCGGACCGGCCTCATGGCCGGCTCCCCCTGCCCGATCGAGGTCATGAAGCGGGTGATGACCGAGATGCACATGGGCGAGGTGGGAATCGCCTACGGGATGACCGAGACGTCACCGGTGTCGACCCAGACGCGCGCCGGCGACGATCTCGAACAGCGCACGGCGACGGTCGGCCGGGTCATGCCCCATGTCGAGATCAAGATCGCCGAGGCGACCACCGGCTCTGTCGTCGCGGTGGGGACACCCGGCGAGGTGTGCACCCGCGGCTACTCGGTGATGCTCGGGTACTGGGACGAACCGGATAAGACGGCCGAAGTGATAGATGCGGCCCGCTGGATGCACACCGGCGACCTGGGCGTGATGCGCGAGGACGGCTACCTCAACATCGTCGGCCGCATCAAGGATCTGGTCATCCGGGGCGGGGAGAACGTGTACCCCCGTGAGATCGAGGAGTTCCTCTACACCCACCCCGACGTCGCCGACGTGGCCGTCATCGGCGTACCCGACGCCAGGTACGGCGAGGAGCTGATGGCCTGGATCAAGCTGAGGCCGGGCGCCTCCCCCATAGACGCCGGCGAGCTGCGCCGGTACTGCGAGGGCCGGATCGCCCACCAGAAGATCCCCCGCTACGTGAAGCTGGTCGAGGACTTCCCGATGACGGTGACGGGCAAGGTGCGCAAGGTGGAGATGCGCCGGATCAGCACCGACGAGCTGGGCCTCGGACCGGCCGGGTCGGTGCCCACCGCCTGAGCGAAGAGGCGGTCGTGACGACCGTGCTCTCGGGGAGCAGGCCCTCAGCCGACCGGCGCGACCGGGGGGAGCAGGGCCTCAGCCGACCGGCGCGACCGGGGGGAGCAGGGCCGGTCGGCGTAGCGGTCCGTCCACTGCGGCGGGCAGGCGCAGGACGAAGTCGGCCCCCTCGCCGGGGGCGTCGCCCACCTGGATGGTCCCGCCGTAGAAACGGCTCAGGTCGGCCACGATGGCCAGGCCCAGCCCGAAGCCTCCCTCACCACGTTCCCGGGCCGGGTCCAGGCGGACGAAGCGCTCGAAGATCCGGGCCCGGTCCGGCTCGGGCACCCCCGGCCCGTCGTCGACGACATGGACCTCGGCGTAGCCGTCGGGACCCGCGGCCGGGCCGACGGTGACCGAGACGGTTGTGGTCGCGAAACGCCGGGCATTGTCCACCAGGTTGGCGACCATCCGCTCGGCGTACACCGCGGGGATGTTCACCAGTGCCGGACGGGGATCGAGCCGGATGACCGGATCACCGGCCGGGAACTGGTCGACCACGGTCTCCACCACGGCAGCCAGGTCGGTGGGTTCCCGGGCCTCTATCAGCGATCCCTCGTCGGAACGGGCCAGCAGGAGCAGGCCCGACACCAGCTCCTCCATCCTCTGGTTCTGGCCCAGCACATCCCCGGCGACCTGCCACCAGTCGGCCGAGTCGGGGTGGTGCATGGCCACCTCCAGCTCGGTACGGATGTTGGCGATCGGAGATCGCAGCTCGTGCGAGGCATCCGACACGAACCGCCGCTCGCGCACCGATGAGGCCTCCAGGCGGTCCAGCATCAAGTTGAGGGTGCGGGCCAGCCGCGCCACCTCGTCGTCGTTGGCCGGCTCCGCCACCCGGTGGCGGTGGGCGGCACCGGTCACGTCGGCGACCTCGGCCACCTCGCGGCGCATCATCTCGATGGGACGCAGGGCCCGGCCCACGATCAGCCAGCAGATCAGACCGACCACGCCGAGAAGCATCGGTGTGCCCACCTCGAGGAGGCGCTGGATATCGGCCACCGTGTGGTCGAACTGGGCCATGGAGGCCACCACCACCACGTTCCCGGCCACCGAGCCGCTCTGCACCGGCACCGAGACGAGCTGCACGTCCCGACCGGCGTCGGACAAGAAGTCCGGCGCCGCCTCGACGCGCGGCTGGCCCGAGTGCCAGAGGGGGGCCAACCGCCGGAGGGGCTTGCTGGCCCCGGCCACCCTGCCGGCCACGATCACCTGGACGTAGCCGCTGTCGATCGTGGCGTCGGGGGGGACGAAGACGGGGCTGGCCAGCCTGGGGTTGAACGCCACGACCTCGCGGGCATCCTGTTGGGCGGTGTCGAGCAGTATCCGCTGCCGGTCGTGCTGCAGATCCAGGTTGATCACCCCCGCGGCCACGCCGAGGGCGCACCCGACCGCCAGCAGGGCGGTGGCGGTGACCCGGACCCGGACGCTGCCGCTCAGGCGGCCGATGAGGCCCCTCACCCGGGGGGCACCTCCACCAGGCGGTACCCGAGGCTACGGACCGTCTCGACGTGCGACGGGCGGCCGGGCTGGTCCAGCTTGCGGCGGAGGTAGCCCACGTACACCTCGACCACGTTCGGGTCGCGCTCCGCGGCCGGATCCCACACGTGGTCGAGCAGCTCGGCCTTCGACACGGCCCGGTCCGAGCGGTGCAGCAGGTAGGCGAGAAGGGACAGCTCCCGCCGGGTCAACGACACCTCCTCTCCGCCCCGCCAGCACCGGTGGTTGGCCGTGTCGAGCCGGAGGTCCCCGTAGTCGACCACCGCGCCCGCCGGTGCCCCCCCTCGGCGGATCAGGGCCCGGAGCCGGGCCAGGAGCACCGGGTAGGCGAACGGCTTGGAGAGGAAGTCGTCGGCCCCGGAGTCGAGCGCCTCGGTCTGGTCGTCGTCGCCCTGTTTGGCGGTGAGCATGAGGACCGGGATGCTGACACCGCCGGCCCGCAGCTTGGAAACCACGTCGTAGCCGCTCAGCCGGGGCAGCATCAGGTCCAAGACGATGGCGTCGAAGGTGCCGTTCATGCCCTTGGCCAGCCCCTCCTCGCCGTCGAAGGCCACGTCGACCGAGTAACCCTCGGCCTTCAGACCGCGCTCCAACGAGCGGGCCATGGCCGCCTCGTCTTCTACGACAAGTATTCGCACCGCTTCCCAGTCTGCCCTCCCGCCGGGCTCCGGGAGCGGCGGGCCGCCGAAGCAGCTTCTAAGGTGCAGCCATGGGGGAGCTGGAGATCGACGCGGAGCCGGCCGCTCTCGGCCTCGATCCCCGGCGCCTCGACCGGCTGGCCGGCCACTTCGCACCCTATGTCGATGACGGCCGGTTGCCCGGCTGGCTGATCGTGGTGGCCCGTCACGGCCAGGTCGCCCACGTCGCGTCCCACGGCTGGCGCGACCGCGAGGGGGGCCGTCCGGTCACGACGGACACGATCTGGCGGCTGGCCTCCATGACCAAGCCGGTCACCTCGGTCGCCGCCATGATGCTCTACGAAGAAGGGGCCTTCGAGCTGAAGGACCCGGTCTCGCGCTGGCTGCCCGCCTTCGCCGACATGCAGGTGTACTCGTCGGGTAGCGCCCTGCGGCCGGTCACCCGGCCGGCCACCGAGCCGATCCGGGTCTGGCATCTCCTCACCCACACCGCCGGTCTGACCTACGGCTTCCACCACGCCCACCCGGTGGACGCCCTGTACCGGGCGGCCGGCTTCGAATGGTCGAGCCCGCCCGACACCGACCTGGCCGGTTGCTGTGAGCTGTGGGCGGAGCAGCCGCTGCTGTTCGAACCCGGCACCGAATGGAACTACTCGGTCGCCACCGATGTCCTCGGCCGGCTGGTCGAGGTGGTGGCGGGCCAACCTCTGGACCGGTTCCTCCGCGCCCGCATCCTCGACCCGCTGGGCATGACCGACACGGCCTTCTGGGTGGGTCCCGACCGGGCCGACCGGCTGGCCGCGGCCTACATGGCCAACCCGGCCGGGCCTTCGGAGCCGGCCGTTCCCATGGGCGACACGACCGCGCTGGCCCCGCCCCCCGCCCTGTCGGGGGGCGGCGGGCTCATCGGCCCGGCCGCCGACTACCTCCGCTTCGCCGAGATGCTGCGCGCCGGCGGGGAGCTCGACGGGGTGAGGCTGCTCTCGCCCCGGACGGTCGCCTACATGACGAGGAACCACCTGCCGGCCGGGGTCGACCTCGAGCAGTTCGGGCGGCCCCTCTTCGCCGAGACCACCTTCGACGGCGTGGGCTTCGGGCTCGGTGTATCGGTGGTGACCGACCCGGCCAAGGGCAAGGTCCTGTCCAGCCCGGGCGAGTTCGGCTGGGGCGGGGCGTTCAGCACCTTCTTCTTCGTCGCCCCCGAGGAGGACATGACGGTCCTGCTGTTCACGCAGCTGTTGCCGTCGAGCACCCACCCGATACGCAGCCAGCTGAAGCAGCTGGTCTACCAGGCCCTGGTCGACTGACGGCCCGCGCCTACGCGGCCGCGGTACCAGTCGCCGGAGCCA
>JAKBAX010000111.1 GCA_021808785.1 Actinomycetes bacterium | reverse complement strand
ACGAGCGACTACGACGTCGGCTACCGGCCGGGCGCCGACGCGCCGCGGGTGGTGAGCCGGCGGGCCGGCCAGCGGCGCCGTCGCCGTCGCCGGGCGCTCGGGACGGCGGTAGTGGCCCTGGCGGCGGTGATCGCTTTCAGCGCGGTCATGGCCTCGCGCCACTCGCCGGCGCCGGTGGTATCGGAGTGTTCAGCCATTCCGTATGGCGGGGCCGCCCCATCAGGCGGCGGGACCTACCAGCTCGACCCCGACCAGGCGCAGAACGCGGCCATCATCGCCGCGGTGGCCCAGAAGATGGGCCTGCCCGACCACGCCGTGACCGTCGCCCTGGCCACCGCCATGCAGGAGTCACGGCTGTCCGACCTTCCCTACGGGGACCTGGACTCCGTGGGCCTGTTTCAGCAGCGGCCGTCGCAGGGTTGGGGTTCGCGCCCCCAACTGCTCGACCCCCAGTACGCGACCAGCGCCTTTTACGGCCGCCTGGTCCAGGTGCCGGGCTGGGAGACCCTGCCGGTGACCGTCGCCGCCCAGGACGTGCAGCACAGCGCGGCCCCCACCGCCTACGCCCCCTGGGAGTCCATGGCCCGCACCCTGGCCGCCGCGCTGACCGGTGAGACGCCGGCCGGTTTCAGCTGCCACCTGGCCGGTTTTGCCGGTACGGTGCCGGCCCCGGGCGCGCTCACCTCGGCCGCCGCCAGCGAGATGGGCTCCCAGCTGATCGGGGTGCCGGTGATGGTCAAGACGGGTTGGCGGGTCGCCTCTTGGGCCGTTGCCCACTCCTGGCAATACCACCTGTCCCGGGTCACCTTCGACGGGTGGATGTGGACCCCTGGGTCGGGCAAGTGGGTCCACTCCGCCAAGGCCGCGCCGACCAGCACGGTCGGGGTCGCCTAGCAGGACCACAGGCTCACCCGGATAGTCGACATGCGCTCGGCAACCCGCTACCGCCCATCCGCTGATGCGACCCGGCGCTCCCGGGAGGGCCGGCAGCCGGCGGGCGGGGGGCACCCGAGGGCCAGCCGCATCATCTCCGTGCCTTGGTCGGACACTCCGTCCGATCGCTGGAGGAACCCGACCTCCACGACGATGGGCGGATCGAAGGGCCGGATCTCCACCCCATCCAGGTCGCAGGCCACCGCCAGGTAGGAGAGGTACGACCCCAGGCCCTGCTGGGCCGACGACAGCCACGCCGAGCGTTCGTCGGTCGCCAGCGCCGGTGGGCGGGTCCCGGCCGGGCCACCGGTGATCCGCTCGTCGATCATCCGGCGCCGCTCCGAACCGTCGGGCGGAAGGATCAGCTGCGCCTCGCGCAGCAGACCGGGCGGGACGGCGTCTGGCAGGTCGGTGCCGATCGGGGACACCAACGCCACGTCCACAGACCACAGGGGCTGGGCCCGCAGCACCTCGGCCAGATCCTCCGGTATGTCGCCGAAGCCGATCTCCGCCTCGCCGGCGAGGACCATGGCCGCCACCTCGGCCATCGAGTTGGCGCGCCGCAGGCGGAGGGCGATCCCCGGGTGGTGGCGCACGAAGCTGGTGACGATGCTGCTGAGCAGGGCGCTGTTGGTCGGAGTGGCCACCACGGCCAGCTCGGCCCGGACGGCCAGCCGCCGGGCCTGAGCGGTGACGTCGTCGATGGCGGCGAGGGCCCGCCGGGCCGCGGCCACCACGGTCAGGCCCGCCTCGGTGAAGGCCAGGCACCGGCCGTCCCGCCGGAAGAGCCGCACACCCTGCTCCCGCTCGAAGGTCCGCAGCGCCCGGGACACCACCGGTTGCGACACCCGCTCGGACCTGGCGGCGCCACTGACAGAGCCGGTATCGGCAGCCGCCACCAGGTACCTCAACTGCTGGATATTCATGCCCAGAGGATATGGTTCCCATACCCACCAGGGAGGTTGATCACCGGCGATCGCGTGCCGGATACTCGTAGACCAAGCGCCTCAGCCATCGGGGGGAAACCATGCGCCGGTTCACCATCATTGCTTCCGCGGCATGTGCCGTGGTCGCCACCACTGCGTTAGCCTCGGTGCCCGCCGTATCGGCCGCTCCCGGGCACGGCCCGAACGGATTCGTACTGCCGCCCGGTGCCATCCAGCACATCATGGTCATCGACGTGGAGAACGAGCCGCTGTCGGCCACCTTCGAGAACCCGTCCAGCTACATGAGCACGGTCCTGGAGCCGCAAGGTGAGCTGGTGGAGAATTACTACGCGACCGGGCACGTCAGCCTGGACAACTACATCTCCCAGGTCTCCGGGCAGGCGCCCAACCTGCTCACCAGCAGCGACTGCTCGGGCCTGACCGGTGGGCTCTACAACGACGTGGTGCCTGGTACCGCCGACCCGAACACCGCGACCTTCCCCGGGCAGGTCGACGGCCAGGGCTGCGTGTTCCCGGCCTCGGTCTCGACCATCGGGAACCAGCTTGACGCCGCCCATCCCTCGACGCTCGGCCGCAACTGGCGGGAGTACGCCGAGGACATGGGCAACGCACCGGCGCGCGACGGCGGGACCACCGATCCCCTCGGTGGCACCGACTGTGCCCATCCGGCCCAGACCGGAGGGTCCGGGGTCGACCTGACGGAGTTCGCCCAGGGGCCGAACGCCACCGGCTCCCAGGTCAAGTCGTCGGTCAGCGACCAGTACGTCGATCGTCACAACCCGTTCATCTACTTCCACTCCGTCACCAATGACCCGGCTACCTGCAACCGCGATGTGGTGCCGCTCGGATCGGCGAGCACCGCCGCCGATGGTTCGGTCCACTACGTCGGCCACCTGGCCCAGGATCTCTCCACGCCGGCCACCACCCCCCGCTTCTCGTTCGTATCACCGAACGTGTGTGACGACGGCCACGACGCCACCTGTGCCGGCACCAACGCGGCCGGAGGCACCGCGGGCGGTCTGACCGGGGTCAACCTTTGGCTGTCCACCTGGATGCCTCTGATCCTCGGCTCGCCGGCCTACCGGAGCGGCCACATGCTCGTCGTCATCACCGCTGACGAGGGCAGCCTCACCGACACCACGGCGGGTGATCACGAGACCCCGGGCCCCGATAGCGCCAACCCGGGTTACAGCCCCCTGCTCAACGCCCCGATCCCAGAGTTCGGGGGCCGCACCTACTACCAGCTGCTCGGGGTGAAGGGCCTCACCCCCGGCCAGGCGCCGCCGGCCGGGACCATGCCCGGCGGCGGCCGGATCGGGGCCCTGCTCCTAAACCCGCGCTACGTGCACGACGGGACCGTCGACACCGCCGGCTCCTACAACCACTACTCCGCCCTGCGCACCTACGAGGATCTCCTCGGGTTGGATACGGGTGGGAGCGACGGCCACGGCCACCTGGGCTTCGCGGCGACGGCCACCGACTTCGGTCCCGACGTGTTCAGCCTGGCCCCGTAGCCCGCCGGTCAGCGCCTATCGCCCGGCGGTAACGTCACCGTCGTGGGAACGTCCGGGCGGTGAGCAACGGGCCGTGCTCCCGATGACCCTCCGCATGGAGGGCCTCCGCCTCCGCTACGGGGACGTGGTCGCGCTCGACCACCTGAGCCTCACCGTGCCGGCCGGCGAGGTGGTGGGCTTCCTCGGCGCCAACGGGGCGGGGAAGACCACCGCCATGCGGGCCGTGTTCGGCCTGGTGTCACTCGAAGCCGGTGAGGTGACCTGGCAGGGCGCGAGGATCGGCCCGGACGAGAGGCGCCGCTTCGGCTACATGCCCGAGGAACGGGGTCTCTACCCGGGCATGGTGGTGAGGGAGCAGGTCGAGTACCTGGCCCGCCTGCACGGCATGTCGGCCCCCGACGCCAAGCGGTCGGCGGCCGTGTGGCTGGAACGGGTAGGAGTGGCCGACCGGGCCGGCGGCAAGGTCGAGGCCTTGTCGCTCGGCAACCAGCAGCGGGTGCAGCTCGCGGCGGCCCTGGTCCACGGACCAGAGCTGCTGGTCCTGGACGAGCCGATGTCGGGTCTCGACCCGACCGGGGTGGAGGTCATCGGACAGGTTCTGGCCGAGGAGGCGGCTTCGGGGCGCGGCGTTCTCTTCTCCAGTCACCAGCTGGACCTGGTGGAGCACGTGTGCGACTCGGTGGCCATCATCGACCACGGCCGGCTGGTCGTGACAGGTCGGGTGGACGACCTGGCGACCGGAGGGAATCCCCGGCTCGTGGTCCGGGTCGAGGGGGACCGGGACGGCAGCTGGGCCCGTGCCCTCCCCGGCGCCCACGTGATCGGGGTCGAGGGTGGGACGGTGCGGCTGGTCCTGGACGAGGGCGCAGACAGCCAGCCGGTCCTGGCCGCCGCCATGCAGGCCGGACCGGTGCGGCAGTTCGGCTTCGAACGCCGACGCCTGTCCGAGGTCTTCAGGGAGGCGTTGGCGTGCGCTACGTGATCCCGGTGGTGGCCGTGCTGCTGATCGGCTACCGGCTGTGGCGCCGCCGCCAGGGGCAGCCGCCCTGGCTCCTCGCCGCGGCCAGGGCCCGGCTGGCCCGCCGCCACCGTACCCGCTGGGACGGCCCCAGCAGCCCGGTCGGCCTGGTGGCCGCCCGCGAGATCCGGGAGCGGTTGCGCAGCCGAGCCTTCAGGATCGGCACCGGCCTGGTCCTCCTGGTCGTGATCGCCGGCGTCATCATCCCGGTGCTGCGCCAAGGTTCGCACCCCCACGAGAACGTCGGCGTGGTGGGGACCTTGTCGGCGCCGCTGCGCCAGGCGGTGCTGGCGGTGGGCGCCGACCAGGGTGTAGAGATCGACCTGACCCAGGTGCCGTCCGAATCGGTCGCCGATCAGCAGCTGCAGGCCAAGCAGATCAATCTGGCCATCGTCGATGGGCAGCGGGTCGTGGTGAAATCGGCGTCCAGCCTCACCGGTGACCGCGTGGTGGCGGCCGTGGCCCAGACCGTGGCGCTCCAGAGCGGCCTCCAGCAGGCCGGGCTCGCGCCCGAGCAGGCGGCTGCCCTGCTCCACCCGAAGGTCCTGCCGGTGACCAGCCTGGAGCCGGCCGCCCCCCCGGCCAACCGCACCGCTCGGGTCACCACCACCTACGGGCTCATCCTGATCTACATACTCCTGACCCAGTACGGCACGTGGATCCTGATGGGAGTGGTGGAGGAGAAGGCCAATCGGGTGGTCGAGGTCCTGCTGTCCACCATTCGTACGTCGCAGATGCTCACGGGGAAGGTCGTCGGGCTCGGGGCGGTGGCCCTGGCCCAGGGCACGCTCCTGGTCACGGTGGCGCTCGTGCTGGCGGCCGCCGTGGGCTCCGATCTGGTCAAGGGGGCGGCACCGGTCGTTGTGGTCTCGATCCTGGTCTGGCTGGTGCTGGGCTACATCTTCTACTGCTGGGTCTACGCGGCGGCCGGAGCGCTGGCCTCGAGACAGGAGCACGTGCAGTCACTGGCCTTCCCGCTGCAAGTCCCCATCCTCTTCGGGTACATCGTCTCCCTCACCGCGCTGGCGTCGCAGCACCCGTCCACGTTCATCCACGTTCTGGCCTATCTCCCGCCCACCGCACCGTTCGCCATGTCGGTGCTCGTGGCCGACAGCGCGGTGGCGTGGTGGCAGGTCGTGATCTCGGCCGCTTTGATCATCCTGGCCACGGTGGGTGTGGCCCGACTGGCGACGACCGTCTACAGCCGGGCCATTCTGCGCACCGGCCGGCGGGTCAGGCTGGGCGAGGTGCTCGGCCACGCCGCGGCCTGACCGGAGTGGTCAGCCCAGGCCGAGCGAGTCGGCGGCCTGCAGCAGCAGGTCGAGGTGCCCGTCGGGCCAGCGGGCCCCGGCGCGCAACGGATTGATCACCACCGCGGTGGCGCCGGCGTGGCGCCAGCCGGCGGCCCGTTCGGCCACCTTGGCCACCCGGTCCGGTGGGACCCAGATCTGTCCCTCCAGGCCCAGCGCGGCCGGGTCGCGGCCGGCTTCACCGGCCGCCGCCCGTACCGCCGCCCACGCCTCCTCCAGGCCGTTCTGGGGCTGGATGTCGGGCATCGGCAGCCACCCGTCGGCCAGCCGCCCGACGCGCGACAGGGCCTTCGGGTGGGCCCCGCAGCCGATCCATATCGGGACCGTCCCGGCCGGCCTGGGGTGGATGCCCGCGGCGTGGATCGTGTCGTAGCGGCCGGCGTGGGTGAGAGTGGGCTCCGCCCACAGCCGGCGCAGCAGCGGGATCTGCTCCTCGATGCGCGCCACCCGCTCGGCGAAGTCGACCCCGAGGGCCTGGTACTCGACCGGGTTCCAGCCGATGCCGACGCCGAGGCGGACCCGACCGGGGGCCAGGCCCTCGAGGGTGGCTACCTGCTTGGCCACCAGTGCCGTCTGGCGCTGCGGCAGGATCATCACCCCGGTCGTGAACTCCAGGGTGCAGCTGCGGGCCAGGTAGGAGAAGAGGACGAGAGGCTCGAGGAAGGGGTCGTCGCTGTCGTAGAAGCCCCGCCAGCCGGGCCGGGCCGCGGCATCGGCCCCGAGCACGTGGTCGTACACCAGCAGGTGGTCGTAGCCGGCCTCCTCCACCCGCTGGACGAAGGCCACCACCTCGTCGGGATCGAACCGGTCGATCTCGGCCTGGGGGAACACCGCTCCGTACCGCATCCAAGCGATAGTAGATTGCTCCGTCCATGGGTCGATACGACGACGCCGCCGCCATCCGGGACGTCATCGACCGCTACGCCACCGGAGTGGACCGGCGGGACTGGGAGATGGTGCGCAGCTGCTTCAGCGAGGACTGCTCGGCCGACTACGGCCACGCCGGCAAGTGGGACGAGCGGGAGCCGCTGGTCGCGTGGCTGGACCAGCTGCACCGGGACGTGGGCCCCACCATGCACCGGATGACCAATCACCACATCGATGTGGACGGAGATCAGGCGTCAGCCACCTCCTACCTCGATGCCGTACTGAAGGTGCAGCACAAGGGCTTCGACCTCCTGCACGTCCTCACCATCTACACCGACCGGCTCCGTCGGGAGGACGGCGAATGGCGAATATGGTCGCGCGGCGCGGAGAATTACATGTGGCGGCGGGAGCAGACCACCTCCTGACCCCCGATCTCGGTCGCCGTCGAGGCGGCCCCACGCCACCCCCAACCGTCCGAGATGCTCCGCGGTCGGCAGCGCCCGGCTAATGACCCCCCCGACCCTGGTCCCCGCCGGAGTCGTGCTTGCCGGGCCGGGGACCCGACGGGCCCGCGACGGGGGCCACCGGGGTGGTCGTGGTGGTGGTGGTGGTCGTCGTCGTCGTCGTGGTCGTCGTCGTCGGGGCGGTGGCCAGCACCTCGGCGTCGAGCTTCTGGCCGGCGGAGACGATGGCCCGGGCCCGGGAGGCCGGGATGCGGCCCCCCCGCTCGGCGGCATCGGTGTCGGCGATGAGCACCGTCACGGCGTTCTGGGTGGCGGTCGCCGACTGGGCCTCGACCGCGGCATCCACCGCCTTCAGGTCGGCCTGCAGTTGCACCGCGGCGGCGGGGGCGTAGCCGGCGTCGGTGGAGGACGCACGGCCACAGCCGGCGACGAGGGCCGAGCCGAGGGTGGCGGCGAGAAGGGGAATGAGGACTCGGCGCCGGTTCACGGGTTGACCGCCTTGTGGAGGGCCTGCAGGTCGGGCCCGTCCGGTCCCGGTACGGAGGGCGCGGGGAGCGGGGCCGGCATACGGGTCGGACCGGCTGTCGTCGTAGGCGATGTCCCGCCGCCGGTTCGGCCGCCGCTCGCCGAGGCCAGCACCGACGCGACGATCACGATGGCGGCGACCACCGCGACGGCCAGCACCACCTTGGCCCGGGTGAGCTGCACCGGGCCGCGGCCCCGGCGGGGGCCGGCGGTGAAGGCCCGGTCCAGATCGCTCTCGGCCAGGACATCGGTGGGGGCGCCGGCCGGGACCCCCCAGGGATTGCCCTCCGTCCACGCCGTGTCGAGCGCGGCCGCGTCGAGAGCCGCGGTGTCGAGCGCGGTCGCGTCGAGGGCCTCGGTGGCGGCGATGGCCGGCTCGCTCCGGCCGGCCGGGGCCTCCAGGGCTACCGCCACCTCGCGGGCGGACGGGCGAGCCCCCGGATCCAGGTCGGTCATGCGACGCAGCAGTCCGCTCCATCCCGCCGGCAGCACGCCGGGCACGACGGGGGGGCGGTGCAGTCGAGCCACGGCCGCCTCGGCCGGCGGCCCCGGGTAGGCCCGGTGACCGGTCAGGCACTCCAGTAGAAGCAGGCCCAGGCTCCAGACGTCGGCGGCCGGGCCCACCGGCTCTCCCCGGACCTGCTCGGGAGCAAGGTAGGCGGCCGTGCCCACGGTGGTGCCGGTGGCGGTCAGGCGGGTGGCGTCGACCAGGCGGGCGATGCCGAAGTCGGCCAGCTTCACCCGCTGCCACTCGGTGGCCGCGGGCACCAAGACGTTGGCCGGCTTGAGATCCCGGTGCACCAGGCCCTGCCCGTGGATGTACTCCAGTGCCTCGGCCAGCTGCCGGCCCACCCGGGCCACGGCGACCGGATCCGAGGGGGCATCCACGGCCAGGGACGGGCCGTCGATCAACTCCATCACCAGATAGGGCCGGCCGGCCTCTATACCGGCGTCGAAGAGCGTCACGAGCGACGGGTGGCTCAGGCGGGCCAACAGCAGGGCCTCGGCGCGGGCCCGTTCCTCCTCCCGCCGGTCTTCCATGGCGTCACGCAGCCATTTCACCGCCACCGGCCGGCCCAGGCGCTCGTCGGTGGCCCGGTACACGTCGGCCATCCCACCCCGCCCGATGACGTCGACCATCCGGTAGCGGCCGGCGATCAGGGCGTCTCGACCGATGGTACTCATACCCATTGGTACATACCGCTTCGGGGCCCGTCCGTACCACATCCGCCGGTTCCAGAGCGGTTCCTGCAGTGAGCGACCGTTTTCTCTACCCATCTGTGACCGAGCGACGGTGAGTTCACCCGGAGGGGGTGATCTCTTCCACCGAGGTGGTCACCTCGGCGAGGAAGCCGGGGTCGGGGCGAACGCCGAGGCCGGGCCCGCCGGGCAGTGCCATGTAGCCGCCGTCGAGGACGAAGGGCCGGGTCACGTCACGGCGCCAGTAGCGGTCCGACGCCGATATGTCCCCCGGGAGGGTGAAGCCGGGCAGGGCGGCCAGGGCCAGGTTGGCGGCCCGGCCCAGGCCGGTCTCGAGCATTCCCCCGCACCACACCGGCACGCCCCGGGCCCGGCACACGTCGTGGATGCGGCGGGCCTCGAGGTAGCCGCCCACCCGTCCGGCTTTGATGTTGACGACCGAGCAGGCGCCCCGGTCGATGGCGTCGGCCGCCACCACGGCGGAGGTTATCGACTCGTCCAGGCATACCGGGGTGGCGATTTGTCCGGACAGTAGAGCGTGGCCGGCCAGGTCGTCCTCGGCCAGCGGCTGCTCGATGAGCACGAGGGCGAAGGGGTCGAGGCGGGCCAGGTGGCCGGCGTCGGCGCGGGTGTAGGCCGAGTTGGCGTCCACCTGCAGCGCCAGGTCGGGCCCGAAGCGCTCCCGCACGGCCCGGACCGGTTCGATGTCGAAGCCGGGCTCGATCTTCAGTTTGACCCGCCGGTAGCCGGCGGCGAGATGGGCTGCCACCGTGTCGAGCAGCTCCGGCACCCCGCCCGGCCCGGGCAGCCCCACCGACACCCCCGACGGGACCCGATCGCAGACCGCACCCAGGTAGGCCGCCAGGGAGCGGCCCTGGGCGGTGAGCTCGGCGTCGAGGACGGCCATTTCCAACGCCGCCTTGGCCATGGGATGGCCGCGGACGGCGGCCAGGGCCGGCCCGATCTCTTCGGGGGTCAGCCGCCGTCCCAACAGGCGGGGGAGCAGGTGGGCCCGCGTCACGGCGTGGGCGGAGTCGACGTATTCGGCGGAGTAGAGGGGCTCGTTCATGGCCACGCACTCGCCCCATCCTTCGGAGTCGGGGCCCTCGACCCGCACCAGGAGGACGTCACGGTGGTACTGGGCGCCCGTGGAGGTCCGGAACGCGGTCACGAGGGGCAGCGAGATGCGGCGCAGCTCGACCCGTTCGATCCTCACCCGCCGTAATGTACGGCGGTGCCGGGTGCGGAGATAGCCATCATCGGGGGCAGCGGTTTCTACCAGTTGCTGAGCGATGCGGTCGAGGAGCAGGTCGGCACCCCCTACGGCCCGCCGTCGGGACCGGTCACGACGGGGCGGATCGGCGGCCGGGAGGTGGCCTTCCTGCCCCGCCACGGTCCTGGTCACACCCTCCCGCCTCATCGCATCCCGTACCGGGCCAACATGTGGGCGTTGCGGGCGCTCGGTGTGAGCCGGGTGTTGTCCCCGTGCGCGGTCGGATCGCTGCGGGCCGACGTCCATCCCGGCGATCTCGTGGTGTGCGACCAGTTCGTGGACCGGACGTGGGGCCGGCCCGACACCTTCTTCGACGGGCCCGACGTGCGCCACGTGTCGGTCGCGGATCCCTACTGCCCGGAACTGCGGGCGGCGGCCGCCGCCGGGCTGGCTCGCGGGGCCGGCCCGGCTGCGGCGGGGAGGACCGTCCACGACCGCGGGACCGTGGTGGTGATCCAGGGACCCCGTTTCTCCACCCGGGCCGAGTCGGCCTGGTTCCGGTCGGCCGGTTGGGACGTGGTAAACATGACCCAGTATCCCGAGGCCCCCCTCGCCCGGGAGCTCGGGATGTGCTTCTGTGGCATCGCCCTCGTCACCGACTATGACACCGGAGCCGAGGGGATCGACGGTGGAGAGGAGATCGAGGCGGTCACCATGGAGGCCGTGTTCCAGGTGCTCGGCTCGATGGTGGACACGGTGCGTGACGCGCTGCGGGCGGTCATCGACCTGATCCCGCCGGAGCGGTCCTGCCGCTGCCGGTCTTCGACGCACCCCGACTTCCCGGGTTGAGAAGCCCGGGCGGGTCGCCACGACGCCCTCTCGGCCGGTGCCCGGTGACCGGGTGGTTAATGAGCGGTGAACTCAGGATGGACTAGGGGAAATCCCCAGGAATGTCCCCAGTTTCTCCTCTTCCGCTCGGCCGTCCGGCCGCTCAGACTGTGGTCCGGGGACCCAGATAGGGGCGATCGGAGAAGGTATGGAAGTGATGCACCAAGAGGCCTCAACTCCGCCATCCTCGGTCCTGGCCCAGCTGGACGCCGCGGTGGCCCGCATCTACCAGCTGGTGCGCCAGGCCCTCGACGGGGCCACCGGGATCTTCCTGGCCGCCGATCGCAAAGCGGCGCGCGAGCTGGTCGAGCGGGACCGGCTCATCGACGACCTGCACCGCCAGGCGGAGGAGCTGGTCATGCAGGAGCTGTTGCGGCCGGGCGGATTCGACCGTTATGCGCCGGCCGAGCGCCACCGCCTCCTCCTGATCCTCCACATACTTCCCGAGCTGGAGCGCAGCGGCGACCTGGCCGAGCACATCGCATCGCACGCCGGTCAGGACCTGGCCCAGTGGCTCACCCCGAGGGCCCGCAAGCTCGTGGCCCAGATGGGGGCGGTGGGCACCGATATGTGGGCCCAGGCGGAGGAGGCCTTCGTCCGGGGTGACGGCTCCACGGCGGACCTGTTGCGCGAGCGCGACGACGAGATCGACGACCTGCACGTCAGCCTGACCGCCGAGCTGGCCGCCGGCCGGGTGTCGATCCCGGTGGCCATCGAGATGGCGCTCGTGGCCCGTTACTTCGAGCGCCTCGGCGATCACGCGGTCAACGTGACCCGCCGGGTCCAGGCCATGAACCGGGCGCTCGGTGATCCCGACCACATACCGGCGAGTCAGGAGGAACAGCGATGGGTTGGGCCGTAGCGATGGAGGGGCGCGTCGATCTCGGTGCGATCGTCTTTTTGATCGAGGAGCGGGAAGAGGCCGAGAGCCTGGCCCGCGAGATATGCAGCCGGGGCACCCGGGTGGTGGTGCGGCCCTATCCGGCCCGGGCGGTGCCCTTACCCGCCCCGGCCGGCCCCTAGTTGCCGACACCTCCACCAGGGCCCCCTACGATCCGTCCGGTGCAGACGCCGGAGCGCATGCGCATCGTCGTGGTGAGGCATGGCATCGCCGAGCCCAAGAAGGGGTGGTCCGGAGCCGACGTCGAGCGACCCCTCGTCGCCCGGGGTCGGCGCCAGGCGGCCCGCTTGCGCCGGATCGTCGCCCCGAGGGGGCCTGACCGCATCATCTCGAGCCCGGCCCGCCGCTGCCAGGAGACGGTCCAGCCCCTGGCCGCCCGCGTCGGGGTGGAGGTCGAGGTGAGCGACGCCCTGGCCACCGCAGCCGGGAAGGCGGCGGTCGAGCTTTGTCGCGAGCTGCTGGAGACCGGCGCGAACGGCTCGACCGTGGTGCTCTGCACCCACCGCGAGACCATGGAGGTGCTCATTCCCCAGCTGGGCCGCCACTTCGGGCGCCGCCTGCCCCCCCGCATCGGGGCCAAGGGTGGGGCGTGGGTACTGAGCTTCGGTGGCGGGAAGCTGCGTCACGTCGAGTACCGGGGGCCGGCCGCCTGAGCGGCTGTCGTTGAAGACGGGGATTGGAGGCGAGGCGGCGGCCATTGGCGTTCATGTCTCCACCCCAGTCGGAGATCGCCATCGTGGAGCCGGGCAACGCCATCGACCTCGACGCCCATGGCACCTCGGCGTCCATCGACGTCCCGGGTCGGCGGGTCGGCTCGGGTCGGCGTGGGTCGGCGGGTCGGCGTGGGTCGGCGTCAGGGGGGTGTGGCGCCGGCCGCCGGCCGACAGGCCCGGCACAGGCCGGTGAGGGCGAAGTGCTCGTCCTCCACGGTGAAGCCGAAGCGCCGCTCCAG
>JAKBAX010000110.1 GCA_021808785.1 Actinomycetes bacterium | reverse complement strand
GACCCCGCCGTCGGAGGCCACCAGGTCGTAGCCGCGCCCGTCGCCGGAGCGGGCCATCGCCACCACCGGCTGGTCGAGGTGGACGTTGCCGGTGGAGCCGTAGAAGCGGGCGTCGCCGAAGCTGAATATTCCGCCGTCGGAGGCCACCAGCCAGTAGCCGCCCCCGTCGGAGGTGGCGGCCATGCCCACCACCGGCTGGTCGAGGTGGACGTTGCCGGTGGAGCCGTAGAAGTGGGCGTCGCCGAAGCTGAATATTCCGCCGTCCGCCCCGAGGAGGTAGTAGCCGCCGCCGTCGGCCGTGGAGGCGACCCCGACGATGGGAGCGTTCAGGTGGACCGCCGTCAGGTCCCCGTGGTAGGTCGCGGCCCCGAAGGCTGACACCTGGCCGCTGGCGCTCACCACCAGGTAGCCGGCGCAACCGCCCACCTGGACATCGGCCACCGCCACCGCGTGCTCGACCGGTCCCCCGGCGTTGGCCGGGCACGACGTGGCTGCCGCGGCGCTCCCCCCGCTCAGTGAGATGGCCGTGGTCATGAGTCCGACCGGCACCGCCGAGATCGCTATCATCAGGCGCGCCAGATGGGCGCGAAAGAAAAGCCCCGCCATCCCGCCATGCTAGCCAGAGCGGCTTATCCCAGCGGGCGCCCCGGTCCGGCCGCCTCCCCTAGCCGGCCGCCTCCCCAATATGCCGAACCCCTGCATGCGACGGACCCCCTTCGTTACGGTGATGCCATGGACCTTGACAGGTACGGGCCGTGGGCCCTGATCGTCGGGGGCTCCGAGGGCATCGGGGCCGCCTTCGCCCAGAAGCTGGCCGGGGCCGGCTTCTCCCTCGCCCTGGTGGCCCGCAAGGAGGGGCCCCTCGACGACCTGGCCGAGGCACTGCGGGCCGGGGGGACCGAGGTCCGGACCCTCTCGGTCGACCTCGGCCAGCCCGGCGCCGTCGAGCGGGTTCGGGCCGTCACCGACGACGTGGAGGTGGGCCTGCTGATCTACAACGCCGGCGCCAACAGCGTCCGGGGCCACTTCGTCGACCTCGACCCCGAGGTCTACCGGTCGGTGATCGCGGTCAATGTCACCGGCCAGACTGAGTTCGTCCACCACTACGGCGCCCCGATGTGCCGTCGGGGCCGGGGCGGGATCATCCTGTGCGGGTCGACGGCCAGTTACATGGGATCGGCCACCCTCGCCACCTACAACGCGTCGAAGGCGTTCAGCCGGATCTTCAGCGAGTCCCTCTGGGCCGAGTGCCGGGATCTCGGTGTCGACGTCTTGCACCTCAACGTAGGGTTCACCGCCACGCCGGCCATGGCCCGGCTCGGCTACACCCTCGACGCGGCCCAGGCTCCCGAGGAGGTGGCCCAGGAGGGGCTCGACCACATCACCGACGGGCCGGTGTGGATCGTCGGTGGCGCGAGGAATGTCGAGCTGGCGGTGCAGCGCTCCACCGTCGAGCACCGGGCCCGGGCGGTACTGGAGTTCGCCACCCCCGGGCGCTCCTGAGCCGAGCCGAGGCCGGGGGGCCCAGCGCAGCTCATGGCTCCCGAGCGGGGATCGCCGGCCGAGTGGGAGACGGGGCTCCGCCGGGAGTCGGCGGCGTGGCTGGGGCCGTTCGTCGAGGCCCTCATCGGGGCCGGCCCACGGGTGTTGGACCGGGTGTGGGAGTGCCTGGCCGTCCGCCGCCGGGATGGCTCGGAGCGGCACTCCTGACCGGGCGGCTGTGCCCTTACGGACTCCTAACAGGACTCGGGCCGGGCTCGGGCCGGGCTCGGGCCGGCCGGTGGGAGGCCGGCAGTTGGGGGGCCGGCGGTTCGGGGCGGGCCGGGCCGGGCCGGCTCAGGAAGGCTGGGTCGAGACCCACTCCGGCCACGGGGTGGGGGCGTCGCCCCCGATCTGGGCCACGAACTCCCCGAGGTACCAGCGTCGGAAGGCGAGCGGTGCGGGCGGTGTGGCCAGGCTGAGCAGGTGGTCTCCCTGGCGGCAGTAGCGGTCGGCGGCGTCGAGCGCTCGGCCGAGGTCGGCGCAGGCCAGCGCGGTGCTGGCCGGGACGAGGTAGGTGAGGTCCAGGCTCTGGGCGCCCGATTCGGCCGCGTCGATCAACTGTTGTTCCTGATCGGCGCTGACCCCTTCGTACTCGGCCTGGATCCGGGCGACCAGCTCGAGTAGCTGGCGTGGCTCGTGATGATCGAGTCCCTGCTCTCGGCCGGCGCCGATGAGCGCGAACTCCCGCAGCAGACCGTCGACGTGCTCCTGGGCCGCCGCCCACTCGGCGAGCGGCAGGCCGATGATGCGCACCTCGACCAGGCCCTGCGGGTCGCCGGTCACAGCCCGCCGGTCACAAGGTCACTGGTCGCAGGGCCGCCGGTCACGCGGTCACCGGTGACGAGCGCACCAGCCCGGGTCGAAGCTCGTCGCCGGAGCCGCCCATCTCCTCGACGATATGGGCGCGGGTGGTCGGGCTGCCCAGGTCTTCGAGTCCGAGCACCGAATCCCACGCGGCCGCGTCCAGGGCCGGGTCGGCCACGGTGTCGGACCGCAGTAGGGCCCACACCGTCTTGCCGCCGGCGTGGCGCTCGACGCCCCAATCGGCCGCCATGGCCGCCACTATGGCCAGCCCGCGCCCGGTGCTGGCCCCGATGCTGTGGTGCTTGGTGCGCGGCAGGCGGGGGGACCAGTCGGTCACGGCCAGGCGCAGGCGATCGTCCCACGCCTCGATGCTGACCTCGAACGGGCTCCGGGCGTGGATGACGGCATTGGTGGACAATTCGCTGACCAGCTGGATGGCGGCGTACTCGTAGGCCGCTGCGTCGAGGCGGACCAAGGCGTCGCGGACGAACCTCCGGGCGTCGCCCACGCTGGCCGCGTCGCCGCCGAAGGCGGCGCTTGCGTCCATGGCCCCCGTCACCTTCGCTCTCCGGGTGAGGTGGTGCCGATCGGACTGCGCCGGACGACCAGGAGGGCGACGTCGTCGTCGCGCTCGGTGCCCGACAGTTGGGCCAGGATGTGATCGGCGAGGGCGTCGGGCTGGAGGGACGGGGCGAGGATGGTTGCCGAGCGTAGGCGCTCCATGCCGCTCGCCAGATCGCGTTGGCGGTCTTCGACCAACCCATCGGTGTAGAAGACCAAGGCGCTGCCCGGGGGCCATTCCCCTTGCCAGAGGTGAGCCGGGATCGGCGGGGAGCCGAGCGGGCTGGCCGGAGTCAGCGGCAGGAATGCGGCCGCCCCGGCCTCGACCAGCAGCGGCGGCGGGTGGCCCGCGGTGGCCATCTGCAGCGTTGCCGTCGCCGGGACGAAGCGGGCGAAGACGGCGGTGGCCATGAGGTCCAGGTTGAGCTGGTCCCACGTGGCCTGGATCAGGTCGACCAGCTCGGCCGGCTGGGATGTCTGTGGTCTCAGGGCCCGGCAGGCGCTGCGCAGCTGGGCCATGGTGGCGGCGGCCTTGATGTCGTGGCCGGCCACGTCGCCTACGGCCAGGGCCAACGCCCCGTCGGGCAGGATCGACACGTCCCAGAAGTCGCCCCCGAGCTCGGCGTCGAGGGTTCCCGGGAGGTAGCGGACAGCGACGTCGAAGCCCGGTGGCAGCACCGGCGCCTCATTCGGCAGCAGGCTGGCCTGCAACGTGTGGGACACGCCGCGCTGACCCTCGTAGCGGCGTTCCTTCTCCACTACTCCCGCGACACGGAAGGCCAGATCCTCGGCCAGGGACAGGTCGGCCGGCCCGAAGCGGCGGCCCGATCCGGCCGAGACCAGCGTCACGGTCCCGAGCACGTCGGTGTCGAGAACCAGCGGGACGGTCATGTAGCTGTTGAACGACAGCTCCTTCAGCAGTCGGAAGTGCTCTTCATTTCGAGATGTCGTCTGCAGGAACTCGTCGGTCATCTCCGCCGAGTACCGAGAACTGTGCTCCCGCATGGTCTGGATGCTCGGATGGTCCCCCTCCGAGCTCGGCGGGTAGCGGTACAGCTTGTCGGCAAGGGGCTGGAGAAGCCTGTCCGCATGGACCGCGGCCACCCTGCGTACTCCGCCGGCTTCGCCGATCACGTCGATCAGGCACAGGTCGCCCAGCGTGGGTACGGCCACCGCGGCGAGGGACCGCAGCGTCGCCGCGAACCCCGACACCCGACTGAGCACCGCGGAGGCGTCGAGGAGGAACCGTTGGGATCGTTGTACCGCCGCCAGCCTTTCGGTGAGGGCGGCCCGTTCCGCTTCCGCCGCCCGTCGTTCGGTGTCGTCGTGCAGGTACCACACCCGCCCGAGATACACGTCGTCCTGGTCGGTCAGAGGAGCCGAATAGCCCTCCAGCACCCGGCCGTCCTTCAGCGCCACCTCGAGGGTCTGCGTCTCGCTCGGGTGGTCATGGCCCCAACGGATGGCCGACTCGAAGGCGTCGGGATCGACGATCTGGGCTGTTGATTCGCTCAAAAGGGCCGGTGAATCCTGCCCGGGCCGGATGGAGTCGGCCTCGAGGTGCCACAGCTCGCAGAACCGCCGATTGATCGCCAGCACCTTGCCTTGTGGGGAGACGGCCAGCACTCCGTCGTGAGAAGCGTCGACACTGGCCTGCAGGGTGCGCCATGAGACGGCTCGACGCTCGACGACCTGACGGTCCCGGAGATCACGAATGGTGGCTACCACTGCGTTGACCGGGTCGCCGGGGGGACCGAGCGAGCCGAGGCTCAACTCGACGGGGATCTCGGTGCCGTCGCGGTGCTGCGCCGCCACCGCCAGCGGCGGACCGCCGATCGCGTCTCCGGCGCCGGTGGCGACGAACCGGGAGAATCCTTCGTCGTGTGCGGCAACGAATCGGGACGGCACCAGGGTCGACACCGCCTGGCCCACCAGCTCCGAGGATGCCCATCCGAGCAGGCGGACCGCGGATCGGTTGAGGAAACGGATGCGCCCGTGCCCGTCCGCGACCACGACGGCGTCGCCGAGATGGTCCAGGACCTGACCGGCGTCGAGGACCTGACCGGCGTCGAGGACCTGACCGGCGTCGAGGACCTGACCGGCGTCGAGGACCTGACCGGCGTCGAGGTCGAACCCGGCCGCAACCTCAGCTGGCTCGCCCTCTGGGCGGTACCCGAGCTCGGTCACAAGCCCACATCGTAGAGGGCGGACGCTTTTCGTTCCCCGCGGCGACCAAGCATGAAGAGTGGTCAACCGCAGGGCGGCTTGTAGCCGAGACCCTGGATGTATTGGGCCCACTCGGCCTTGGTGATGGCCTGCCCGGATTCGGCGCAGAGCTGCTTGGCCGCGGCGTCGGGCTGGTAGGCCCACAGGTGGAGCATGTCGTCGCTGCCGCTGGCCGCCAGCGTGGTGTTGCCGGGGGCGAAGCGCACCGCGAACACCGAGTCCTTGGCCGCCGCCAGCGTGGCCAGCAGTTTCGGGTGGGCGGGCTGGCCGATGTTCCAGAGCCACACCGCGTGATTGGTCGAAGCCGCGGCCAGGGTGCGCCCGTCGGGGCTGACCGACAGGGAGAAGACGTACCCGCTCGGCCCCGACAGCGGTCGGCCCAGCAGGCGCGGCCGGGATGGGTTGGAGATGTCCCAGAGCCGGACGGTGCCGTCCGCGCTCCCGGCGATCAGGGTGCGCCCGTCGGGGGTGAAGGCGGTGTCGTAGGCGTAGTCGCTGAAGCCGCTGAGGGTAGCGAGGAGCGTGGGCCGGGCCGGGTCGGCGACGTCGTAGATTCGGACCTTGTCGTCAGTGGCGGCGTCGGCGAGCAGGCGCCCGTCGGGGCTGAAGGCGAAGCCGAGCACCTCTCCTTTGGTGTCGCGCCGGATGGCGTCGAGGCGGACCCGGGTCGGATGGGTGACGTCCCACAACAGCAGCTGGCCGCTGTCGTCGCCGGCGGCGAGCAGCTTCCCGTTGGGCGAGAACGACAGCTGCTCGATGAACGGCCTCCCCTGGCCGAGGGTCGTCCCGAGCATCTGGGGGTGGCGGGGGTCGGCCACCTTGATCAGCTGCACCTGGGCCGCGCTGTTGGCCGCCGCGACCAGGGTGCCGGCCGGGTTGACCGCCCCGGCCCCGGCCACCGGGCCGAGCGCTTTGGGAAGCTCGATCTCGTCGATGCGGGTCGGGTGCAGTGGATCGGCGCTGTTCCAGGCCGTCACGTCGCCGGCCGGGCCGTCGCTCACCACGTACAGGCGGCGGCCCCTGTTGCTGTAGCCGAGGTAGAAGACCTGGCCCGGCTCGGTCAGGCTGGCCGGTGCGGGCAGCGGCCACAGCCTCGTGACTCCACCCGAGTCGGCCGAGACCACGGTCGATCCCTTGGGGTCGAAGGCGAGGCCGGTCACCGGGTTGGGTTGGGAGAGGGTGACGGTGGAGGTCCAGGTGGTGGTGTCGAACAGGCGCAGGCTGCCGTCGGCTGCCCCTACCGCCAGGAGGGTGCCGGCCGGGTTGAAGGCGGTGCTGTCTATCTCCGACGTGGCCCCTGTGAGCGGGGCGTGGGCCGATTCCAGCCGGCCCGCCGGCCCGATGTTCCAGAGGTGCACCGACTGGTCCGTGGCGCCGGCCGCCAGCCAGCGCCCGTCCGCGCTCACCGAGAGGGTCTGGAAGGTGGTGCTCCCCCCACCGGGCGCCAGCCGCGGGGTGAGCTGGCCGGGTGGCCACACGGCGACCGTACCCCCGGCGCCGGCGCTCACCAGCCCGGCGCCGTGGGCCAGGAAGGCCACCGCCTTGACCGGCGGGTTGCCCGGGGTGTGCAGTACCTCCCCGGTGGTGGGGTGGCGGGGGTTGCTGACAGTCCATTCCCGCAGTGATCCGTCGGCACCGCCGCCGGCCAGCAGGCGCCCGTCGGGGGAGAAGGCCAGGGAGTATACGGTGCTGGCGAATCCGGTGAGCGTGGCCGTGCGGCGGGGCCGGGCCGGGTCGGTGACGTCGAAGACGCCGACGGTCCCGGTGGTGCCCCCGACGGCCAGGAGCCGCCCGTCGGGGCTGACCGCTACCGCGTAGTCCTGGGCCGACGGCGGTCCGGCCTGGAGCTGGGCTCGGAGCCGGGCCGGGCCCGCACCGAGTGTGTAGAGGGCCACGCTGTCGTTGCCCGACTGGGCCACCGCCAGGAGCCGGCCCGAGCCGGACATGGCGACGAACTGTGGCCCGGGGGGCCCGAGCAGCCGGGCCGGCACCTCGGCCGCGGTGGTGTTGATGAGGGTGGAGCGGGCCTGTACCGTCGGGGCGATCCGGTAGGCGGCTACCGCCAGCTGGGCGGCCAGGGCCGGGTCGCTCGTGGTCAGCTGGGACGATTCGATGGCCACCTGGCGCGACAGGGCCTCGTCGCGGGCCTTGACCGCGTCCGAGCGGGCCCCGATGGCCACCCCGGCCAGTACGCAGGCGACCGCGGCCAGGACCGCCACCACTACGACGCCCTGCTGGCTGCGGCGGGCCCGGCGTCGCTCGGCGTGGCGCTGCTCGTCGGAGGCTTCGAGCGAACGGGCCAGGAACATTGCTTCCAGGCGGTTGAGCTCCCGGCCCGGGCGGCCGGCCTGCTCGGCTGCTCCGTCGAGGCGGGCGCCGCGCCAGAGGAGCGAGTCGTCGCGACCGGTGGTGTCCCACACCCCGGACGCGTCGGAGAGCTGCTGGTGCAGGTGCAACCATTCGCGATCGGCCTCGACCCATTCGGCCAGGCGCGGCCACGCCGACAACAGGGCTTCGTGGCTGATCTGGACCGCCTCGGAGTCGGCCGTGACGAGCCGGGCGGCCACGAAACGCTCGAGCACCTCGGCCGCCCGCTCATCCCGTTCGGTGTCGCCGGTGTCGAGCAGGTCGGTCCGGCTGGGCCGCCGCCGCGTGGGGGGCCCGTCTCCCTCGATGCGCACCAGGCGGGCGAAGAGGCTCTTGGCCAGCTCTTGATCGTCGTGGGGCAGACCCTGGTAGGCCGCTTCCGCGGCCTGCAGCACCGCGCCCCGCAGCCCACCCACCGCCCGGTAGTCGGCGATGGTCAGCTGGTTGCGCCCGGCCCGTTCCCACGCTGCCAGCAGCGCGTAGGACAGGAGGGGCAGGGCCCCCGGGTCGTGGGCGAAACCGGGCCGGGCACCGGGGGCCAGGTCAGCCAGGATCAGGTCGACCAGGCCATCCTCGAGCACCGCTCCGACCTGGGCCGCGGGACCGGTGACCGCTTCCCGCAGCTCGTCGGGGCTCATCGGGCCGAGCAGCACCTGGCTGCGGCGCAGGGCCCCGAGCAGGATGTCCTCTTCGGCCGCCGCCTGGTAGAAGTCGGCCCGCAGCGCCACCACTACCAGCGCCCAGCGGCTCAGTCGGTGCAGCTGTTCGACCACCGCCGAGCGTCGTTCGGCCGGGCCGCTCAGCACCTCCTCGAAGGCGTCCACGACCACCACCGGGGTCGGGGAATCGGGGGCCGCGGCCGGCAAAGCGGCCGGCAAAGCGGCCGGGGAGTCGAGGTCGCCGAGCTGTTCCGGACGAGCGGCCACCGCCCGCCAGCTCCGGGACGGGGTATCGAGGGTTCCGCCGTTGACCGCCGGCAGCAGGCCGGCCATCAACAGAGAAGATTTGCCCGAACCGGAAGGGCCGACCACGACGGCCAGACCGCCCGCCGACCCCGGGTCCCGGCCCAGCTCCCTGAGCCGTCCGAGCAGCTCGTCGAGGGCGGCCCGCCGCCCGAAGAACAGGTCGGCGTCGGACTCCTGGAACGGCTCCAGCCCCCGGTAGGGCGCGACTCGCCGGGCCGCCCGCCCGTCGGAGGAGCGCCGGGCCCGGACCAGCGCGTCGACCCAGGCGTCGGCCCACCCGTCTCCGACCCCGCAGGCTTCCAGCAGGGCCCGGTACAGGGGGAGTTGCCGGGTACCGGGCAGGTGGCGGCCGGCGAAGTAGTCGCCGATGGTCGCCACCGGCGCATCGATGCGCTTGGCCAGATCGCGCACCGTCAGCCCGGACTCCGACCGCAGCCGGGTGAGCTCGACAGCCAGGTCTTCCCGGGTTTGTACCCGTGCCGGATCGGCCTGATCGGTCGCCATTAGTAATGCCCTTCCGCGCCAGCCCCAGCGGGATCGATGTCCGGGCAAATGTAGGCGACGCCCCGACAATGCTCTGGGCGGTGGCGGTGCCAGGAAGCTGTACGACCTTGTCCGGAGTTGCGTCCAGTTGGCGTCTGGGCCGCCCTGGTATGGCTACCGTCACTTTGCCCGGGCTCGGCCGGGACCACGGCCCGGGGTGCCACACAGCCCGGTCGGGGATGGACGAAGGGACGCTCGGCTCGTCGGGCGCAAGAAGGGGCAGGGCGAGTGGAGACGGAACCTGGGCGCCGGGCGGGCGCCGACCATGGCGGGGTGCCGGTCGGTCGCGTAGGTACCTGTGCAGTGGAGTCCTCACTGCAGGTACCCGACCGCCGGCAGGCCGGCCGGTCAGCGGTTTCTGGCCCCGCGGCGGGGATACCGGAATGGACTCGGACATACTGACCGTCCGGGTGGTCAGGCAGGGCAACGGCTCGCTCTACCCGGTCACGGATAGTGACAGGAAGGCCACCGAGCTGGAGGACCTGGACGGCTCCTTGGTACGGAAAGTGGTCTCCACCGCGCTGAGCGTGAGCGAGGTGCACAACGGGGTGGCATCGAGATCGCACGAAGCCGAACGGCATCTGTGCCGGGCCTGCCCGCTGGCCAAGCCGGTGAGCGCGGTCGAGGCGGGCGGGGACATCAACCACCGGCTCGCACCCGACGGCCTGACCCACCGCGGCCTGCCCCACCGCGGCGTGGAGTCCGATGCGGTGCGGAGCCGGTACGAGGCTCGTGTGGTCGCAGCCCCGCCGGTCCCACCGGTCCCGCCGATAGTGGCGTCGGACCGGTAAGGGACGAGGAGGCAGGCAATGGTGGGACCGAACCGATTGTGCCGCGTCGGCGCCGACGGCGCCGAGGCCGGCTCACCTGCCGTCTCGTACCGGCCCGGGACCTGGATGGCCGTCGTCGCGCCCGGTATCTGGCTCCTCGTCGACGCCGGTCCCAAGGAGCCGCTGCTTCGTCGGGCGTGGGAGATCGCCGGCGGGGCCGACGGAGTCGAGCAGATCGAGCGGCTGGTCCGGGCCGAGGTAGCGACCACGCCGCGCCACCTCCTCCTAGCCGTTGCCGACGGCAATGGGCTGATCGTGCTTCTGGCCGGTGAGGGCGTCGCCGTGGTGGGACCCGGCCCGGCGGGGGAGATGCGCTGTCCCACGGGGGTGCTGATCGCCGAGTACCGCCTGGCCCGGCATCCCGCCCGGCTGGTCCTGCGGGGTGGGCGGCGCGCCGAGGAAGTAGGTCTACCTATCGCTTCGGGCATCGCCAGGGCGGCCGAGGTGCGCCTCGACTGGGTGGCCGTCGCCGACGAAGACGAGGACAAAGAGCAGCCGTCGTCGGCTGTGGCACCGGCTGGCCCCATCGGTTTCGTGGCGGCCGACCCCGATTCCACCCTCCTTCCGCCCTCCATCGAAGAGCCCGCCGTGGTGGATGCCGGTCCCGACGAACCCGGCACCGACCGCTCCGAACCGGGTCAGCCGGCTCGCGCCCCGGTCGCGGGGGTGATGGCGGATGACGCCGACGAGGGTTACGACCACTTGTTCGGGCGGACTCTGTCTAGGACGGTGGAGGATGCCGCGGTGCGTGGGGAGGAGCCGGTAGCCGGTCCTGTCGAGCCGTCGCCGATCTCAGGGGCGGCTGCGCTCGCCCGAGCGGTGGTCGCTTCGGCGCCCGACCTTCCGGCGGAGTCTCCGGCTGTGGTCGCTCCGGCCGGGACTCGGCCGGCTCGGGAGCCGCCCACCCCCACCCCGCCGCTGGTGCGGGCATCGACGACCGGTCTGATCGATGCCGTGCCGTGGTCCGCAACGGGGGACTCGCCTGCTGTCGCTATGCCTGGCGCATCCGGCCCGCCCCTTTCACCCGATTCACATCTTTCGTCGGCCCTGCACCCTTCGCCTGCCATGCCGGTCACCCCGGTCGAACCCGACGAAGTGGGTCTCACCGTGAGCCGGGCCGCCCAGAAGGCGCTGCTGGAGCAGTTCGCCGCTCTGCCCACCTCCCCAGGGGGCCCCACCGTCCACGCCGTCCGCTGCCCGGCCCAGCATCCGAACCCGGCTCACGCCGGAACGTGCCGGATCTGCGGGGCGTCCATCGATGAGCAGCTGCCGGTGACCGTGCCCCGACCGGTCCTCGGTCGTTTGAGGCTCTCCACCGGCGACGAGGTGTCGCTGGACCGTGGTGTCCTGATGGGTCGCGGCCCCACCGAGGGCCGCCACGTGGGAGGGGAGCGGCCCCACGTGGTCAAGCTGGCGAGCGCGGGCCACGACATCTCCCGCAATCACCTCGAGGTCCGCCTGGATGGGTGGCACGTACTCGTCACGGATCTCGACTCCACCAATGGCACGCTCGTGACCCGGCCTGGCCGCCCCCCCGAGCGCCTGCGGCCCGACCAGCCGAGCATGATCGAACCCGGAACCGTGGTGTCCCTGGCCGACGTGACCTTCACCTACGAGGTGACGTGATGAGCCGGACAGCCGAAGCGGCGCCGCCCGACCTGCCCGGGCTCGCTTTCGTCCGGCACCTCGGCACGGGTGGCTATGCCGAGGTCTTCCTCTATGAGCAGACCAACACCCACTTGCGGGTCGCGGTGAAGGTCCTGTTGAAAGTCGGCGTTTCCGACGGCATGCGCGACCAGTTCGCCACCGAGGCCAACGCCATGGCCGAACTGGCCGACCATCCCAACATCGTCCAGGTGTTCGGGGCCGACATCACCGCCGACGGCCGCCCGTACCTGGTCATGAAGTACTACCCCCAGAAGAACCTGGCGGTACGGGCGCGAAGCGAGAGGCTGTCCGTGCCGGAGGTCCTGCAGATCGGGGTACGCATCGGCTGTGCGGTGGAGACCGCCCATCGGGCCGGCATACTCCACCGGGACATCAAGCCGGCCAACATCCTCACCAGCCAGTACGGCGAGCCCGGCCTCACCGACTTCGGCATCGCCACCCGCAGTAGCTCCGAGGCCGAGGAGGAGACCCGGGGTCTCTCCGTGCCGTGGTCGGCTCCGGAGGTGGTGTTCGCCCTGTCGCCCGGGGACCGGACCGCCGATGTGTACTCGCTCGGCGCCACCCTCTGGAATCTGTTGGCCGGGCACTCCCCGTTCGAGATCCCCGGCGGGGACAACAGCACCCCCGCCATCATGCGCCGCGTCCGAGAGAATCCGGTGCCCCGGACCGGGCGCGACGACGTCCCAGCGTCGCTCGAACGACTGCTGGCCCAGGCCATGGCCAAGTCCTCCCCCGACCGCCCCCGGACGGCCCTGCAGCTGGCCCGCTCGCTGCAGGCCATCGAGGCCGAGGAACGCTGGGCGCCCACCCCGTTGGTGCTCCTCGACGAACCCCCTCTCGACCACGACGGAGGCGTCGACGGCGGGGGGGTGTCCGCCCGGACGATCGCCCGAGGCGGCACCGATCCTGCGGCCGGCGTCGATCAAGACCCGGCGACGGTGCGGAGGGTCACGGTGCCTGGCGTCGGTGCGGTCGGGACCGGCTCGCGTCGGCAGCGGGAGCGCCAGGGCATGCCGGGCGGGGTCGAGGGACCGGCCACCGTTCGCCGCCCGACGGTGCCCGTTCCCGCCGCGACCCCCGAAGCCGAGGCGGCGACTGCTGCTCACGCTCGCCCGGGCCGAAGTCCATGGAAGCTGGTTACCGGCTCAGTGGTCGTGGTCGCTGCAGTGGTGGGCGTGGCGGCCGTCCTCACCGACCACGGCGCCAAAGGTGTGTCACCGACTACCACGTCGGTCACCGCTACCGCCCCGACCTTGGACCTCTCGTCCCCGGCGACGCCCACCGTCACCGGCACCCGGGTCGATGCCGGGCACGTGCAGTTCACCTGGACCGTCAGCGATCCCC
>JAKBAX010000109.1 GCA_021808785.1 Actinomycetes bacterium | reverse complement strand
TCCCGGATCAGCCGGGTCGGCGGCCATCACGTACTCGAGGCACCCGTCCTCCTGTCGCGAGCTGCGAATGCCGCCGAGGCTGTCGGCGAGGAACTTCTCGCGGTCTTCGGGGTTGAGCACGAACGAGCCCTGCACGATCACCATGGACATGCCTGGCTTTATAGCGCACTCGATCAGGCGGTGAGCGCCCCGCCAGCGACACCGAACGCCGGTCGACCACCGGCGCCGCGTCGGTGGTGCTCTTCGGGGACTCCCACGCCACGATGTGGTTCCCGGCCGTGGACGCCTGCGCCAACCAGAATGGCGACCGGCTGTACGTCTGGACCAAAGCCACCTGTCCCCCGGTGGACATCAGCTTCTTCAGTCCGGTGCTGGGCCGCACCTTCAACGAGTACGCCACCTGGCGGACGCAGATCATGGCCCGTATCGCCACCCTCCATCCGAACCTGGTGATCCTCGGCATCGCGCCCGGCTACAACCCGGCCCACCACATAGTGCAGAACGGGCCCAAGTGGCTGGCCGGCCTCGCATCGACCATATCGGCCATCCGGTCGTGTGGGTCCGCCGTGGTGGTCATAGGCCCCATACCGTCGCCGCCCGGGGACATACCGGACTGCCTGTCCCAGGGGCCACCTACATCGACGTCCGCCCCGAGTTCTGCCGCGGCCAGGACTGCCCCGTCACCGTCGACGACCTGCTCGTCTATCGCGACTACTCGCACATCACCGCCGATCATGCCTCCTACCTGGCCCCGATCATCGACGACCGACTGACCCTGGCCACCGGCCCGGCCCCGTGACGGGGAGCCGGGCCGGGCGGCAGCCTAGGGGCTGACCGGTAGGCCGGCACCGACCACGCCCAACTCGCCCAGGAGCTTTTCCCGGAGCGAGTCGAATCTCTCGCCGCCCACGCGCCGGGGCCTGTCGATACCCACTACTTCGTCGCAGCCGATGCGACCGTCGACGAGCACCAGCACCCGGTCGGCCAGCAGAACGGCCTCCTCGACGTCATGGGTCACCAGCAGCACCCCCGGCCGGTACTGACCGATGAGCTCGCCCACCAACGCCTGCATCTTGAGCCGCGTCAACGCATCGAGGGCGGCGAAGGGCTCGTCGAGCAGGAGCAGCCGGGGCCGGCGGACGAGAGCCCGGGCCAGAGCGACGCGTTGGGCCTCGCCGCCGGAGAGGGTCCGCGGCCAGGCGCCGGCGGCGTGGCCCAGACCCACCACGCCGAGGGCCGCCACCGCCTGATTCCTCGTGGCCGCCCGCCGGTCGAGTCCGATGACGACGTTGCGCCACACCCGCATGGATTCCACCAGTCGGGGCTCCTGGAACACGGTGCTGCGCTCGGCCGCGGTGTCGACCTGGCCCTGGTCGGGGTTCTCCAGGCCGAGCAGCATGCGCAAGATGGTGGTCTTGCCGCTTCCGGACGCCCCGAGCAGCGCCACGAACTCGCCGGGCTCGACCGAGAGGTCGACCCCCCTCAGCACCGGCCGCCCGGCGAAGCCCTTGGTCACGTTGCGCAGCGCCGCGGCCGGGCCGGTGCTGATGGGGGTGGGGGTGGGGGTGAAGGCGTTCATCGGACGGCCACGTGGCGCCGCCAGGGCATCAGGCGCCACTCCAGGATGCGCACGGCCAGGTCGACGGCCAGGCCGAGGAGGGCGTAGATGAGGATGCAGACCACCAGAGTGGATGTCTGGTTGAAGCTCTCCGCCTGTGACACCAGGTATCCGATACCGGTGTTGGCATTGATGGTCTCCGCGAACACCAGGGCGATGATGGAGACTCCGGCCGAGTAGCGCAGGCCGGTGAGCACCGACGGCATGGCAAGGGGCACCACGACATGGCGCACGAGTGCCCAGCCGCGCACCCCGAACGAGCGGGCCGCCTCGACGACCCGCCGGTCCACGTTGCGGACCCCGTTGCTCACGTTGAGGTACATGGGGAAGAGGGTGGCCAGCGCGATGAGGGCGTACTTCGCGCTCTCGCCGATGCCGAACCACACGATGAAGAGGAACAGCAGGGCCGGGAAGGGCACCATCCGCAGCATCTGCAGGCCGAGATCGAACAACCGCTCCCCGATCGACGACAGGCCCGTCACCAGCCCGAACAGCAGCCCGAAGCCGCCGCCGATCGCCAGTCCCACCGCGGCCCGCTCCAGCGACGCGGCGATGTCGACCAGCAGATGGTGGTGCTGGAGGAGGTCGTAGAAGGTGTTCCAGGTGACGAGGGGGGACGAGAGCACCGTCGGCGCGATCACTCCGAGCCCGGTGAGCATCCACCACGCCCCGAGCACCAGAGCGGGCAGCAGCAGCCGCAGGGCGGTGTCACCGGCGGCCGGTCGCCCGGCCCGGGCCGTCCTACGGCGGGTCGTGAGGTCGCGCCCGGCAGGATCGGCCGGGGCCATGGCCAGTCCGGTCATGGCCACTACGAACCGCCCCGGGCCGCGTTCCAGGCCGCCATTATCTGCTGGTTCGTCGTACGGTCGAAGAGCCCGTTCACATCAATGTGGTTCGGAATCAGACCCAGCTGCTGGAAGGTGTCGGCCTCCTGCTGCTGGTACTCGACGGTGGACGGCGAGATCGCCGCCGGGAGGATGCTCACCGACGCCGCCGCCCTCTGGGCCACCGCCAGCGGCACGCCGTAGGTCTTGACGTAGGTCTGCACACCCTGGGTCGGGTTCTTCGCGTCATCGGTCTCGGCTTTGAATATCCGGGTGATGAGGTCCACGATGGCCGCCCGCTTATCGGGATTCGCCAGGGCCGACCGACTGGCCGTGATGTACTGCAGGTAGTGGGTGCCCGCAGATCCGCCGGGCAGGACCCGGCCCTTGCCCGCTTCGACCATGAGCGAAGTGAGTGGTTCGCTGGTCACGTAGGCGTCGACCCGGCCACTCTCGAGCGCGGCTTCACCGGCCACTATGTTGAGGTTGTCGATCCTGACCGACGAGTACGGCAAGCCGGCCTCCTGTAGAGCCCGCACCAGGATGTACTGCTCGGTCGTACCCTCCTGTACGGCCACCGTCTTGCCGCGCAGTTGCGACACCGACCGGATGGCTGAAGACGGAGCGACGACGATCGAGAAAGGAGTGGACTCCGGGCTGCCCTCCGATACCGCCACCACCTCGATGGGGTCACCGGCGGCCTGGGCGAAGATGGTCGGGGTCTCGGCCATCACCCCGAGGTCCACCGAGCCGCCCGTCTCGGCCGCCACGATGGGAGGGCCGGCGGTGAACTGGCTCCAATCCACCGAGTAAGGGGCTCCTTGGAGGGCGTTGTTGGCCATGACGATGGTCTGTATGTCCTTCAGCTGGTCGGCGAAGCGGATGGTCACCCCCGCCGGATTGCCGAGGCGGTCCTGACTCGAAGTGGTGCCGTTGTTGGCCTGGCGGGCGACTGTGCCCCGGCTCCCGGTCGTGGCCGCCGGCGTACCCGGGCTGCTCGAGCACGCGGCCAGAGCCAGCACGGCGGCGCCGGCCGAGGCCGTGACGAGCCACCACCGGCTCCGGGTCGGCGCGGCCGAGCTGTGGTTGGCGCGCCGGTCTTTGGTGGATGTGAGCTCGGAATGCAACGTTCCCCCTCTGTGTATGTACATGGTCATCTGCTGGATCGACGGGTGCGGCCGGGTCGCCCGGTCGGTGGCGCGCCGGCCATGTCCCGGAGACCGCCGCACATGAGCCGGATGAGGCGGGCAAAGCTTTCATCCAGATCGAGCGGTCCGGGATGGCCCTGTTCGGCTTCGAGCACCACGAAACCGTGGATGGCGCTACGGAGCGACCAGGCCCCGTGCTCGGCGTCCTCCTCGGCCATGCCGTAGCCGGCGACGATCTGCCCGAGGATGGAGATGATGTCGGCCACCGCCTCTTCGAGATCGGTGAATCCGGCCAGCGGGTGCCGGTCGGTCGCCGCGTACAGGCCCGGATGCTCCTTGACAAAGGCGCGCCAGGCGGCGGCCACCGCTTCGACCGCCCGGTCGCCGGAGCGGCCCACCGCAGCATGGCGCAATCGCTCGGCCAGGAGGTGACGGGCCCGGAGAGCCAGGCGCCGTAGCACCTCCTCGACGCCCGCCACATGCTTGTACATGGCCGGCTGCGAGACCTGCAGCTCGGCCGCCACCCGGCTGAGCGTGAGAGCGTCGATTCCTTCGCAGTCCACGATGCGGGCGGCCGCGTCGACTATGGCCTCGGGAGTAACCGCAAGACGCGGGCCCTTGTGATCTCCTACAACTGTTGGGTTTGATAACCTCACCATTCTGTTATAGCACATAACCACTCATACGCAACGGGGAACCGAGGTAGAGGGATGAGACACGAGGAGTACCGCTCATACGACGGCGTGGGTCTGGCCGCACTGGTGGCAGCCGGTCAGGTGACCCCGGAGGAGCTGTTGGACGCCGCGCTCGACGCCGCCGACGCCCGGGCCGACCTCAACTGCATCGTCGCCGATCTGCAACAGACGGCTCGCCAGGCCATCGCCGGAGTCCTGCCGGCCGGACCTCTCAGAGGCGTGCCCTATGCGTTGAAGGACCTGTGGACCCAGATGGAGGGGACCCCGACCTCGAACGGGAGCCGACTCTTCGCCGGCGCGGTCGGGGAACGGGACTCGGAAATAGTGGCCCGGTTGCGGCGGGCCGGCCTGGTGATCTTCGCCAAGACCAACACCGCCGAGCTCGGCCTCAGTCCCACCACGGAGCCCGGGCTGTTCGGACCCACCCTCAACCCGTGGGCCTACGAGTACAGCGCCGGCGGCTCGAGCGGCGGGGCCGCGGCCGCCGTGGCATCGGGCATCCTGCCGGCGGCCCATGCCACCGACGGAGGCGGCTCCATCCGCATCCCGGCATCGTGTTGCGGGGTGTTCGGCTTGAAGCCGACGAGAGGCCGGATCACCTTCGGCCCGGAACGGGGCGAAGGATGGGGCGGCCTGAGCTGCCAGCACGCGGTGTCGCGCTCGGTGCGTGACAGCGCCGTGCTTCTCGATGCCACAGCCGGTTCGATGCCCGGTGATCCGTACCCCGCGCCGCCGGGTCCGGCGTCATACCTGGACGAAACGACCCGGGATCCCGGCCCGCTGCGGATCGGCCTGTGCCTGACGCCGCCGGGCGGCGAAGAGGTCGATCCGGCCGGCGCGGACGCGGCCCGGCGGACCGCTGGGCGCTGCGAAGCCCTCGGTCACCACGTGGTCGACTGGTCCTGGCCCTTCCCGGAGGAGCTGTACGCCACAACCCGATCAGGGATGATCGCTCCTTGGGTGGCACTGGCCGTCGACCGGCGTCTGGGCGAGCTGGGTCGGGAGCAACGTACCGACGACCTGGACCCCTCGAGCGCCCTCATCACCCAGATGGGCCGACAGACCACTGCGGTTCAGTACGCCACCGCCGTGCAGGCCGTACACCAGGTCAGCCGGGCGATCGGGAGCGCGTTCGAAGATGTCGACGTGGTCCTCTCCCCCGCCATGGCCGTCGAAGCGCCCCGCCTCGGTCGGCTCACCGGCACCGACCGCGCATCCCTCGAGGGCATACAGGCCATGGCCGCCTTCACCGCGGTCGCCAATGCGACGGGTCAGCCGGCCATGACGGTGCCACTCGACCGGTCGCCCGCCGGGCTCCCTGTCGGCTCACACTTCCTCGGTCGCTTCGGGGACGAGGCCACCCTGTTCCGGTTGGCCGGCCAGCTGGAGCGGGCCCACCCCTGGTTCGCCCGCGTGCCCCGCTTCGAATGACGACACGCAGGTGAAACCCGAGGGATCCCCGGTGGTACGGGCCGGACCGGGGGGAGACGCCCTGGCCGTAGCCGGCGCGCTCGTCACCGGGGCCAGTTCCACGATCATGCAGCTGGCCGGTACGTCGGCCTCGACGGTGGCCTTCTACCGGTGTCTGTACGCCCTACCCTTCCTCCTGCTGCTCGCCCGCCGCGAATCGAAGCGACCGGGCCGACTGTCGCCGCGCCAGGCCGCTCTCGGGGTCGGTGCCGGCGCCTTCTTGGCCGCCGACCTGATCCTGTGGTTCGACTCGATCAGGGGAGTCGGAGCCGGGCTGGCGACGGTCCTGCAGGACAGCCAGGTCATGTTCGTCGCCGCGGGGGGGTGGCTGGCTTTCGGCACCCGCCCCTCACCACGCCTGATGCGCCTCCTGCCCGTCATGCTCGCCGGGGTGTGGCTGGTCTCGGGCCAGGTCGGGGGCGGTTCCCTCCGCCACGTCGCCATCCAGGGGACGCTCAGCGGGGTGGCGAGCGCGTTGGCCTACGCGGTGTTCCTCCTGCTCATCGGCCGCAACGCCGACTCGCGCCACCAGCGCAACGCCGCGTTCATGACCTTGGTCACCGCTTCCACCGCCGTGAGCGCCTTCGTCGCCGGGGCCGCGACCGGAACCCTCAGGCTGGTCCCCACGTGGCCGAGCGCCGGCTGGCTCATCCTGCTGGCCATCACGACCCAGGTCCTCGGTTGGCTCCTCATCGCCACCGCCCTGACCCGATCGACCAGCGCCCAGGCCTCGGTCGCCCTTCTTCTCCAGCCGACCGCGGCCGTCCTCCTGGCGTGGGCCTTCCTGTCCGAGCGGCCCGCCCCGGTGCAGCTCGGCGGGGTGGTGATCGTGGTGGCGGCCGCCACTGTGGCGGTGCGGAGCGGCCCGGGCCCCGCCACCGTCGATTGACGTCGAATCGCTGGATATGGGACCATCGCGGCTGATGGGGCGGCCTGGTGGAGCGGGTGCGCAGCCTGGACGAGCGCCGCACGTGCTCCGCCGCCCTCACCGCTACCGGTCGCCGGACCCACCTGCGCCAGGCGAGAAGCCCGGCCGGGCCGGGACCACGACAGTGGCCGACGGGATCATCCACACGGAGGGTCTGACCAAGGTCTATCCGGGGGCCGACTTCAAGGCCGTCGACGGCCTCGACCTGCGGGTCCGGCGGGGCGAGATCTTCGGTCTGCTCGGGCCCAACGGGGCGGGCAAGACGACCACGGCCGGGATGCTCACCACGCGGGTCATCCCCACCTCGGGGACCGCCCTGGTCGGCGGCATCGACGTCGTCGCCCATCCGGCCCTGGCCAAGCAGCTGATCGGGGTGGTGTCACAGCAGAACACCCTGGACCGCCAGCTCACCTGCTGGGAGAACCTGTATTTCCATGGGCGGCTGTTCGGGATCGGGGCCAAGGAGAGCCGCCGGGCGGCCACGGATCTGCTGGAGCAGTTCCAGTTGGGCAAGTGGGCGGACAAATCGGTGTACGCCCTGTCCGGGGGGATGGCACAACGGCTGATGGTGGCCCGCTCCATCCTGCACCGGCCCGCCGTGCTCTTCATGGACGAGCCGACCGCCGGTCTCGACCCGCAGAGCCGCCTGGCCCTGTGGGAGCTGCTCGGCGAGCTCAACCGGGCCGGGCAGACGATCCTGCTCACCACCCACTACATGGAGGAGGCCGACCAGCTCTGCCACCGGGTGGCCATCATGGACCGGGGCCGCATGCTGGCCCTCGACACCCCGGCCGCGCTGAAGGCCACGGTCGGCGCCGACACCATCGTCACGGTGCGCACCGTAGGGGAGCCGGCCGGGCTGGCCGCCCACTTCGAGCGGGAGGTGGAGGGCACGACCCGGGTCCGCCCGGTCGACGGCGGGGTCGAGCTGCACATCGCCCGGGCCGACGGGGTGGTCCCGCGGGTGGTGGCGGCCGCCGAGCGGGGCGGCTTCCACCTGGCCGACCTGTCGGTCTCCGAGCCGACGCTCGAGACGGTGTTCATCAACCTGACCGGAAAGGAGCTGCGCGACTGATGACCGTCGTGGCCGGACAGCCTCCCGCCCCTACCATTGCGGTGACCCCGCTCAGGAGCGCGGCGGCAGCCAGCCGCATCGCCCTCGGAGCCCTGCTCCTGCGGGACCTGACCGTCCTGCGCAAGCACGTCCTCGAGTTCGTGCTGCGGACCCTGATCCAGCCGTTCCTGTTGGTGTTCGTCTTCTTGTACGTGTTCCCCCAGATCGGTCAGTCTGTCGGCGGGGGGAGGGGCTCATCCACCTTCGCCACCGTTCTGGTCCCGGGCGTGGTCGGGATCTCGGTGATGTTCCAGGGGGTGCAGTCGGTGGCCCTGCAGCTGTCGCAGGAGTTCGGCTTCACCCGCGAGATCGAAGACCGGGTCCAGGCCCCGTGCCCGGTATGGCTGGTCGCGGTGGCCAAGATCGTGGCCGGCCTGATCCAGGGGCTCCTGGCCGCCCTGATCGTGTTCCCCATCGCCTCGGTGGTCCACGCGGCCGGCGTGCACGCGGTGTTCAACATCCGTTGGTGGGTGGTGCTGACCCTGCTGCCGCTCACCTGCGTGGTCTTCAGCGCCGGCGGGCTGCTTCTCGGCTGCGTGTTCGAGCCCCGCAACATCGGTTTGATGTTCGGCTTCATCGTTCTGCCCATCACGTTCCTCGGCGGTACCTACTATCAATGGACCCGGCTGGCGCCGGTCAAGGTGGGCGGGTTCAGCTGGCTGCAGATCCTCGTCTGCATCAATCCGCTCGTGTATGTCAACGAGGGGTTGAGAGGGGCCTTCACCAACAGCGCCCACATGCACTTCTACATCGTCTACCCGGTGCTGATCGGCTTCGCCGTCCTCTTCCTGGCGGCGGGCGTCCGGGCCTTCCGCCGGCGGGTGCTGTCATAGTCGTCCATGAGCAAAGGGGACAAAGGAATGGGTTCTGATGGCACCCAGCCACTCGGCGACATGCGGGCGGTGGTGACCGGCGGTGGAGGGGCCATCGGCGGGGCGGCCGCGGTACTGCTGGCCCGCGATGGCGCCCACGTGCTGCTGGCCGGCCGTACCCGGTCCAAGCTCGAACGGGCCGCCGAGCGGGTCACCGAAGCCATCGGGTCCGGGACCGGGTCCGTGGATCTGATGGAGGTGGACGCCCTCGACGAGGAGGCGGTCATCGAGATGGCGGCCCGAGCCGCCGGCCCGGAGGGGCGGATCGACATGGCCGTCGCCGTCGTGGGCGGCGGTGCCACTCCACTGCCGGTCCTGGCTCAGACCGTGGCCTCGCTGGAGCACACCCTGACCGCCAACATCACCTCCACCTTCCTGGTCCTCAAGCACGTCGGGACCAGGATGGTCGCCGGGGGCGGCGGCTCCATCGTGGCGGTGTCCTCCATGCAGGCCACCGAGTCGGCCCCCATGTTCGGCCCCTACTGCGCGGCCAAGGCCGGGCTGGAGATGCTGTGCCGGGTCGCCGCCGACGAGCTGGGGGCGGCCGGTGTCAGGGTCAACATGGTCCGTCCCGGCCTCACCCGCAACGGCAACGATGGCCACCTGAGCGAGGATCCCGAGGCCCTCGAGCGCTACATGGTGGAGCAGCCCCTGGCCCGGCCGGGCGAGGCCATCGACATCGGTCAGGCCATCCGGTATCTGGCCGGGCCGGAGTCATCGTGGGTCACCGGCGAGTCGATCACGGTCGACGGCGGCACGTCGCTGCGCCGCTTCCCCGATCTGACCGAGGTGTGGCAGCACCGTGGCGTCGACACCTCCATCCCCGGCCGGAGCAGCCACTAACCTGCCGGGCACCCCCCACGAATACGAAGGCTGAAGTTGACCACTGATCGTTCGCGAGATCACCTCCCCCCGGACTTTTCGGGCGAGCTGTCCACCAACTTGGCGATGGGCGGCGCTATCTGGGACCAGGCCAGTGGCCGGGCCAGCGCCACGATCCGCTGCACCCCCGAACAGAGTGAGGCCGACGGGTCGGTGCCCTTCGGCTATCTGGCGGCCATCGCGGACAACAACAACGCCATGGCCAACATCAACTCCGCAGCCTGGCCGGACAACTCGATCCTGATCGAGGTGGCCTATCAGACCACCCGAGCGGCTCGGGGCACGGTGGAGGTCCGCAGCCACAACTCGGCCTACAACGACGCCATGGGCGTCGCCCAGGGCGTGATGCTCGACGACGAGGGCCCCTTCGGGCAGTCCCAGTGCACGAGTGTCACGGTGCCGGCCCGGCCCATGGTCGACGACCGAGCCGAGCTGCCCCAGGTCGACCACCTGGCCTTCCCCTGGCGGAGCGACTTCGCACCGGCGCCGGTCGACCGGTATCTGAAGGGCGGCCTCGAGCTGTTCGAGGGAGGAGCCATCTACAGCGCGCAACTCGACTCCGGTTGGTCGTCCAATTACGGCTCCCTGCACGGCGGCGCCATCGGGCTGCTCGTCACCCGGGCCACCCGCTACGCCGCCCTGGCCGCCTCACCTAGGAACGTCGAGCACGTGCCGGTCTCGTTCAATATCAACTACGTGCGACCGGCCATGGTCGCCCCGGCGCCCATGAAGGCGGTGGCCCGGGTGATCGCGGTGACCACGCGGTTCTGCACCCTCGAGAGCGAGCTGATCCTGCCGTCGGGCAAGCCGGCGGCCCGGTGCCGGGTCATCCACCGGCTCGTGCCGACCGGGTGACCCGGTCGGCTACCGTTGCCGTCCATGGCTAGGTCGCTGGCACGCAAGCCGATCGCCTTATTGGGGAGCTTGGGGACGATGGCGGCCATCTGGTGGTTCGCGCTGCGACCCCGGTGTGCAAAGCGCTCCTGATCCGGACCTGGTACCCGGCGCGGTAGCTATTGTGCCCAGGCGTGACATCAGCGCCCATCGCCATGGTGACCGGAGCCAGTCGGGGCATCGGTAAAGCCACCGCCCTTCGCCTGGCCGACGCCGGCTTCGACGTGGCCTTCACGGCCCGCACCGCCCACGAGGGTGAGGGCCGGACCGAGGTCAACTCGGTGCGTTCGACAGAGGCCGTCGTCGCCATACCGGGAAGCCTCGAGCTCACCGAGAAGGAGATCCGCCAACGGGGCCGCCGGGCGCTTCCCATCCGGATGGATCTGATGGCTGCCGATCAGGTGGTGGGCGCAGCCCAGATGGTGCTGGGCGAATGGGGCCGGGTGGACGTACTGGTCAACAACGCCATCCTCGCGGGCGGCGCCTCCATGGACCGCGTGGCCGACCTGACCGCGGAGTCGATGGGTCGGCTGATCACCGCCAACTACATCCACCAGGTCCTGCTCATCCAGCAAGTGGTGCCGGCCATGGTCGAGGCGGGCGCCGGGCGCATCGTCAACATGGTCTCGGCGTCGGCCCGGCTCGACCCTCGGGGCCCCGCCGGCGACGGCGGGTGGGGCATCGGCTACTCCGCTTCCAAGGCCGCCTTCGGGCGGGTCGCCGGTGGGATCAACGCCGAGTTCGGCCCGGCCGTCATGGCCTTCAACGTGGATCCCGGCAACGTGGTCACGGAGAAGAGGATGGCCCTGGCGCCCAAGGACCCCTTCGAGGATCACTACGGCAGTGAATCGCCGCAGGTCACGGCGGCGGTGATCGAGTACCTGGCCACGAACGGCGATGCCGGCCGATACCTGCGCAAGTGGAACTACGCCCCCGAGCTCAGCCGGGAGCTGGGACTGACCTGACGGACCTGGAACCGCACGGGCCTCCCTTTTGTCCTAACGTCGTCCTCCTAGCGTCGTCGACGACGATCGAGGGGGACCATGGACAGCCTGGAGGGACTCGACACCACATCTGTGCCCGACTACCGGGCCATGATGGACCTGCACGGCCGGGGCTACCTGGTCGTAGGAGCGGGCCGGGGCATGGGGCGCCAGACAGCCCACGCCATATCCGCCCACGGCGGCCGGGTGGTGTGCGCCGACATCGACCCGGCCCGGGCCGAGGCGGTGGCCAAGGAGGTGGGTGGGGTGCCGGTCGTCGGCGACGCCCGTCGGGCCGATGACGTGCAGTCCATGGTCGAGCGGACCGTGACCGAGTTGGGCTCGATCGACGGAGTGGTCGACATCGTGGGCATGGCCCGCTACGGCGCCATCGTCGATACATCCGAGGAGGACTGGGACTGGGTGCAGGAGACGGTCGTCCGCCACGCCTTCCTCGTGATCCGGGCGGCCGGGCGGGTGATGCGCCAGCAGCGACGCGGTTCGTTGGTCTTCATCGCGTCCATGAACGGCATCTCGAGCGCCCCCTTCCACGCCTCCTACGGCGTGGCCAAGGCCGGACTCTCCCACCTCGTCAAGACCGCGGCCTGGGAGCTGCGCCCGTTCGAGGTGCGGGTCAACGCAGTGGCCCCCGGCAGCATCGCCAGCCCCCGGGTCGCCTTCACCCGCGGGGTGGACCCCGAGGAGTTGGCCGATGGGAAGCTGGCGTCGATGGGCCGTACCAGCGACATCGCGGCCGCCGTCTTGTACCTCTTGACCGACCTGGCCGGCTACGTGTCGGGCCAGACCCTGGCGGTGGATGGCGCCATCCTGGCCAAGAACCCCTTTGACATGGACGAACCCCCCCTACCGGCGGGCAAGGCCATGGGCGAGACCACCGAAGGCACCCACCCGACGCCTTGACCGCGGCCGGTCAGGTAGGCGAGCCCGGCACCGCCGCGCCTCGGCGGTCGGCGACGTCCTCCGCGGCGATGTAGGCGAAGATCAGGGAGGCCCCGATGCTGGCGCCCGGTCCGGGGTAGGTCCGCCCCATCACCGAGGCGGTGATGTTGCCGGACGCGTACAGCCCCGGGATCGGGACACCGGCCCGGTCCAGCACCCGCGACCGCTCGTCACAGAGCAACCCGCCACTGGTGCCGACGTCTCCGGGATAGAGGGCGATGGCGTAGAAGGGGGGCTTGTCGATGGGCCCGAGGCACGGGTTCGGTCGGTTGGCGTCGTCGCCGTACCACCGCTCGTGGTCCCCCTCGCCCCGGTGGAAATCTTCGTCCACGCCGCGGGCGGCGAACCGGTTGAACCGCTCGACAGTCGCCTGCAGGCCGGCCGCGTCGATTCCGCAGGCCGCGGCCAGCTCCGGCAGGGTGCGGGCTTTGATGGTGAAGTCCCGCGTCTTCAGCTTCTGGGGGCTGAGCCCGGGACGGCGGAACGACAGGGGGTACCGATGCCGGCAGCGGCGGTCCATGATGTACCAGCTCGGTACCGCCGGCACCTCCCGGTCCCGCTGGTACATCCGCTGCACCGCCTCCATGTAGGACATGGCTTCGTTGAAGTACCGTTTTCCGGCCGAGTCCACCATGATCGAGCCGGGTTTGGCCCGCTCGCCGTTGACGAACACGGGCGAGCCGTCGGCCCGGATGGCCGTCGGGATCCACCACGCCTCGTCCATCAGGTCGACTCCCGCCCCGAGCCCCATGGCCAGTGCCATGACCTCGCCGGTGTCGCCCGG